>DASXXS010000345.1:0-9916 GCA_036502925.1 Xanthobacteraceae bacterium
TCGCTGAACATCGTGGTGTCCTTGGCGTAGCCGCCGGCGCGCCGCAATTCGCCCGCGAGGGATCGGAACGGGTCGTCGATCAGGCCGTTCACCGATTTGGGAATGTCCGCATGGTCGCGCCGGCGGCCCTTGTCGTCGAAGGCGTGCATCCAATTGCGATTCTCCAAGACGAACCAGAAGGCATCGGGTTCGAGCTTGCGGAGGTTCGCCACCACGGTGATGAGTACGTCCTTGACGCCTTCATCGTGCAGCGCGCGGGCGAGATGGTGGTGATCGATGATGAAATGACGGTCCTTCGGCCCGAGCACGACCGGAATCATGTGCTTGCCGAGGAACTCGGCGCCCTTCTTCGTGTCTTGCTCGCGCCAGCGCGCGCGCTTGGCCGCGACTTCGCGCATCCCGACGGTGATCTGCGTCGGACGCAGCTCTTTGATCGGGACGGGTTTGACGAGGGGGTCACGCACGGTGGTCGTCACAGAGGGCTCCTGGGCGGTGGTTGGACTCGATCCGCAGATTGGCTCGGGCAAAGTCTAGCATGGCGAACGCTTTGGCCTGAGTCATCCGACGATTCACTGTGTCACTCTGTCTGCTCTACGCAACGGGTGCCGGCGCCGCGCGGCGAGCCACCTAGGTGCGGCCCGCCACCGCCGTCAGCAGGACCACGATCTCGTTGATCTGCTCCAGCGCGCCGGCCGCGTCGCCGGTCTGTCCGCCGAGCTGCCGCAGGCACAGCCGCCGCATGACGCCGAGCACCACGAGCAGCAACAACAGCGCGACGAGCGAGCGGGCGGCGCCGAGGCTCCAAAGCAGCAGGACGAAGCCCAGCACCGCCGCTAGCAGAACGCTGCTCGGCGGCGGCCGGCCGGCGTCGGCGGCAAGGCCATCGGACCGCGCGGGCGGCACCAACCGCAGGAACAGTGGCAGCAGGGCGCGCCCGCCAGCATGCGCGGCGATCAATGCCAGCGCCACCCGCCCGGGACCGGCGAGGCTGGCGAGCGCGCCGACGCGCAGCAGCAGCGACATTATGAGCGCGCAGGCCCCGTAGGTGCCGATCCGGCTGTCGCGCATGATCTCGAGCTTGCGCTCGCGGCCGGTGCCGCCGAAACCGTCGAAGGTGTCGGCCAGCCCGTCCTCGTGCAGGCAGCCGGTGACGGCCAGCGTCGCGGTGACCGCCAGGCCGGCGCCGACCAACGGCGGCAAACCCAAACGGAATGCGATCCAATAGACCAATGCGCCGAGCAGACCGATGAGCATGCCGACCACCGGCAAGCTCCAGCTGGCGCGCGCAATGTCCGCGCCCCCGATCGGGCTCGGCTGCGGCAGCGGAAGCCGGGTCGCGAACAGCAGGCCGATCCGCAGGTCGCGGACGACGCCACGCAGCCAAGCCTCGGTCGACAACCACGCGTCTGTCATCTGTCGCCCCGCTGGATGCTATTTTATAAGCCTGGCAGCGGCGAATTTGCTAGGCACTCGAGCGTGTCACTCAAGCGGGCGGGCTTGAAGCCCGCCCGCACCGGAGAGGTCGTCGATGAGCGGTTTTGCTTCCCTGGCCGCGCTGCGTGACGCCTGTCTGCATGTGCCGAAACCGCACCCCGGCGCGGCCGAGCGGGTCGCTCACCGCGAGGCGACGCTGACCAAGCCGCCGGGAAGTCTCGGGCGGCTCGAGGACATGGTCGGCTGGCTCGCGCTCTGGCAAGGGCGCCATCCGCCGCGGCTGGAGCGCGTCGATATTCTGGTCTTTGCCGGCAATCATGGGGTGACGGCGCAAGGCGTCTCGGCCTACCCGGCCGAGGTCACCGCCCAGATGGTGGCGAATTTCAACGCTGGCGGCGCCGCCATCAATCAGCTGGCCAGGACCGCGGGCGCGAACCTGCGCGTCATCGCGCTCGCGCTCGATGAGCCCACGGCCGATTTCACGCTGGCGCCGGCCATGGACGAGGCCGCCTTTCTGGCGGCGGTCGCGGCCGGCGCGGGCGCGGTCTCGCCCGATGCGGATCTGGTCTGTCTGGGCGAGATGGGCATCGGCAACACCACGTCTGCGGCCGCCATCGCGGCGGCCCTGTTCGGGGGCGGCGGCGCGCGCTGGGCCGGCCGCGGCACCGGCGTGGATCAGGCCGGGCTCGCCCGCAAGCAGGCCGTCATTGACGCCGCGCTCGCCCGGCACGCCGCGCTGCTCGACGATCCGCTGATGATCGCGGCGGCGCTCGGCGGCCGCGAGCTCGCCGCCATCCTGGGGGCGGCGCTCGCCGCCCGGCGGCGCTGCATCCCGATCCTGCTCGACGGTTTTGTCTCGACCGCCGCGGTGGCGCCGCTCGCGCGGCTGAATCCCGATGCGGTCAGGCATGCGCTTGCGGGCCATGTCTCGGCCGAGGCCGGCCATCGCCATCTGCTCGAGGCGCTCGGCCTGGTGCCGCTGCTCGATCTCAAGATGCGGCTCGGCGAAGGGTCGGGCGCGGCCGTTGCGGTCTTGCTCATGCGCGCGGCGCTTGCCTGCCACACCGGCATGGCGACTTTCGCGGAGGCGCAGGTCTCCAACAAATCCGCCGCGCAGGATGCGCCTGCCAAGCCGTGATCTGATCTATGTTCAAGCCGGTGCGATGGCGTGGAAGAACGTGCCGGTGACCCGATCGCGCCGGCCGCCGGATGGGCCGAGCGGGCGGCCTTGCCCGTCGATGAGATCGGCAAGCGGCGCATCGGCACCGGGCGAGGTCAGGCTCGCATAGTGGAACTCGTGTCCGCGCACCACGCTGCCGGCGGGGCCGATCGGGCTCGCGATGCGCAGCCGCGCCTCCCGATAGCCTAGCTGCAGCTGGCGCTGCGCGAAGCTCGTTGCGTGCCCGAGCAATCCCGCCATGGCGTGGCGCGCGCCATCCGCATCCGTCAGTCCTTGGCCCAGCACCATGTAGCCGCCGCATTCGCCATGGACCGGACGGGTCTGCGCAAAACCCTTAAGCCCGGCATGAAACCGGGACGCGGCCGCAAGCGCGCCCGCGTGGAGCTCCGGATACCCGCCCGGCAGCCAGCAGGCATCGCAGTCGTCCGGCGGCGGCTCGTCGGCGAGCGGAGAAAAGCGCGCGATCTCGCCGCCTGCGCGCCGCCAGCCATCGAGAATGTGCGGGTAGACGAAGCTGAAGGCCCGATCGCAGGCGAGGGCGATGCGTTGGCCCGGTGGCGGCAGCGCGGCACTCGCAGGCCCCCTCCCTTTCCCTTCCCTGCTTACCGGGGAGGGTTGGGGTGGGGGGAACGGCGCCGCGCCGGCGAGCACGACGTCGAGATCGAGATGACGTTCCGCCAATTCGGCGAGGCGATCGAGCCACGGCGCGAGACTGTCATGCTCGCCGGCCTGCACCAGGCCAAGATGCCGCTCAGGCAGTGCCAACGTGGCGTCGCGCGGCAGCGAGCCAAAAACGGGGATCGGCACCGGAAGGTTCAGAGCAGCAATCGCGTCGGCCACCAGGGCGCGATGCCGCTCGCTGCCGACGCGGTTGAGGATCACACCGGCAATGCGCACCGCCGGATCATGGACCGCAAAGCCCCGCAGCACGGCAGCCGCCGATTGGGACTGTCCGGCCACATCGAGCACCAGCAACACCGGCAATTGAAAGCGCGCCGCCAGATCGGCGGTGGTCCCGCGGCGGCCCGGCGGGCCGGCCACACCGTCGAACAGGCCCATGACGCCTTCGACCACGAGAATTTCGGCATTGCGGGCGGCTTCCGCCACCAGCGCGTCGAGCAGCGCCGGCGCCATGGCCCAGCTGTCGAGATTGCAACTTGGCGCGCCGGTCGCAGCCGCATGGAAGCCCGGATCGATATAATCCGGCCCGGCCTTGGCGGCCCGCACCCCGATGCCCCGGCGCCGCAGCGCCGCCAGGATGGCGAGCGTGATCACGGTCTTGCCGGCGCCCGAACGCGGCGCCGACACGATGAGGCCACGCCCGCTCACGGGACCCAGCTCCCCCCAGCCCAACCCTCCCCCGCAAGCGCGGGAGGGAAATGGAGGGGGCGACGGTCGCGGCCGGGCGGACTATAGGCATCCCGGTGACAACACAAACGACCAGACCAGATGGCCCGCTGCGCCGCGGCTGGACCACCGGGGCTTGCGCCACGGCGGCCGCCAAGGCCGCCTATACGGCGCTGCTGACGGGCGAATTTCCCGATCCGGTCGCGGTGAGCTTGCCGCGCGGTGCGCGCGTCTCGTTTGCGCTGGCGCTCACCCGCCGCGACGCGAGCTCGGCCAGCGCCGGCGTGATCAAGGATGCGGGCGACGATCCGGACGTAACCCACGGCGCCTTGGTCGTGGCGACCGTGCGGGCCGGCGCGCCCGGCAGCGGCGTCATCTTCCGGGCCGGTCCCGGCGTCGGCACCGTCACGCGTCCGGGCCTTGCGGTTGCGCCGGGCGAACCCGCCATCAATCCGGTGCCGCGCCGAATGATCCGCGACGCTATCGCGGAGGTCGCCGCGCGCGCCAACCGCGCCGGCGATGTCGAGGTCGAGATCGCGATACCGGGCGGCGAGGAGCTGGCGGCCAAGACCCTCAATGGGCGCCTCGGCATCGTGGGCGGGCTGTCGATCCTCGGCACCACCGGCATCGTGGTGCCGTATTCCTGCGCGGCCTGGATCGCCTCGATCCAGCGCGGCATCGACGTGGCGCGCGCCGCCGGGCTCGCTCATATCGCGGGTGCGACCGGGGCAAGCTCGGAGGCGGCGGTGCGCAAGCTCTACGACCTGCCCGAGACCGCGCTGATCGACATGGGCGACTTCGTCGGCGGCATGCTCAAATATGTCCGCGCCCATCCGGTGCCGCGGGTCACGATCGCGGGCGGCGTCGCCAAGATGACCAAGTTGGCGCAGGGCCTGCTCGATCTTCATTCCAAGCGCGGCGAGGTCGATCTGGCGGCGCTCGCCGGGCTGGCCGAGACCGCCGGCGGCAGCGCGGACTTGCGCGCCCGCATCCTGGCGGCCAATACCGCCGCGGAAGCCTTGGGGCATGCGCAGGCGGCGGGGATCGGGCTCGGCGATGCGGTCGCGCAAGCCGCCCGGACGGTCGCGGCGCGCGTCGTCGAAGGCAAGGAGATCGCGATCGACACGGTATTGTTTGATCGCGACGGAAAGTTGGTCGGTCGCGCCTGTAGCCCGGATGGAGCGTAGCGCAATCCGGGAGGGCTGTCCCGCATTGCGCTGCGCTCCATGCGGGCTACGTCTTCCCATCACGACGCCCCTCCGCGGAACCGGCGGCGATAATCCGGGTCGTAGAGCGCGCTGTCGCGAAAGTCCTCGGCTGCCAGCGCGCGTCCGACCAGGACGAGCGCGGTGCGCTCGATCGGCTCGGCCGCGACTTGACCAACAATATCGGCGAGCGTGCCGCGCAGAATTCGCTCATCGCTCCAGCTCGCCCGCACCACCACGGCGGCCGGGCAATCGGCGCCGTAGAACGGCTTGAGCTCGGTGACGATGGCCTCGATCCGGTGGATCGCCAGATGGATCGCGAGCGTGGCCTTGGTGGCCGCGAAGGCGGCAAGCCGCTCGCTCTCGGGCATGCGCGAGGCGCGGCCCGGCATGCGGGTCAGTACCACGCTTTGCGTTACTTCGGGCACCGTGAGCTCGGCCCCGATGGCGGCGGCCGCTGCCGCGAAAGCCGGGACGCCGGGCGTGACCGTATAGGGAATGCCGCGCCGCTTGAGCCTGCGGATTTGCTCCGCCAGCGCGCTGTAGACCGAGAGATCGCCCGACTGCAGCCTGGCCACGTCGAGCCCGGCAGCGTGCGCGGCCACGAATTCGGACTCGATCTCATCAAGCGTCAGCGGCGCGGTGTCGACCAGGCGGGCGCCGGCCGCGCAATGCATCAGCATTTCGCGCGGCACGATCGAGCCCGCATAGAGGCAGACCGGGCAGCGCGCGATGAGGTCGCGCCCGCGCAGCGTGATGAGATCGGCCGCGCCCGGGCCGGCGCCGATGAAATGCACCGTCATGACGCAGCCTCCGAGGGTGCCGTCTCCACCAGCGCCAAGGCACAGGTGGCAGGACCGATCGCGATCCGCGGCACCAGCAGGCGCGCGGCCGGACCGCCGGCCGCCAGCGCCGCCGCCTCCGCCACCGATCCCACGCCTGTCAGCTCGGCGACCCGCCGCGAGTGTGCGGCGCGGCCGCCGGCGCGTTCAAGATCGGCTTGCGCAACTAAAATCAGGGATGCGCCGCGGGCCGCGGCCGCCGCCGCGATGCCGGGCTCGTCACCTTTGAACTCCGCGGTCGCGAGGACATCGAGCCTTTGGCTCGCCAGGCCGGCGCGGGCGAGCGCGGCCGCGATGACGCTCTCGATCGCGGCGGCCGAGGCGCCGCGCCGGCATCCGACCCCCGCCACGATCATGGCTTCACCCACCGCCATTGGGTCACCGGCAAGGCCGGGCGCCAAATGGTCATGCTGCCCGCGATGCCGCCGACCGGCTCGGCGCGCGCGACCGCGATGCGGATCAATTCGCCGCCCAGCTCGGAAAAGCGCACCAGCAGAAGTCCCTCCGTCTGCAGGGTCACGGCATTGATGACCAGGCGGCCGCCGGCGCGCAGCGCGGCCAGCGCGGCATCGAGCACGCCCGGATCGCTGGCCCCGCCGCCCACGAAGATCGCGTCGGGCGGCGGCAATGCGGCGAGCGCCTGTGGTGCGGCGCCCTGCACGATTTCGAGTTCCGGCACCCCCAGGCTTGCGGCGTTGCGCCTGATGCGCGCCGCGCGTTCCGCCTGCGCTTCGATCGCGATCGCGCGCAGCGACGGATCGGCCAGCATCCACTCGATCGCGACCGAACCGGCCCCGGCGCCGATATCCCACATGAGCTCGCCGCGCCGCGGCGCCAGCGCCGACAGCGTCACCGCCCGCACCTCGCGCCTGGTGATCTGGCCGTCATGCTCGAACAGGACGTCGGGCAGGCCGGGGGCGCGCGCGATGACGCGGGCGCCGTCCTGGGCCACGACCTCGATCGCCACGGTGTTGAGCGGCCCGACATCGAGCGGATGGCTTTGGCCGAGACCAAACTCCGCCGCCGTTGCGGCGCGGATGCGCTCGCGCGGCCCGCCGAGCGCTTCCAATACGGTGAGGCGCGATGCCCCAAAGCCGGCGGTCGTGAGCAGGCCGGCGAGCGCGGCCGGCCCCTCGCCGTCGGATGTCAGCGCCAGCACGCGGGCGCCGGGTTGCAGATGCGGGCGCACGCGATCGAGCTCGCGACCGTGTAGCGAAACCAGCGCGCAATCGGCCAGCGGCCAGCCGAGCCGGGCAGCCGCAAGGCTGAAGGCGGAGGGCGCCGGCACCACCAGGGTTTCGCTCGCCGCCACATGGCGTGCCAGCACGGCGCCGACGCCGTAGTGATAGGGATCGCCGGAAGCGAGCACGCAAACCTGCCGCCCGCGCTGGGCCAGCACCTCCGCGACCGCGCGCTCGAATGGCGACGGCCACGGCCGCACCGCGCCGCGGATGAGCGGGGCCGCGAGGCCGAGATGGCGCTTGCCGCCGAACACGATCTCGGCGCCGGCAACAAGCCCGCGCGCCAATGCCGAGAGGCCGTTGATCCCATCCTCGCCGATGCCGACGATGGACAGCCAGCGTGCCGCTGCGGCAGTCTGACCCGCAATGACATCAGGGCGCGACATGCGACGCATCCTTATTCTCGGCGGCACCACGGAGGCGAGACGCCTGGCCGAGGGCCTCGCGCGACGCCACGACCTCGCGGTGACGCTGTCGCTCGCGGGCCGCACCGCAAATCCGGTCGCGCAGCTGGTGCCGGTGCGGAGCGGCGGCTTCGGGGGCGCCGCGGGACTTGCCGCGTATCTCGCAACTGAGCGCATCGATGCGCTGATCGATGCCACGCATCCCTATGCGGCGGTTATCGCAGCCAATGCGGCGCGGGCGGCCTGCTCGGCCAGCGTGCCGCTGCTGGCGCTGCGGCGGCCGCCTTGGGTCGCAGTCGCGGGCGATCGCTGGATCGAGGCGGCGGACGCATGCGCGGCGGTGCAGGCGCTGGGCGAGATGCCGCGCCGCGTCTTCCTGGCGCTCGGACGCAACGACATCGCGCCTTTCGTGGAAGCTCCGCAGCATCACTATCTGGTGCGCAGCGTCGACCCGGTGAAACCGCCGTTGCGCGTGCCGCACGCGAGCTATGTGACGGGGCGCGGTCCGTTCACGGAAGCTGACGATTACGCGCTGCTGACGGCGCACCGCATCGAGATCGTGGTGGCCAAGAACAGCGGCGGCGACGCGACCTACGGCAAGATCGCGGCGGCCCGCAGGCTCGGCCTTGCGGTCGTCATGCTGCGCCGTCCGGCGCTGCCCGCAGTGCCGGCGGTGGCGACGATCGAGGATGCGTTGGCCTGGCTCGATCATGCGTTTACGCCTTGCGCCGATCGCGAGGTGTAGACCAGAGGCGGCCGTCCGGGCCGCGCAATCACATGGGTTTGGTGCGAACCCACGATAAGGAGCGTCGACATGTCGGCGGCGTTCGGATCGGCCGCCGCGAGCGTCGTCACCGTTACCGCTTCGTCGGCGCGGCCGACCGCGCGCCCGAACACCACCGGGGTCGATGGCGGCAGCAAGGAGCGCAGGCGCTCGAACGCCCGGCCGAGCTGCCAGGGCCGCGCGCGCGAGATCGGATTGTAGAGCGCGATCACGAAGCCGGCGCCGGCCGCGGCATCGAGCCGCCGCTCGACCAGATCCCACGGCTTGAGATTGTCGGAGAGCGACAAGGCGCAGAAATCATGGCCGAGCGGCGCCCCGACCCGCGCCGCGACCGCCAGCATGGCGGTCACTCCCGGCACGATCGTGACGTCGAGCGAACGCCAGTCTGGCGGTCCCGCCGCGAGCTCTTCGCAGACCGCGGCCGCCATGGCGAACACGCCGGGATCGCCGCCCGACACCAGCGCGACGCCGGCGCCGGCGGCGGCGTGGGCCAGCGCGGCGGCGGCGCGCGCGCCTTCTTCCCGGTTGTCGGAGGCATGCCGGCTCTGGCCGTCCCGCGCCGGAACGCGATCGAGATAGGGGCCGTAACCGTAGAGCGCATCGGCAGCGGCGAGCGCGGCCTGCGCCTGCGGCGTGACATAGCCGGCATCGCCGGGACCAAGCCCGATGACGGCGAGATGTCCGCTCACGCGCGTTCCTCCCATCCGGGCACCAGCACGATCGCAAAATACGGCGCGGCATCATCCGGCTTGTCGGCAAGCCGCATCATCACGGCGGCCGCGGTCGAGCCGCGCTCCACATAGATGGCGCGCTCGAGCCGGCCGATGCGCGCCAGCGCGCCGCGGACCTTCGGCAAGTGACGGCCGAGCTTGATGACGACGGCGGCGTCCGCATCCTTGAGGCGCCGCTCGAGCTCCGGCTCCGGCAGCGTGGCCGGCAGCACCATGAAAACATCGTCGCCTTGCGCGATCGGGGCGCCGGCCGCCGACCAGCAGCCGGACATTCCGGTCACGCCGGCGATGACCTGCGTCGGATAGCGCGGCGCCAGCCGCACATGCAGATGCATATAGGATCCATAGAACAGCGGATCGCCTTCGCAGATCACCACGACGGCGCGGCCGGCATCGAGCTGCGCCGCCAGCGTCGCGGCTGCGGCATCGTAGAATTCGCGCATCGCCTGGCGATAGCGGCTGCCGTTGCGCGGCCGCTCGCTGGTCATCGGATAGAACAGCGGCAGCTCCTGCGTTCCGGCCGTCAGGTGGCCGGCGGCGATCGCGCGCGCCTGGCTCGCGCTTCCGGCCTTGGCGAAGTGGACCACAAGGTCGGCTTCGGCAAGCGCCCGCATGGCCTTGAGCGTCATCAGCTCGGGATCGCCCGGTCCTACCCCGACGCCGATGAGGCGGCCGCTCATCAGGCGCGCGCTCATTGGCCGGCCCTCGCCAGCGCATTGACGGCGGCCGCCGCCATGGCGCTGCCGCC
>DASXXS010000346.1:0-18621 GCA_036502925.1 Xanthobacteraceae bacterium
ATGCCTTCCGTCTCGGCACCGTCCAGGCGGAAGGCATCGAGGCCATCTGGCTGATGCCCGAATTGCACGAGATCTTCGCGCGCTTCACCTTCAATCGCGAATGGGACGTGAGCGAGCTGTCATTTGCAAAATTCATGGCGCAAGTGACGCGCCCGAGCCCCGACATCGTGGCGCTGCCGGTGGTGTGCTCACGCCATTTCCGCTTCTCCGCCTTCTATGTCAACCGCAACAGCAAGATCAACTCGCCGGCCGACCTCAAGGGCAAGAAGGTCGGCTCGCCCGAATGGGCCCATACCGCCGCGGTCTACATGCGCGGCTGGCTGCAGGACGAGGCCGGCGTCAAGCTGCAGGACATCCACTGGTATCAGGCCGGCACCAACGAGCCAGGGCGGACCGAGAAGGTCGAGCTGAACCTGCCCGGCGGCGTCAAGCTGACACGCGTCGACGACAATTCCTTGAGCAACATGCTGGCGCGCGGCGAGATCGATTGCGCGCTGGTCGCCCGTCCGCCCGATTGCTTCGTGATGCGGCATCCGGACGTGGTGCGGCTGTTCCCGGACTTCCTGGAGATGGAGGAGGCGTATTACGCGCGCAGCAAGGTGTGGCCGATCATGCACGTGATCGCCATGAAACGGCAGATCCTCGACGACCATCCCTGGGTCGCCGGCAGCCTCTACAACGCGTTCCTCGAATCGAAGAACCGCAGCCTGGCGCGA
Source organism: Xanthobacteraceae bacterium (assembly GCA_036502925.1). GTDB lineage: Bacteria > Pseudomonadota > Alphaproteobacteria > Rhizobiales > Xanthobacteraceae > VAZQ01. Next base: position 717 of record DASXXS010000346.1, read on the forward strand.
CTGACCGAGCAAAGCGTGTCGCGCTATCCGCTGCCGTGGCTGGTGAGCTATGCGCGCCGGATGCGCGACCTGTTCGACGGCGACCCCTTTCCATTCGGCATCGAGGAGAACCGGCCCACCTTGGAGCAATTTCTCCGCTACACCCACGAGCAGGGCATCGCCCACCGTCGCGCCAAGGTCGAGGAGATCTTCCCGCAGGGAATGATGGTGTCGGTCCATACCTGAGGAGTGCCGCGGCCACCTGCAACAGCCGAGAGGCAGGCGTATCGTCGAGCTCCTGGACAAGCCGGCGCGGCGCCGGATGCTTGCGATCTCGTCAAACTCGTTCCAGGGGGCCTTGTGGTTCCGATCCGGCGGGATCAAGATCGTACCTCCTATCAAGGGACCGAGCATCGGGCTTCTTCGCTGAAATGAAGCCTGCAAGTTGGGAGGGAACAAATGGCGTCGCATCGAATTTCCGACAACGTCAGCCGTCGCGTGCTGCTCAAGGGCGCCGCCGCCCTGAGCGGGCTGCAGGTCGCATCGCCGTTCATCATTCGCGCGCGCGGAGAAACATCGGTCCGCGTCGGCATGGTCGATCCCATGACCGGCGTGTATGCGGCGGTCGCGCAGAACGAGGTGAGCGGCGCCAAGCTCGCGGTGGAGCAGATCAATGCCAAAGGCGGCATCCTCGGCCGTCCGGTCGAATTGCTGGTGGAGGATTCGGCGAACGACGTCGGAACCGGCGTGCAAAAGACCCGCAAGCTTATCGAGCGCGACGAGGTGCCCTTCATCATCGGCGACGTGAATTCCGGCATCGCCCAGGCAATGGCCCAGGTCACCGCCGAGAAGAAGACTTTGCACATCGTGGCCGGCGGTCACACCGACGGCATCACCGGCAAGGATTGCAAGTGGAACGTCTATCGCGTGTGCAACACGACGCGCATGGAGGCAAACTCGGTCTCCGATCTGCTGTTCACCAAGTACGGCAAGAAATGGCACTTCGTCACGCCGGATTACGCCTTCGGCCATACGCTGCAGGAAGCCTGCGCGGAGAACCTCAAGAAACTCGGCGGCACGGTGACCGGCAACGAGCTGACCCCGCTCGGCACCAGCGACTTCTCCGCCTATCTCATCAAGGCCCGCGCCGCCAAACCCGACGTTCTGCTGCTGCTCGTGCAGGGCTCGGACATGGTCAACTGCCTGAAGCAGATCGTGCAATTCGGCATCGACAAGCAGATTCACGTCGCCGGGACCCAGCAAGAGCTGGAATCCCTCAATGCGCTGCCGGCGGAAGCCCGCATCGGCGTCTGGATGTTCGAGTGGTACTGGAAGCAGCCGAATACGCCGCACCTGGCGGAATTCGTGGCCGACATCCGCAAGCGCACCGGCGGCAAGGTACCCACGGCGCGCACTTGGTTCGGCTACACGGCCATGTACAGCCTGGCGCTGGTCGCGAACCGGGAGAAGACCCTCGACTCCGTCAAGCTCGCGCAGGCGCTCGGCGACTTCGAGCTGCCGGCGGAAGTCAAGCTGCAGCCCAACAAGTGCTATTATCGCAAGGGCGATCATCAGCTCATGACCTCGGCGTTCGTCGGCGAGGCGCTGCCCAAGGGGGCCGGCGATCCGGAGGATCTGTTCCGGGTCGACACGATCGTGGCCGGCGACAAGACCTCTCCGGCGGTGTCGGAGACCGGTTGCACGCTGCAGTGGCCGGCCTGATCTCCGCAGACGTCGCGTGCGGCGAGGATCGGCTCGCCGCGCGCAACTCCCCTCGAGAAAATCTTCGGGCGCGCGCACCGCATCGCACACATCGATGTCGCAACTTCTGCTCTTCAACGTCACCAACGGGCTGATCATCGGTGCGTTCTATGTGCTGATGGCGCTCGGCCTGTCGCTCATCCTCAATCTCAGCAACGTCATCAATTTCGCGCATGGCGGTTTCCTGGTCGCGGGCGGATACATCGCCTACACGATCACGCCCTATGTGGGCTTCTGGGGGGCGCTACTGGTCGCGCCGCTCGTGACCGCGGCAATCGGTCTTGCGGTCGAGCGGGTCTTGATCCGGCCGCTGTACGGACGCGATCCGCTCTACGGCCTTCTGCTCACGTTCGGCCTGGCGTTCATCTTCGAGGATGGGACGCGGTTCATCTGGGGTGCGCAGGGCAAGCCCGTCACCATTCCGGCATTCCTCGCCCAGCCGTTGAGCGACGAGCTGTTCTTCATTACCGGCTATCGGCTCTTCATGGTTGTCATGGTGGCCGTTGCGGTAGGGCTGCTGTTTGTCCTCTTGCGCTACACCCGGCTCGGCATCCGCATACGCGCCGGCACGCTCGATCTCGAGACGGTGGCCGCGCTCGGCATCAACGTCGGCATGCTGCGCTCGCTCAATTTTTCCGTCGGCGTCTTTCTCGCGGGCCTCAGCGGCGTATTGGCCGCCGGACAGCTGGGTCTCGAGCCGACCATGGGGGCGGGACTTCTGATGCCGAGCTTCATTGCCATCATCGTCGGCGGCGTCGGCAGCCTGCTCGGGACTCTGCTCGGCGGATTGCTGATCGGCGTCGCGTCGGGCGTGACCGCCGTTTTCTTCCCGCAGGCAAGCGAGGCCATCATGTACGTAATGATGGCGGTGGTCCTGCTGATCCGGCCGCGCGGATTGCTGGGCGAAGAAGGCATGATGACGTGAGCAAATCGCATCACGCGCGCAAGCTCATGGTCCTCGGCGCCATCTGGGCGGTGCTGCTGCTGGCGCCGTATTGGATGCCGCCGCTCGGCGGCTACACGGCGCTGGGCACGCGCGTTCTGGTGCTGGGGATCGCGGCCATGTCGGTGAACTTTCTGTTGGGCTTCACCGGCGTTCTGTCCTTCGGCCATGCCGCCTATTTCGGGCTCGGCGCCTATGGGGCCGGGCTGACGCTGAAATTCCTGGCGGCGAGCACGCCGCTGGCGCTGATCTGCGGCACGCTGCTGGGCGGGATCGCCGGCGCCGTCCTGGGCGCGCTCATCGTGCGTCGGCGCGGCGTCTATTTCGCCATGGTGACGATCGCCTTCGGGCAGGTGTTCTACTACATCGCGTTCCAATGGAGCTCGCTGACCGGTGGCGACGACGGCTTGCGCGGCTTCTCGCGCCAACCGCTCGACCTCGGGCGTTTCTCGATCGATATCGCCTCGAACGCCCAGTATTTCTATTACTTCGTCCTATTCTGCTTCGCACTCGTCACCGGCGCGATGGCGTTCGTGCTGCGCTCACCCTTCGGCCGCACCATGCTGGCGATCCGCGAGAACGAGCGGCGGGCCCGCTTCCTCGGCATCCCGGTCGAGCGCCACATCTGGATCGCCTTCACCTTGTCCTGCCTGTTCGTCGCCTTTGCCGGAGCTCTCTATGCGCTGATCAACAATTTCGCCGATCCGAGAGGGCTGCATTACAGCCAATCGGGGGATTTCGTGATCATGGCGGTCATGGGCGGGATGCGAACCTTTTGGGGACCGCTGCTGGGTGCGGCGGTATTCGTCGTCCTGCAGGATTATCTTTCGAGCATCACCATCAACTGGATGTCCTTCATCGGCCTGATGTTCGTGCTCGTCGTCCTGTTCTTCCCGCGCGGCCTCCTGGGCGTCATCCGGCTGGGGCGTGCGGCGTGAGCGTGCTCGAGGTCAAGAATGTCAGCAAGACCTTCGGCAGCCTGACCGCGGTGCGGGACGTATCGCTGACCGTGCAAAAGGCCGAGCTCCGCGCGATTATCGGTCCGAACGGAGCCGGCAAGACGACTTTCTTCAACGTCATCAGCGGATTCTATCCGCCGAGCGCGGGCACCATCTGGTTCGACGGTCGCGACATCACCGCCCTGCCGGCCCACAAGCGGGCCATGCTCGGCATGGCCCGCACTTTCCAGGTCACCGAGATATTTCCGGAGCTGTCCGTGTTCGAGAACGTGCGGATCGGCACCGAGGCGGCGGGCGGCTATCGTCTGCACCCGTGGATCGGCCGCGCCGCCGCGGTGGACATTCATCGTCGCGTGGAGGAGACGCTCGCGCTGGCGGGGCTCGAGGCAAAAGCCCAACGGCTGGTCGGAGAGCTGGCGCATGGAGACCAGCGGGCCGCCGAGATCGCCATGGCCTTGGCGTTGCGACCCCACCTGCTGCTGCTCGACGAGCCGACGGCGGGCATGGGCGACCGGGAGACCTATGAGATTACCCGGCTCATCCGCCGCCTCCATGGCGACCACAACTACACAATCATTCTGATCGAGCACGACATGCGGGTGGTCTTTCACCTGGCGGAGCGCATCAGCGTGCTCGATCAGGGCAGCCTGCTCGCCGAGGGCACGCCGCAGGAGATCGCGAGCAACGAGGCGGTGCAAGCGGCCTATCTGGGTAAAGCCGCATGACCGCAGCGCTGACAGCCGAGGGGCTGCATACCTTTTACGGCAAGAGCCATATCCTTCGCGACGTCAGCCTGGAGGTCGCCGACGGCAAGATCACGGCCCTGCTGGGCCGCAACGGCGCCGGCAAGACCACGACGCTGCGCAGCCTCATGGGTCTCACGCCGGCACGGGAAGGGCGCATCACCATCTTCGGAGCCGACACGGGTCGTTGGCCGACCTACCGGATTGCCGCGAGCGGTGTCGGCTATGTGCCCGAGGGACGCCGCATCTTTGCCAATCTCAGCGTGGACGAGAATCTCAAGGTGCCGATGCGGCGCGCAGGACCCTGGACGAGCGAGCGCGTCTACCAGCTTTTTCCTCGTCTCGCGGAGCGAAAGCAGAGTCGCGGTCGTCAGCTTTCCGGCGGGGAGCAGGAAATGCTGTCGATCGGTCGCGCGCTCCTGCTCAATCCCAAGCTGCTGATTCTCGACGAGCCTTCACAGGGACTGGCCCCGCTGGTGGTCCGCGAGGTTTTCCGCGTGATCTCGCAGATGCGGCAAGACGGAATTTCCGTTTTGCTGGTGGAGCAGAACGCCAGGATGAGCCTTGAGATCGCCGACCACGCCTATGTGCTGGACGACGGTAGCGTGGTTTATTCAGGTCCGGCGCGCGAGCTGGTGGCCGATGATGCCCGGGTCCGCGCACTCGCGGGGGCGAGCGCGGAGCAGTGGTCGCGAACTTAGCTCAGGTGCGCTGCTGCCAGCCGTGTAGGGTGGGCAAAGGCGCGTAATCCACTGACCGTGCCTCGATATCGGTCGTCGCGTGCGCGACGTGCCCACGCGATTCCCGGCTGGCTCGCGTTGTCCGCTGATGCGTGGGCACGGCGCCACGCTCGAGCCGTTTCGGGGTTGGCAATGTGCAGGGCGCCTTTGCCCACCCTACGGGTGATCCCAATCAATCGAAACCCGCTCTCGTTTAGGTGCGCTGCTGCCACGGCTTGAGGCTGCGGACCACCCACTTGCCCTTGTTGGCGCGGCAGGCCTCGCCCTGCATCCAGGACGAGGTTCCTTGGCGCTCGAAGCTGGCGAGGAATTCGTGGCAGGTCAGTCCGTCCTCGCTGCGGGCCGCCGCGATCGGGGTCACCGTTCCGCGCGCCCCGGTCTGGGGGTTCTCCCAGGACACGCTGGCGTCCTTGCCGCCTTTGCTCATGACCTCGCTGACCGCCGCCCGTGCGATGATGAGATCGCCCTCCGGCGGCAGGTCGGCGACCGGTTTGATGGCCGGAGCCGCGGGTTTCAGCGCCCCGGTCAGGCGGGCCTCATCCGTTTTCCCGAACAGGTTGTCGAGCTGGTAGGAAAAGCTGCAGCCGCCGGCCGACAGCGCCAGCATGACGCTGAAAGTCGCGGTCGCTACCGCGCGCCATAGGCGCGCCGTCGGGCATCCTCTATAACAGTGTTGAGCGCGCAGCTCGGACACGCGACCTGGCACTCCTGCGATCACTTGGAACTCCGCAATGTCCGACTCAACTTCGATACAACACCCGAACGGGTTAACGAGCGGTGATTTCACCGAGGCCGACGAGCCCTTGCGGCTGTTCGCCGCCTGGTTCTCGGACGCAACCCGGTCCGAGCCCGCCGACCCCAACGCCATGACGCTTGCGACCGTCGATGCCGACGGTTTGCCGAATGCCCGGTTGGTGCTGCTGAAGGGCTTCGACGAACAGGGATTCGTGTTCTACACCAATCTGGACAGCCAAAAAGGGCGAGAATTGGGTGGCACGCCGAAAGGCGCCCTGGTTTTTCATTGGAAGAGCTTGGGCCGGCAGGTTCGCCTGCGCGGGCCATTGGAACTGGTCGAAGACCAACTCGCCGACGCCTATTTCGCCAGCCGCCCGCGCCTTGCGCAGATCGGCGCCTGGGCCAGCAAGCAGTCAGCCCCGCTCGAAAGCCGGATTGCCTTCGAAAAGGCGATCGCCTTCTACATGGCCAAGTTCGCGGTCGGAACGATCCCGCGGCCGGCGAACTGGTCCGGTTACCGGTTGCTGCCCCTGAGCATCGAATTCTGGCAGGATCGGCCCTATCGGCTACACGATCGCATCGAGTTCCGCCGCGGCACAGCCGGCGAGCCGTGGCGCAAGACGCGACTCTATCCCTGAACCGGCATATTGGATCACCGAACCCTATATCAGCGTACCACTCTATCGAGGCTCGAGAACACCGATGGCGACGCCCCATGACAACCACCCCCGCCGCGCCCTGCTGTTGACCGGCGCCAGCCGCGGCATCGGCCATGCCACCGTGAAGCGCTTCTCCGCCGCCGGCTGGCGCGTCATCACCTGCTCGCGCCATCCGTTCCCCGAAAATTGCCCGTGGGAAGCGGGCCCGGAGGACCACATCCAGGTCGACCTCGCCGATCCGCAGGACACGCTGGCGGCGATCGGCGTCATCAAGCAGCGCCTCGAGCACGGCGAGCTACATGCGCTCGTCAACAATGCGGCGATCTCGCCGAAAGCGGCCGGCGGAAAGCGATTGACCTCGCTCGAAACCACGCTCGACGTGTGGGATCACGTGTTCCGGGTGAACTTCTTTGCGCCCATCACGCTCGCGCGCGGCCTGGTCGAAGAGCTCAAGGCCGCCAAGGGCTCGGTCGTCAATGTGACCTCGATCGCAGGCTCCCGCGTCCATCCGTTCGCCGGTACCGCCTATGCCACCTCGAAGGCGGCCCTGGCCTCGCTCACGCGCGAAATGGCGGCCGATTTCGGCGCGCTCGGCATCCGGGTCAACGCCATCGCGCCGGGCGAGATCGACACGCCGATCCTGTCTCCCGGCACCGAGAAAATCGTCGAGCAGATCCCGCTGCATCGCCTGGGCACGCCCGACGAGGTCGCCAAGATCATCTATGTCCTGTGCACGGACACGTCCTCATACGTGAACGGCGCCGAAATCCATATCAATGGCGGCCAGCACGTTTAAGTGCGCCACCGCCGACCGATGCGGATCGGATGAGAGATCGAGTGCCGGAGCCGAATGACGGTGGCGGCCCGCAATGAGGCCGCCGCGTCGCCTGCAGCGATCAGGCGATTTCGGAAATCAGTTCCTGCAGCCATCGATCCGGCTGGCGGCGGGTCAGGACCGGGGCAGCGATCCTGGCATCCCCTTGATACCGCATGGCCGCCACCACCGCCGATATTCCGATCTCGCCGTAGCGGACCTCGAGATTCTGGGGCTCACGGCGGGTGGATTGGGTGGGTTGCGCCATTTTCGTCGATTTCATTTCAGTCTCCGTCGGAATTGTTCCGCATTTTCTCGGGTCCTGGCGAACAGGCCGGGGATGCCCGGGCAGTACGGCGGAAATGCGCGAAAATTTTTGCTCCATCGTGACAATTCGGTCGCAATCGGGAGCCCATAATGCACCGTTCCGTTCTCGTCCCTGGTCCAATAGGCGGTGTCTGGTAAACCGATCGTTAATGTGACCGGCGTAAAGTGTAGGCTCCGGAATTCCGGCTCGGCCCATTTCTTGTGCAAGCTCAATGGGTTCGTGCCGGGCTTCATCCGCTGATGCGACATTCTTGCAACAGGTTCGAGCGACTATCGGGTCGGGGCTATCGAAGGTCTGGAACTGATGGGGTTCTTTCAGCTAATTGTCGGATGGGTGAATCGAGAACCGGGCGCGTGAGAAAGGCGTAAGAATAAGGGGTAGCCATGGCCGTACGTGGAATTGCATTTCTGTTGGTGGGGCTTGCGCTCAGCGGCTGCATGCAGGCGACGTTGGAGCCTGCATCGGAGGCGAGCTTCACCGCACGCGACAAGAAGCTTCTGGCCAACGTGCCGTATGAGAAGGCTGCGATTCCGATCGCCTATCAGCGGTCCATCATCGACTACCAGCGCAAGGAGCAGCCTGGCACGATCGTGGTCGATACCGATTCCCGCCATCTCTACTATGTGCTGCCCGAGGGCAAGGCGATCCGCTACGGCGTGACCGTGGGCGAGGACGCGCAATCCTGGGCCGGCGTCGCCAAGGTCGGCAACATGCAGGAATGGCCGCCCTGGGTCCCGACCGAGGGCGAAAAGCAGCGGCTTGGACCGCTGCCGTCCTATGTGGAGGGCGGCCCCGCCAATCCGATGGGCGCCCGCGCCCTATACCTTTTCCAGGGCAGCAAGGACACGCTGTTCCGCATCCACGGCACCAACCAGCCGGAATATATCGGCGAAGCCATCTCGTCCGGCTGCATCCGCATGACCAACGAGGACGTGATCGATCTGTACAAACGGGTCAAGATGGGCACCCCAGTGGTCGTGCTCAATTCGCATTTGCGGATGGCATCCGGGGCAAGCACTCGCGGCTAAGCACTCCGCGAGGCCTCGGTCAGATCAAGCGGCGCCGGATGCGGCGCCGCTTTCGTTTGGCTTCCGGCTTTGTCTCGGCTCACGCTTCCTGCAGGCGCTCGCGCCGGACCCAGTCCAGGGTGCGATCGAGCGCCCGGCCAAGGCGGTCGAACAGCTCGTCGATCTCCGCTGGTGTGATGACGAGCGGCGGACAGACCGAAACCGCATCGCCGGCCAGCGCGCGCACGATCAATCCTTCGTCCTCGGCCCATCGCACCGCGCGCGGCGCAACCCCTGCCTTGGGGTCGAACGGCCGCTTGCCGGCCTTGTCGGCGACCAGCTCGACCGCGCCGATGAGGCCGAGCCCGCGGGCTTCTCCGACCAGGGCGTGCTGTGCCAGCGCCTGGAGCCGCGCCTGAAAATGCGGGGCCTTTTGCGCGGCCGCTTCGACCAGGCGGTCGCGCGCGTAGATCTCCAGCGTCTTCAAGGCGACCGCCGCCGCGACCGGGTGCCCCGAATAGGTGAAGCCGTGGCCGAAGACGCCGATCTTGTGGCTCTCGATGAGGAGCGCTTGATACATCGGCTCCGGCACCGTCACGGCCGCCATGGGCACGTAGCCGGAGGTCAGCGCCTTGGCGACCGAGATCGCATCCGGCGCAAACCCGAGCGACTGGCTGCCAAACCAGGTGCCGAGCCGGCCGAAACCGCAAATCACCTCGTCGGCGATCATATAGACGTCGTAGCGGCGGCAGACCTCGGTGATTTTTTCGAAATAGGATTTTGGCGGCACGATCACGCCGCCTGCTCCCATCACCGGCTCGGCGATGAAGGCCGCCACGGTGTCCGGCCCTTCCCGCTCGATCATTTGCGCGAGCTCGCCGGCGAGGCGGGTCGCGAATTCCTCCTCGCTCTCACCCGCCCGGGCGAAACGATAATGATGCGGGCAACCGGCATGCAGGATGCCGGCCATGGGCAGATCGAAATCGCGCTGGTTGACGGGAAGCCCGGTGAGCGAGGCCGACGCGATGGTCACCCCGTGATAGGCCTTGAGCCGGCTGATGATCTTTTTCTTCTGCGGCCGGCCCAAGGCGTTGTTCATGTACCAGACCAGCTTGACCTGGGTGTCGTTCGCCTCCGAGCCGGAATTGCAGAAGAAAACCTTCGACGTCGGCACCGGCGAGATTTCCTTGAGCTTCTCGGCCAGCTCGATCGCCGGATCGTGGCTCTTGCCGCTGAACAGATGGGCGAAGGAAAGCTTGCGCATCTGCGCCGCCGCCGCCTCCGCCAGCTCCTCGTTGCCGTAGCCGAGCGCCGTGCACCACAGCCCGGACATGCCCTCGATATAGGCCTTGCCGTTGCTGTCGTAGACGAAGATGCCCTTGCCGCGCTCGAGCACGAGCGGGCCGCTCTCCCGCACGGTGGCGAGATTGGTATACGGATGGATCAGGGTCTCGACATCACGGACGGCGAGATTGCTGAGGGGGGACATGGTGTTCGGACTACTCGGCGGCTCAGCGGGCGTCAATCGGCCGCGGGCGCGGCAACGGGACCATATCGGCAGTCTCGCCCGGCTCGCGTACGTCCCACTCGCAGATGCGATAGCCGCCGCGGCGCTCGGCGAGGTCAACATGCACGTGCTCCTCGTGATAGCCATCCGAGCCGGGGCCCAGCACGGTCATGAAGCGCGTGCAGACGCTTTGCCGCAGCCCCTCGCGAAAGTCCTTGGCGACCTGCGGGTCCGTGAGCGCCATGACCCTCCCGTCGGCCAGCTTCAACGAATGGATGTCGAGCGCGTTGCCCTTGCCGTGCTCGGAAATCCTGGCGCCCACGATCCCATTGCGGCCGCGGCAATCGAAGGAGGCGAGATTGGCGAGGGTCTTGAGCGGAGATCCGAGAGCAAGCGCGCGCGGCGCCGCCTCTTCACGCACCCAGCTCACGATCGCCTCGGCCATGGTGCAGCGAAGAACGGCCGGCGGCGCGATCGCGACCCGGCTCTGGTCCGCCAGCACGACGGCTTCGAGCCGCACCACGTCGGGCGCCCCGCATTCGCCCGGCCCGGTGATGGGCGGCAGTGAAGGTGCGATCGCCAGCGCTGTCGTGAGACGCAGCCGGCACGCGGTCGGCGCCTCGGGCGTGCTCGCTTCCTCCACCGAGTTGGCGGCGGCGGGCGGCGCCGGCCGCGGGCGCGGCAGCGGAACGCGTTGCGCGGCCGCGAGATTGCCGGCGGCGGCGAGCAGGATCGTGGCATACAGGAACTGGGCGTAAATGAGCTTCACGCGGGCGGCTTCCACGACAACTGCGGCCTGATGAAGGCTGCATGAGCAAGGCTGCCACTATGGCCAATTTCGATGTCGTCGTCTGCGGGCTCGGCGCGACCGGCAGCGCCGCACTCTATCAGCTCGCCCGCCGGGGCGTGCGGGTGCTCGGCCTGGAACGCTTCGCGCCCGGCCATGAGCGCGGTTCCTCGCACGGGGAAACCCGCATCATCCGGCTCGGCTATTTCGAGCATCCCTCCTATGTGCCGCTGGTGCGGAGCGCCTACGCCAAGTGGCGCGAGATCGAGATGGCGGCCGGGCGGCAGCTCCTCCATGTCACCGGCGTGGCCGAGATCGGACCGCCGGACGGCGTGCTGGTGGCCGGCACGCTGGCGTCCATGCAGCGGCACGGATTGCGCCATGAGATTCTGGCGGCGCCCGAATTGATGCGGCGGTTTCCGGCATTTCGGCTGCCGCCGGATTTTGTCGGGGCGGTGCAGCCGGACGGCGGTTTCCTGGAAGCCGAGCCGTCGATCGAGGCAATGGTTGGTCTTGCGCGGGCCCGGGGCGCCGAGATCCGCAGCGGCGAGACCATCGCGGCGATCGCGCCGGCCGCAGGCCGGGTGCGGATCGCGACCGATCGCGGCACGGTCGAGGCCGGAGCGGCGATCGTGGCGCTCGGCCCCTGGGTCAAGGCGCTGCTCCCGGACCTTCCGGCGCCGATCCGCGTCACCCGCCAGGTGATGGCCTGGTTCGAGCCGCTCGATCCCGCGCCGCTCGCCGGCGGCCGCCTGCCGGTTTTCCTCATCGAAAGCCGGCATGGAATTCACTACGGCTTTCCGCCCTCGCGTTCGCCCTTGATCAAAGTCGCCAGGCATCACCACCGCGACCAGAACGTCGATGCCGATGCCTATGATCGGACGGTCTCGGCGGAGGACGAGATGCTCATCCGCGCGGCCATCGCCGAGCACCTGCCGGCCGCCAACGGGCGACTGATCAAGGCCAAGACCTGCCTCTACACTGTGACGCCCGACGGCGATTTCATCATCGATCGTCTGCCGGACGCGCCGCAGATCGTGGTCGCCTCGCCCTGCTCCGGGCACGGCTTCAAGTTCGCGCCCGCGATCGGCGACATCCTCGCCGACCTCGCCACCACCGGCGCGACCGCCCATGACATCGCGCGCTTCGCGCTCGCGCGCTTCACGGAAAGCTAGCCGGCCACCTTCGCCGCCCGCCTTGGAGCTTGTGAAGGAATCGCCCCATCCGCTCATTCCCGCAGCACCAGGGCGTTTACGCCCGTTTTCGCGGGCTTCTGCGGGAATCCAGTCGCGTCGCAAAATGCCTTCAGAACTGGGTCCCCTCACTTCTGCTTGAAATAGCGCAGGTCCGGCGGCTTCTGGTCTTTTCTCGCCGGCATCAGATACCCGTCCCCGCTCACGAAATAGTTTTCCTTGCCGATGACGACATGGTGGTTGTTCTCATTGCAATTGTCCTCGAACCACCCGACCTTGCGGTCGCGACGATAGCGCTTGTCCACCGTCCAGGGCTGCGTGAAGGCATTGTCGATGATCGTGATGACGTTGTGCATGACGTCGTTGTCGGTTTTGTCGAGAGAAATTCGCTCCTTGACGATGGTCTGATTGTCCTCGTGCAGCGGAATGCCGGTGAATTCGACCGTGCGCGGACCCTTGAAATCGCGGGTTTCGACCTCGAGCGTATCGAAGCGGCCGCCGCCATCGGTGTCGAGCCATTTGCCGATTGAGTAACCCATGAAGCTGGGCTCTTCATCCTTGGGGAAATCGCGTCCATCCGTATAGATGCGGCGCGGCATGAAGGCCTCGAAATTGACGTAGGTGATCGCCGGCAGGATCACGAACTCGATCGGAAAGATCACTCCCATCACCCGCGGCATGCCATTGGTGATGCATGTGTACCTGGTATCGCCGCCCTGTCCGCCGTTGGCCTGGTCGGCGAGGCTCGCCTCCAGCTTCTTCTGATATTCGGGCTTGAGCGGCGCCTGTTGTCCGAGCCCCGACGGCTTGCTCTGATCCCATTGGGTTGCGAGCCCGCGCGGCCGCTTCCATTGACCCGCCCAATCGGGATATTTCGTCTCGTCGAATGCCCGCGCGTCCGCAATCGTCATCACCAGCCCTATCATGAGCGCGATGGTGCAGAGCAAGGTCCGGTAAAGCATGGCTGTTTTCCCTGTGATCATTTTGTAACTTGAGCGAATTTCCGCGAACCGCGGCAGCATACGAGCCGCGCCGATTTGCCGGGCAGCCATGAACTGCAGCGCGCACCGCGGACGTTGCCGTCGCGTCCGCGATCGATTGAAATATCGCACCGGCAAGAGTCCGCGCCATCGAGAAGGCACGCTGGCAGCAAATAAGGACTTCGGCACGTCCGGCGGCAGCTCTGCGATGAGGCTACACCACTCACCCGTGGGTACGGAAGGGCGCGCTACCGACAGGGCGCGCTACGGACAGGGACCCGATGTCTTAAGTCTTGCCTTCCAGCGGTGCCGCGCCGCCGGTCGGGAATGGGCGGGCAAATCCGCGCGGGAACAGGTTTGCGTCGCATCCGCGGCTGGCTAAGCTCACGTAGCCGCGAGCGAACGGGCCGGCCCGGGCACCGGCGCCGGTCCCACCCGCCGGGAGGCTGTCATGCTGGGGCTGATGCAGGACTGGCCGCTGCTGTGCCATCGCATCATCGATCATGCGGCGGTGAATCACGCCGAGCGCTGCGTCCATTCGCGCTCGCTCGAGGGGACGCTTGAGACCACCACCTATGCGGCGATCCGCGCCCGCGCGCTCAAGGTCGCCAAGCGCCTCGAGCGCGACGGCATCAGGCTCGGCGACCGGGTGGCGACGCTCGCCTGGAACGGAGCCCGGCATCTCGAAGCCTGGTACGGCATCATGGGGATCGGCGCCGTCTATCACACGGTCAATCCGCGGCTGTTCCCCGAGCAGATCGCCTGGATCATCAATCATGCCGAGCCGCGCGTGCTGCTGACGGACCTGACCTTCCTGCCGCTTATCGAGAAGCTCGCCGACAAGCTGGTGTCGATCGAACGCCATGTGGTTCTGACCGATGCGGCGCATTTGCCGGCGACTTCGCTGCGCAATGCGATTGCCTATGAACAGTGGATCGGCGAGGTCGACGATGATTTCGCCTGGAAATCGTTCGACGAGAACACCGCCGCCGGCATGTGCTACACCTCCGGCACTACCGGCAACCCGAAGGGAGTGGTCTATTCGCATCGCTCCAACGTGCTGCAGGCGATGGCGATCGCCTGGCCGGACGTGTTCGGGATTTCATGCCGTGACGTGGTCATGCCGGTGGTGCCGATGTTCCACGCCAACGGCTGGTCGCTCGCGCTGACGGCGCCGATGGTCGGCGCGAGCCTGGTGATGCCGGGCGCCAGGCTCGACGGCGCCTCGATCTTCGAGCTGCTGACCAGGTATCGCGTCACCTGCACGGCGGCGGTGCCGACCGTGTGGCTCGCGCTGTTGGCGTATCTTGAAGCCGGCGGCGGCAAGCTTCCCGACCTGCGCCGGGTGGTGATCGGCGGCGCTGCATGCCCGCGCCTGATCGTCAAGGCCTTCCAGGACGTCTACGGGGTCGAGGTCGTGCACGCCTGGGGCATGACCGAGATGAGCCCGCTCGGCACGGTCTGCACGATCAAGCCGGACTACGCCGGCCTCGCCGGCGAGGAGCGTCTCGATGTCCAGGCCAAGCAAGGCCACGCGCCGTTCACGGTCGAGCTGCAGATCAGCGACGACGCCGGCCGCCAGGTCGCCCGCGACGGCAAGAGCAGCGGCCGGCTCAAGGTGCGCGGCCCGGCGGTCGCCAAGGCCTATTTCAAGGGGGCCGGCACCATCCTGGATGCCGAAGGCTTCTTCGACACCGGCGATGTGGCGACCGTCGACCCGGCCGGCTACATGCAGATCACGGATCGCGCCAAGGATATCATCAAGTCGGGCGGCGAATGGATTTCATCAATCGAGCTCGAAAACCTCGCGGTCGGTCATCCCAAGGTGGCGGAGGCGGCCGTGATCGGCGTCCGCCACCCCAAATGGGACGAGCGCCCGTTGCTCGTCGTGGTGTTGAAGAAGGACCAGTCCGCCAGCAAGGACGATATCCTCGGTTTCATGCGCGGGAAGACCGCCGACTGGTGGCTGCCCGACGACGTCGTGTTCGTCGCGGAAATCCCCCATACGGCGACCGGAAAGATCCAGAAGACGGCCTTGCGCGAGCAATTCCGCGACTACGTGCTGCCGACCGTGACGGCGCCAGTTCGCTAATTGAGACGGTGCGCGGCGGAAGCGGGTGCGTTCAAAACCTGTCCCGGCCTTGAGCCGGGACCGTTCCAAACCTTGTCCCGGGCTTGAACCGGGACCGTTCCAAGCTCGGAGTTTGAAACGATCCCCGCCTCCGCGGAGACTGAGCCTGGAACGGCCCCGGCTCAAGGCCGGGACAAGTCTGGGCGCATTCGCCCCATTGCGGGCGACGCGGCTTGGCATTATCCGTGCCCCATGCAGCACCGCTCTCCGCAACGGCCGGTCTAGCCGATGGCTCGCCGCTACAATCTTGTCGATGAGCCGGTGTCGCGGCTGGCCGTCTGGGCGCGGCGCATGGCGGTGTTCTCGCTCGCGGCGGTCATCGTCTCGATCATCATCGTGCGGTCGGAATGGCTCGATATCGGCCCGGCCATCACCACCTTCGTGGTGGCGCTGGCGCCTTCGATCTTGGCGCTGCTGCTCGCGCTGGCGGCCTTGGTGGTGATCTGGACCGATGGGCTGCGTGGGCTCGGCCGTGCCTTCGCCGCCGTGGCGATCGCGCTGGCGCTGCTGGCCTATCCGGGCTACCTCGCCTACCGGGCCTACAAGCTGCCGTGGCTCTATGACATCACCACCGATCCGATCGATCCGCCGCGTTACGAGGCGCTGGCCCGGCTGCGTCCGCGCGAAGCCAATCCGATCACCTATGCGGGACTGTATGCGGCCCAGCAGCAGCGCGCCGCCTATCCGGACATCGAGCCGCTCGACGAGGACGCCACCCCCGAGGTCGCCTTCAAGGCCGCGCTCGCCGTCATCACCAAGCGGAAATGGATCATCATTGATCGCCGTCCGCCGCAGCCGCCCCGGCGCGAAGGCCATATCGAGGCGGTCGCCCGCACCCTGATCATGGGATTACGCGACGACGTGGTGGTGCGGGTGCGCGGCGGCGCCGACGGCTCGCGCATCGATGTGCGCTCCTCCTCGCGCTTCGGCTCCTTCGATTTCGGCAGCAACGCGGCGCGCATCCGCAGCCTGATCGACGACATCGACGATGCGATCGGCAACGAGAAGCCGGAACCGGCCGTCCTGCCGCCGGTGAAAAAAGCGCCCGCGCCGCCGCCCAAGCGCGATCAGGGCGCCGCCAACACGAAGCGATAGCGGCTGATTCCGGCGCGTGCGGGGACGAACACCTGCCCGACTCTCAGCAGACCTTCAGTATGTGGTACTTTGCCGGTCACACAACCGGACGGGACCGCAGACGATGGATGGCATCACCGTACGCGATGCGACACACGACGAGGCAAATACCATCGTGCAAATGATCCGCCGCATGGTCGCGGACATGGCCGGCTATGGGGGCTACGCTCCCGCCGTCGATGATACCGCCTGGAGCACGCTGACGGCCGGAATTGCCGAAGAGCTCAAGAGCAACCGGGCCAAATACGTGGTTGCCGAATCGAGCAACGGCGATCCGGTTGGAGCCGCGGGCGGCCAGCTGATCGATTTAGGCGGCGCATTTGCACCCATGAAGACGTTGCACATCAGCGTGGTGTACGTGCTTCTGCAGCATCGGCGCGGCGGCATCGGCACCGTGTTGTTGGAGAAGATACTGGATTGGGGACGCGCGGCCGGCGCCGAGCAATGCGACTTGAATGTGCTGGCCAACAATCCCGCGGGCGCCCTTTATCGAAATCACGGGTTCTCCATATTCGAGCTCAGGCTGGTGCGTCCGCTGTAACAGCGTTCAGCCTGACGATCCTGCCGCGCGCGCGGCGTCTCTGGGCGACTTGCAGCGGAAAGCGGTGGTGCGCTAGCTTGTCGTGGAGTTCCCGGCGGACAAGCCGAATCCTTGTCTTCAACAGCAACGTCGATGCCGTCGGCGGGGATTTGCGCTAAAGGTGGCACGCCATGTTTGACCGAGGCTCGATTGCGGCCATCGCGGTGACCGCGGCGCTGTGCGCCTCGATCGTCCCGGCACGGGCGTTCGATGACGCCAAGTACCCTGATTGGAAGGGCCAGTGGTCGCGCGCTCCGATTGCCGGCATCAGCGGCAATCCCTCGTACGATCCGAGCAAGCCGCGCGGGCGCGGCGAAGAGGCCCCGCTGAACGCGGACTATCAGGCGCTCTTCGAGGCCAATCTGGCGGACCAGGCGGCCGGCGGCCAGGGCACGGACGCGACCTTTACCTGCCTGGCGCCCGGCATGCCGCGGACGATGATTTCCTATGGCCCGATGGAGATCGTGATCACGCCCGACATCACCTACATTTTGATCGAGTATATTCACGACAACCGCCGCGTTTTCACCGACGGGCGCGACTGGCCGGCGCAGGTCGAGCCGACCTTCGCGGGCTATTCGATCGGCCGCTGGATCGACGCGGACCGCGATGGCCGCTACGGCGCGCTCGAGATCGAGACGCGCCACCTGAAGGGGCCGCGCGTCTACGATGCGAGCGGGCTTCCGCTGCACGCCGACAATCAAACCATCGTTAAGGAGCGGATCTACCTCGACCAGGCCAATCGCGACCTGCTGCACGACGAGATCACCACCATCGACCATGCCCTGACCCGCCCGTGGACGGTGACTCAGAACTACCGTCGCAGCCCGAGCCCGCAGCCGTTCTGGCGCGAATATGTCTGTGCCGAGAACAATTCCCATGTGCAGGTCGGCAACGAGGCCTATTATCTCAGCGCCGACGGCCT
>DASXXS010000347.1:0-1726 GCA_036502925.1 Xanthobacteraceae bacterium
GGTGTCGGTGCAGGTGGCGCGGCTCAGGGCGCGGCGAGTCTGGCGAAGAGCGCGAGGTTGTAAGCGACGACCGATGACCAGACGTAGGCCTTGAAGTGAGCCAGCCCGCGCCATGTGCAGCGGGCCAGACCGAAGGCCCGCTTCAGGCAGGATATGTTGGCCTCGATGCCAGCCCGGAAGTTCCGCAGCTTGCGGTACAGCCAGCGGCTCTTGACCATGGTGTCGATCGAGAGGCCGCGCTTCTTGTGGAAGGCGACATCGTGCACGCCCAAGGCCTTTGCCTGGTTCAGATTGTCGAGGCTGGCAAAGCCGCCGTCGCCGGCCGTTTGTCGCGGCGGCGTGCCCTGGCGCTCAATGTGGCGCTCGAGCATGGGAAGGAAGCGTTCGGCATCGGCCGGATTGCCGGCCTCGACGACGACATCGAGGATCAAGCCGCTGCGGCCGGTGGTCAGGTTGAGCTTGTGACCGTAGTGCACATCGCGGCCGCCCTTGACGATGATATCGGCATGCGTCTCGAACAGACTGACCAGCTTCTCGCCGGCCGGCACCGCCTCGCCGGCGAGGACGCGGCGCTCGGCCTGGCTGATGAGGCGCTCGATCAAGGGCAGATAATGCCTGACTTGGCCGCGCCAGAGCTCGGCTTCGATGGCGGCGCAGGCGGCCAGATGCTGGGCGGCACACTGGAGCGCGGTCACAGTGGCGCGGGTGGCCGCGATCAGGTCCCGGTATAGCTTTGCCTTGTGTTCCTTGCCGCGGCTGTATTGGATGGCGAGGGCGCGCTTCTTGGCCAGCCGGCGGTGATTGCGCCAGACGATCGGCGCGGCGCCGGGCAGGGCGCTCGCCCGCCTCAGCAGGCGCACCATCACGCGCACCCCATCCCACAAAAGCGAGCTGTCGGTGGGCGCGTGCATCAGCGCCTCGGTCACCGTGCTGTCGATCCGCACCATCGCTCCATCGTCCAGCTTCTCCTGCCGCGCGCTGCTCACCACGATGCGATTGATGGCCTCCCAGCTCGCCGCGCTGATCGCGCTGATCGTCTTGTGCAGCACGGACTTCTTCGGCGACCACGCCAGGGGCAGCCGGGCAAAGGCACGAAACGAGGCGGAATCCTCCAGATGAAAGGCCAGCTCCTCGTAGCTCAGTTGCCGATATTGCTTGAGCAGCGCGCAGCGCAATACGGCTTCCCCCGCTAGACCGTGGCGTCCCGTCTCCTGGACCCCGTGCCGGCGCAGATCGCCAATCACCAAACTCAGCAGAAAACGGTGCTCGTCGAGCCACTGCGAGATGGCCTTCAGCTCGCGGCCGATCTCGTGCTCCGCGAAAACATCAAATATAGTGGCCTGGATGATGCGTTCCTGACGCATTGTCGGGCTCCGGCGGTTGCGAGTTTTGCTCTGGAATCAGTCGAATGAGACCAAAGCATACTCGAAATCGCCGGGCTTGACTCGCGATAAATCAAGATTCATCAAAGAATTTCAGCGGTTTAGCGTTTATGGACAGACACTAGCTAGCTCGTGCATCATAGCGCAGGAGAGCGTGTGCTAAGACTAGGATACAAGGCGTCAGCCGAGCAGTTCGGGCCGGGCCAGCTGCTGGATTTCGCGCGCCTCGCCGAGGCGACGGGGTTCGACTCCGTGTTCATCAGCGACCATTTCCAGCCCTGGAAGCACACGGAAGGTCATTCGCCGTTCTCGCCGACCTGGCTGGGCGCGCTTGGCGCGCGAAC
>DASXXS010000348.1:0-19191 GCA_036502925.1 Xanthobacteraceae bacterium
CCCAACTGCGATTGGAAGGCCTGGGCGTAGCTCGCATAGTCCTCGATGTAATAAGTCGGCCATCCGAGCGAGGTGAGTGAGTGACGGTAGGTCGAGCCGGGATGAATGCCGATCGGCAGGCAATGGCGCTCGGCAGCCGCATAGATCGGCCACCAATGCCGGCGCCCGAGCGGACTTTCCTGCATGGCCAGCAGAAGAATCTGGACGAACCGCCGATCCCTGGCGCAGCGTTCGATCTCGTCGACCGCAAGCTCGATATTCTGCGACGGCACCACGATCGAAGCGCGCAGGCGCGGATCGCGATCCAGCCATTCCTTGACGATCCAATCGTTGAGCGCGCGCGCAAAGGCCGCGGCCATGTCCTCGCTGAACAGGAGCTCGACGCCGTAGAGGCAGTTGCAGATCGCGCGCTCCGCATGCCAGCGGCCGAAGACCTGTCCGGCGAGTTGGTCCAAGGTCGCCGCCGGGGCGCCGTTCTCGCCCCGCCATTGCGGCCGGGCACTGAGCGGCGCGCGGGCCGGATAGCTGTTTGTCTCAAGCGAGGGAATTCCGCGTTCCACCACGCTGTTGCGCCAATACTCTTCGAGAAAGGGCAGCAAAGCCGCCATGGCGGGCGCTGCCGGATGAACATCACAGTCGATGGCCGGAAAGGTGCTGGTCAATCGAGGTTCCACAAAGAAAAACGCCCCGGCAGGTGCCGGGGCGAGTATCCATCCATTCTGGAGCGTTGTCCATTTCGAGGGGAACGGAGTCCGCTCTATTTGTTGGCGTCAGGTCGCAACTTACGCCGAAAACCGGCCCCTGAAAATGCTCCGTCCCTCACAGACGATACAGTATCTGATCGGTCCAGAAGCGCTCGAGCCGCTGCAACGACTTGTTGAGGGTCGAGAACTCGTCGGAGCTGATGCCGCCGACCTGCTCGACCGTGCGCACATGCTTCTGATAGAGCGCATCGACGATGTCGCGCACCTCGCCGCCCTTGTCGGTGAGCTTGATGCGCACCGAGCGGCGGTCCACCCGCGAGCGTTGATGGTCGAGGAAACCCATCTCGACGAGCTTCTTCAGATTGTAGGAAACGTTGGAGCCGAGGTAATAGCCGCGGGTGCGCAGCTCGCCCGCGGTCAACTCCTTTTCTCCGATATTGTACAGGAGCAGCGCCTGTACGGAATTGATGTCCGCGCGGCTGCGACGATCGAATTCATCCTTGATGACATCGAGGAGCCGCCGGTGCAGCCGCTCCACGAGTGTCAAGGCTTCCAGATAAAGCGGGCGGATATGCTCGAAACGCGATTCGCGATCGGCCGGTTCAACCGTCTTTGCAACGGCTTTCATCATGACGCCTTCCTGTAACTTTGTTTTATGTGGCGAGGCCCTGTCTCCCCGCTCGCATGCGAACTTAGGCGCGAGGGTCTAAAATCCGCTTAAACAACACAATAAAGAGATCGTTTATTTGCCACGGTGAATGATCAATTGAACCCTCGATTTGACGAATTACCGTAACGTTCCGTTCACGATCATTATGCCGGCAGGCGCCGGTGCTCCCGGCTGGCGCTATTGCGCACCTGCGGTGAAGGCGCGAGCCGCGTTCATCGATCACGCCCCGCGCAGGAAGCGAATGATACCGGAAAAATCCAAGGCTCCGCCGCCATCCTCGACGAAGCGTTGATAGACCGCCGCGGCGCCGGCGCCGAGCGGTGTGACGGCGCGCACCTGACGTGCGGCATCTTGCGCGAGCTTCAAATCCTTCAACATCATCGTGGCCGTGAAGCCCGGCTGGTAGTCGCGATTGGCAGGCGAGGTCGGCACCAGGCCGGGCACCGGGCAATAGTTCGTCATCGACCAGCACCGGCCGGACGATTGCGAGCAAATCTCGAAAAGCTTATGCGGATCGAGCTCGAACTTTTCGGCGAGCACGAATGCTTCGCAGACCGCGATCATCGAAATTCCAAGGATCATATTGTTGCAAATCTTCGCCGCCTGCCCGCTGCCGGCGGCGCCCGCTTGAACGATGGTGCTGCCCATTGCCTGAAGCACCGGCTTTGCGCGCTCGAATGCCTGATCGCCGCCACCGACCATGAAGGTGAGCGTTCCCGCCTGCGCCCCCGCGACGCCGCCGGAGACCGGCGCATCGAGCATCTCGAGGTCGTTCACCTTGGCGGCTGCCGCCACAGCGCGCGCGGTTTCGACGTCGACGGTCGAGCAATCGACGAGCAGCGTGCCCGGCGCCGCGGAAGCGAGCACCCCGCCCTGGCCGAGATAGACCTCGCGCACCTGCTCACGCGCCGGCAGCATCGAGATGACCAAATCTACGCCCATGGAAGCCACGTCGAGCGAACGCACCGCAATTCCGCCCGCCGCGGCGAACTTGTCGAGAGCGGCTGCGCTTACATCATATCCGCAGACCGGGTGGCCCGCCTTGATCAGGTTCTGCGCCATCGGCAGGCCCATATTGCCAAGTCCGATGAAACCGATTTGAGCCATGTGGTCTCCGGCTCACGCCGCTCGTTTGCCGAGACGCTGCGACAGATCGGGGACAAGGCGCTCGGCGGCTATGCCCTCCACCATGGCGCGGGCGTTGGGCCCGAGCGCACGAACTGCGGCCACGTAGGCCGCGACTTCGTCGGCCTCGCGCACCGCTTGCGGATAGTCGGTCGCGAACAGCGTTTGCGACAACGCTACCTCCTGCAGACCGAACCGCACCCATTCCGCGCCCCACTCGGCCGCATGGTCGGGCCCCGCCCAGCCGGCGCAATCGTAGAACAATCGATGCTCGAGATAGTGATCGAACGACATTCGCGGGCGCCGATCGTGGCGCGCCAGCGCGGCTGTACCCCATTTTTCGCGCTGCTGAAATCCCCGAATTCGCCCGAGATAACGCCCAAGGCCGGCGGCAAAGTGGGAGAACTGGACTCGCAATGTGGGGAGCTCGTCGAACAGGCCGCTGTTGATCATGCGGATCGCGGCGACCATCAAAGAAAATTGCCATCCAAGCATCCGTCCCAGATCGTCCGCGTTCATGTGCGCCCAGCCGATGACCCGCGGCAGCGGATGGATAAAGACATAGAGGCCGAGGTCGGTCGCCACCCGCCAGAATGGCAGCAGGCCCTCCACATCGAGCGGCTGACCCTGCAGCTCCGACGCGATGACTACGCCCGGAAAGCCGAGATCAACGGCGCAGCGCTTCATTTCGCGCTCTGCCTCGATGGGCTTCAACGCCGGTACGTGAGCCAGCCCGATGAAGCGCCCGGGATGATCATCGACTGCCTGCTTGATGCGATCGTTGATCAGGCGGCAGACCGCGAGATCGGGCTGATCGAAGCCGGAACCGCAGGAGAGGACACCCGCATCGATCCCGGCGCGATCCATCATCCGGATATGGGCTTCGAGATCGGCCAGCAGCGGATTGAGCAGATAATTGGGATTGCCGTTCTCATCGAGCCGCGCCGAAACGCCGTCGCCACCCTTCAGGAGCTCGGGGGGCGTATAATGCTGCTGGAAATCGATGACCATGGAAGCCGCCAACTCGATCGGATCTGTTTAATTCGACGTCACGGAGGGTGTTCGCGTGCGGACAGGAGCGCGAGCGACAGATAGACCCCCAGCAGCGCCAGCTCGACGACGATGACCCAGAGGCGCCCGCCAAAGATCTGCGGAAACAGCGCCTCGACGGCCGCCATGGAAATGACCGAAGTGAGCCAAACCACCGCGCCCCAGGGCGCCGCAAGCCACAGGCCCACCGCGGCCACGAGGTCGATCACCGCAAAGAACACGGTCGCGGACTGATAGGAGATGGCATAGGAATCGAAACCCTGCGGTGACGGCGCCCCGACGCCGCACACGATGGCCCAATAGTACAGTCCCTTGACCAGAGCGACGGCCGCCATCACGCGCAGGAACAGCACCAGCCGCGTGGCCCAGATCTCGCCGCTCGGCTCGCCTTGGCCGGCATGGACCGGTTCGAGAACCCGCGGCTGCTCGTTGATGGCCGGATCGCTCATGGATCGCCCAATGGCAAGGCGAGCTCGTCGGCCTGCGGCTGGAAGTGTCGTTCGACCTCAGCCCCGCTGACCGCTTCAAGCGAGGATGGCTGCCAATGGGGCGCCTGATCCTTGTCGATGATCACCGATCGTATCCCCTCGTAAAGATCGTGCCCGAGCAGCAGACGCGAGACTATGCGGAATTCGGTGCGCATGCATTCGGCGAAATCAAGGCTCCGCCCACGCCGCAGCTGCGCCAGGGTGATTTTGAGACTGGTCGGAGACTTCGACCGGATCGAGGCCGCGGTGACCCGCGCGAAGTCGGCATCCGCCCCCTGCCCGGCCGCCTCCGCGTCGAGGCTGGCCAGGATGCCCTCGACACTGTCGCCTGTAAACAGCCGATCAACGAGCGGCTGGCGCGCCGACAGAGGTCCCTCCCCGGCCGGCTCGGCGAAGGCGCCGAGCAATGCGTCGACCGGCACATTCCCGCAGAGCCCCGCCAGCAGGTCGGAGAACCGTCGTGAAGCTATGCGATGTGTGGCAATGCCGGCCGCATGTGCGTCGGCGGGGCCGAGCCGCCCGCCGGCCAAGGCGCAATAGAGGCCAAGCTCTCCGGGCAGTCGCGGCAGGAACCAGGTCGCGCCGACGTCCGGGATGAAGCCGATCCCGACCTCCGGCATGGCGAAGGCAAAACCGTCGCCCGCCACCCGATGGGAACCATGGATGGAGATGCCGACGCCGCCGCCCATGACGATTCCATCGATGAGCGAGACGTAGGGCTTGCGATAGCGCTTGATCAAGGCATTGAGCGCATACTCGGCGCGCCAATAGGCCTGCATATCCTGGTAATGCCCGGCGCGTCCCAGATCGAAGAGAGCACGCAAGTCGCCGCCGGCCGAAAAGCCGCGTTCGCCTGCGGCCGTGAGGATCACCCGGCTGACGGCGGGATCGCCTTCCCATTCCACCAGTTGCCGCGTGAGCGCAGCCACCATCCCGAAGGTGACGGCATTGAGGGTCTGCGGACGATTGAGGGTCGCGATCCCGGCGGCGCCGCGGCGCTCGAACAGGATTTCAGGCTGGATGGAGTCAGGCGCCATCGGGGCGATTTGCCATCCACCGGTTGCAGGCTCTTGGTGGCTGGTGCCGTAAGGCCATTGGGTCGATCCACTGCGGGCAGATCGATAGAAGGGCGCGAGAAACCCGTCAACGTCAGGTTGGAGAGCCGGGCCGCCGGCGAGCCAGTGGCAAGGCCGCGCGGGAAACGCTAAAAAGATGCTTCGTGCCCCCCGGAGTGCATCAATGGCAATCAAATACGGCCGTCCCCTAGAGGCGAAAGCCCGGATCAGCCCGGTGGGAGCGACGGCGCCCGCCAAGGCGGAGTTCCGGCTTGACCTCGCCATACGCCCGCGCCGCAACCGCAAGACCGATTGGACGCGTCGCCTGTTGCGCGAAAACGTGCTGACGGTGGACGACCTGATCTGGCCGCTTTTCGTGGCCGACGACCCCAGTGGCGCCATCGCCTCCATGCCGGGGGTCGAGCGGCTCTCGATCGACGGGGCGGTGCGCGCGGCCGAACGCGGCGCCAAGCTCGGAATTCCCTGCCTGGCGCTGTTTCCCTATACGGATCCGAGCCTGCGCGATCACGACGGAACCGAGGCGCTCAATCCTGAAAATCTGGTGTGTCGCGCGGTCCGTGCCATCAAGAAGGCCGTGCCGGAGATCGGCATCCTCTGTGATGTCGCGCTCGATCCCTATACCAGCCACGGCCATGACGGCCTCTTGCGCGACGGCGTCATCGCCAACGACGAGACGGTCGAGATATTGGTCAAGCAGGCTTTGGTCGAGGCCGAAGCCGGCGCCGACATCATTGCTCCCTCCGACATGATGGACGGCCGCATCGGTGCCATCCGCAGCGCGCTCGATCTGGCTTCGTTCACCGAGGTATCGATCATGGCCTATGCGGCCAAGTACGCGTCGGCATTTTACGGCCCGTTCCGGGATGCGGTCGGCTCGAGCGCAACGCTCGTCGGCGACAAGCGCACCTATCAGATGGATGCGGCCAATTCGGACGAAGCGCTGCGCGAGGTCGAGCTCGACATCGCCGAAGGTGCCGACATGGTGATGGTAAAGCCCGGAATGCCCTACCTCGACGTGCTGCGCCGCATCAAGGACACGTTCGGCATGCCGACCTTCGCGTATCAGGTGTCCGGCGAATATGCGATGATCATGGCGGCAGCCCAGAACGGCTGGCTTGATGAGGACAGGGCGATGATGGAAAGTCTGATCGCCTTCAAGCGCGCCGGCGCCTGCGGCGTGCTCACTTATTTCGCGCCACGGGTGGCCGAGAAACTGACTTAAATCCCGATTTGAGCGACGACCCGGTTGCCCGGCCGATCGATGCCGCAACCGAAAAGGATGTTTGGAAGCAACCGCGCATGAGGTGCGATCCGATCGATCTCAACCCCGCCCGCGGCACCCCTGCGTGCAGCCCGGTCTCGTGCGAGTGCAATTCGCGCCGCTCCGTCCTCAAGTCCTTGGCTGCGTTCGGCGCCACTGCTGCGCTCGGGGCGCCGGCGGCTTGGGGCCAGGGCCCATCTCCGCCGCCCGCATCGCAACTGCATCGGATCGACGTGCATCATCATTTCTTCCCGCAATTCCTGCTGGATGCCTGGCAAAAGGCGGGCATTCGCAATCCTCCGGTGGTGCAAAACTGGAAACTGGAAGCGACCCTCGAGCAAATGGATCGTGGTGGCGTCGCCACTGCCATCCTGTCGCTGCCGATAGGTCTGAGCATACCGGACCTCAATGCGGAGCAGGCACGCCATCTGGCGCGCCTGATCAACGAATACGTGGTCGAGACCATGAAGGATCATCCGGGCCGCTTCGGCCTGTTCGCCTTCATGCCGATGCCGGACGTCGAGGGCACGCTGAAGGAAATCGAATACGCGTTCGATCAGCTCAAGGCCGACGGCATCGGATTGAATACCAGCTACGGCGACAAGTGGCTGGGACATCCGGATTTCAAGCCGGTCATGGACGAGCTCAACCGCCGCAAGGCCATCGTCTACGTCCACCCGCTCGCCCCGCTTTGCTGCACCAATCTCCTGCCCAATGTGGCGGCCTCGTTCATTGAATTTCCGCAAGACACCAACCGAGCGGTGGTGAGCCTGCTGCTGAGCGCGACCTTCACGCGGACGCGGGATATCCGCTGGATTTTCTCCCATGCGGGGGGAGCCGTGCCGATGCTTGCCGGTCGCATCAATTCGCTGGCTAAAATTCAGAAGACCAATGCCGATTCCCTGCCCGACGGCATCGATTTCGAGCTCAAGCGTCTGCATTACGAGACCGCCAATTCGGCCTATGCCCCCAACATGGCAGCGCTGCTCAAATATGTTTCGATCTCCCAAGTCTTGTTCGGCACCGATTACCCCTATGTATCGGTCACCGAAAATGTATCCGACCTGGGCAAGGTCGGATTGTCGGCGGACGACCTCAAGGCGGTTGAAAGCGACAATGCGATGCGGCTGATCGCGCGCCTGCGGACGTGAAGATCAGGCCTCGATCCCGGCAATGCAGCGGCGCAATGCCTCGATCAGCTCTTGGCTGTGCAGCAGATGCGCCTCCTCCGCATCGAGGATTTTGCTGAAAGCGCGCTTTTTGAACACGAGCTTGTCGAACTGATCGGCCATGGAGTCCATCCCGGCCGAATCACAAACGATTTCGATCAGCCGATCCGCGGCATGTAATCGCCCCAAGAGATAATCATTCTCGCGATAGGCGCGCGAGAAGAACGCCGCGAAGTGGTTGAAGCCGATGCCGCGCAGGCTCTCGATTCCTTGAAAGCCCTTCAGCACATGCACGTCCTGCGGGCTGATGCGGTCCACCAGGATCTCGTTGAGCTCGCCCATTTCCCGCCCACTGGTCACCGGCAAGGCCAATACGTCCCAGAACGGGAAGCCCAGATAGTTGATCAGCACCTCGCGACGCGCATCCGGATGCCAATCATCCGGAGCGAGCGTGGCCAACAGATCGTCGAGTTCACGCGTGCTCGCATCGAGATCGATCTCGGTAGCGAGCTGCGCGATCAGGCGATCGATTTTATCGACGTGCATCTCCACGAACGAAGCCGCATAGCTGTGCAGGTTCTTGACCTCGCTGGCCGATGGAGCGGCTGGAAAGATGTCCGCGACGAGGTCACGGACATCTTGGCTGTAATAGGCGGTGTCCTCCTTGCAGCGCAGCGCGTCGAGCCGCAGGTAGAAATCCCGCTTCAGACGGTCGACCACCTGAGGATTGAGGCCGCGGAAGCGTTCCTGATCGAGCAATCCGTACAGCCGGTTCTGGCCCTCGATCAGGAAATGCAGGCGGCGTTCGCGGTATTTCACGTCGAACGCGAGGAGGTAATTCACCCAGGCGGGAAAGTGCTCTGCGGTCGCGCTCTCGAACTCCAGCGCCGCACTGTCGACGCGCTCGTACACGATCCCCTTGGCGACCGCCCAGGCGTCGATGATCTCGGCCACGACGCGCGCCAGCGGCGACTGGGCCGGCCCGCCGCGCAGCTTCACGATCAGCTGGGCTCCGAACGCGCGCACGGAGGCGAGCTTGAGCCGGACATAGGCCTGGTAAGCGAACCCCGCATCGCGCGCCACCCCGGAATTGACCTGCTCGCGCCAGGCGCGCAGTTCGTGCGTCGAGATCGGGCGGTCAAGGCTCGCGGTGACGACCTTGGTGACCAATTCGCTGACATGCGGACGGGCACTGTCGATAATCGCCCGCAGCCGGCGCACCCGCTCGTTGAAATCGATGATCCAGCTCAGCTCGTCGGCCACCGGCTGCGAGCTCGGGATGTCCGACATCGCTCCGCGCAGTGTCGAAAAGAAACCTGGAATATCGAGCTGCGTGGACGTGACCGGAGATGCCGGGTGCGGCTCGATATAGACCAGCCGGCGATCGACCTGGCGATACGCCGCGCGGCCATGGATTGCCGAGATCGCGATCTGGAAGGGTCGATTATTGAGGACCGAGCCGTCGATGAAGGACGCCTTGGTCGGATCGACATCGGCCTGCAACTGCTGCTCGAACTGGCAGCTGATGAACTGCGCCCGCCGCGGCCAGGGGGCCTGCCGTTGGGCGAGGAGCGCGTCCATTTCCACGATCTGCGCCGGCGGAAAGGCGCCCGGGAACGACGACGTCGCCCGCGCCGCAAAGGCGAGGCCGGGGGCATTGTCCAGCCCGAAGTCGCTTCCCACCTCGCCATTGGCCCGCCGGTGATAGGAGAAGCGGAGCACATGATGATGCTCCAGCTCATGAATGAGCGGAGGATCGTGAATTTGAACGAGCTGCCGATAACCGTAATAATCGGTCAGCGTCACGAACAGGTCCAAGCTGTGGCCGGACGGCAGCAGCGATGCGCCCGTGCGACCGGGCCCCATCGCCGTGACGGCGTCGTACATCAGGCCGGCCATGAGCCGCCCGTCGAGCGGCGGCTTGAACCACCGCGACCGCACGAACAGAGACAGCTTTTGGCGCACCTCCGAATCCCTGACCGACTGCAGCATGCCGCTCGCCGCCGCCACCCAGATCAGCGGCTTGATGAACCACTTGCTCCAGCTTCCTGCCCGCGCGTCGGGCGCCAACAGGACGGAGACGTCGGCGTTGTCGAGCCACAGATTGCGCAGTGAGCCCATGGGCAGGTCGTGACTGAGCGCGCGCGCCAGCATCGTGCCGTTGATGCCGCCGGCCGACGCGCCGGCGATGACATCGACGACGACCCGCAGCTCCACCATGCGCCCGATGTCGCGCAACAGATCGAAGTAAACGGACTCGGTATCGTATTCCTTGTCATCCCCCTCGGCTCGAGCGGGGAACGAGGCTTTGACGCGCGCGGTCCGGTCGGCGATCCCATGCAGGGCGCTCGAGGCGCGCACCAGCTTCAAGATTTCCTTTGTGATCCCATGCATGTAGACGGCAAGCGAAACGCCGCCGGAACAGACGAGGGCGATACGAAGTTCCTTTTCGCGCAAGGCCTGCTCCCGCCGCTGATTCGCCGATTTTGCGTGATCATGTCGATAGCGCACGCAAATCGGAAGGACTTCCGTTGCCGCGCCGAGACCTGCGGGGGACGTTCCCCGTCACCGCCCTCTTGTCTCGCCCTCTTGCGGCAGGATGGCGCGTTCTCCATCTCCTTCATGCATCGAGGAAGGATATCTCGCCATGACCGGCAGCCAACCGGGAGGCTTCGGCGTGTCGATTGATCTAAAGCCGCACGCCTACGACCCGGCCGCCAATCCCGAGCTGTTCAAGGGCGTATTGGCGCGGCGGTTCATCGCCTTCGTCATCGATATCGTCATCATCATGCTCCCGGTCGCGTTCGCCGCCGTATTCATATTCTTTCTTGGCCTGGTGACGTTCCTGCTCGGCTGGGCGCTGTTTTGGCTCCTGTATCCGGGCGCGATCACTTGGGCGCTGTTCTATTGCGGCAGCACCTTGGGCAGCCCGGCCTCGGCCACAATCGGGATGCGGATCATGGACCTGGAAATGCGCACTTGGTACGGCGCACCGGCCTATTTTGTATTGGGCGCCGTTCATGCCATCGTTTTCTGGATTACGGTCTCGGTCCTGACGCCGCTGGTGCTGGTGTTCGGACTGCTTAACGAACGTCAACGCTTGCTGCATGATATTCTGGTTGGCACAGTGGTCATCAACAATCCCATCCGCGCCCAGGCCCTGCGCGCGGGATTCCTGCCGGCCTAAAGCGGCCAAAAGTTGGCAGGTAGGCTGTGGGCGAGAAAGGCGTTTGACGCAAAGCTTTTGCCGGGCAATCCTGTCTGGACCGGCGGACGACGAGGCGCCGCCGACGCAACGATGATGAACGACCCGTGACCCAGCACTCGCGCAATACGCCCCAATTCTACCTCACGGCTCCTTCCCCGTGCCCATATTTGCCAGGCCACGAGGAGCGCAAGGTCTTCACCCATCTGGTCGGCGAGCGGGCGGCCGAGCTCAATGACCTGCTGACCCATGGGGGCTTCCGCCGCAGTCAATCGATCGCCTACCGCCCGGCCTGCGAGGCCTGCCGGGCCTGCATCTCGGTGCGGGTCATTGCCGAGGATTTCAGGCCCACGCGCAGCATGCGGCGCGTCCTCGAACGCAACCAGGACATCGTCGGAGAGATGCGTGTCGGGGTGCCGACCTCGGAGCAATATTCGGTGTTCCGCTCCTATCTTGACAGCCGGCACCGCGACGGCGGCATGGCCGACATGACTGTGCTCGATTACGCCATGATGGTGGAGGACAGCCATGTCGAGACGCGCATCGTCGAATACCGCCGGCGGGGCCCGGACAGCACCATCAATGGACGCGGGACCGGGGCGCTGCTTGCGGTCGCGCTGACCGACGTGCTGAGCGATGGACTATCGATGGTCTATTCTTTCTTCGAATCGGAGCCGAACCCCCGATCGCTCGGCACTTTCATGATCCTCGATCACATTGCCCGCGCGCGGCGCATGGGACTGCCCTACGTGTACCTTGGCTATTGGGTGCAGGGCTCGCGCAAGATGCACTACAAGGGGCGCTTCTTGCCGCAAGAGCGCTTGTCGCCGGAAGGTTGGCGGCGGGTGGAGAGCTGAGGCTCGGCGCCCGGCTGCCGGAGCTGCCGGCGATTGAACTCATGCCGCTGCAACCATCCTCCATCGTCCGGCGAACATCATAGCGGACGGTGCCTGCGCGTCGGCTCCTTGAGCTTGTTAGTCCGCCTCGGAAATCCTTCCGTTGGTCGGAGTCGCACCGAATTTGTTGTTGCGCGGAAAACCTTTCGGGGCGAGGCGCCCGGCATCGGCGCGGTTGCCGCACCAGTCGGCGAGCTCCTTGAGAGCGAAGGTAAACGACCGCCCGGCGCTATCGACCCAGGTGAGCCCCTGCTCGGTCTTGAAGGTCTTGAGATCGGACAGCCCGCCATCCTTGAAGCGCTGCAAACGCACCCCCCGCCCGCGCGCCAGGTCGGGCACCTGCTCGATCGGAAAAATGACCATCTTGCGGTTTTCGCCGATCGAGGCGACCAGCTCGCCTTCGACAGGCGCCAAGGCACGGGCTTGGTCGGGGGCCTTGACGTTGAGCACCTGCTTGCCCTTGCGGGTATTGCCGAGACACTCGTCCTCGGGCACGACGAAGCCCCGCCCCTGCGCGCTGGCGATGAGGAACTTGCCCCCGCCCTGGTAGGGGAACACGGCGACCAGGTCGCCCTCCTGCTCGAGGTCGATGAACAGCCTGATCGGCTCGCCATGGCCGCGTCCGCCGGGCAGCTTCGCGGCGTCGAGCGTATAGAAGCGCCCGTTGGTTGCGAGCACC
This sequence comes from Xanthobacteraceae bacterium, assembly GCA_036502925.1. Taxonomy (GTDB): domain Bacteria; phylum Pseudomonadota; class Alphaproteobacteria; order Rhizobiales; family Xanthobacteraceae; genus VAZQ01. The sequence goes on from DASXXS010000348.1 coordinate 12,324, forward strand.
AGGCACTTCGACGTGGTCTCGGCCGGAAATGCGAATTTCATTCGGTCATCGGACTTGAAGGCGATGCCGGCGAGATCGGTCACCGTGCCCCTGAGGGCGCGAATCCAGCCCTTTTCGGAGACCACGATCGTGATCGGCTCGCGCTCGACCAGGGCCTCCTCGATTGCCGCAATATCGTGCTCGGGCGCTTGCGCGAAACCGGTCCGGCGCTTGCCGAGCGGCGTCTTGGGACCGAATTTGTCGCGGATTTTCCTGATCTCATCGGCGATCCTCTTCCACTGCTCCTTCTCCGAGCCGATCAGCTCCTTGAGCGCCTTGCGCTCCGCGCGCAAATCCTTGTCCTCCTGGCGGATCTCCATTTCCTCGAGCTTGCGCAAGTTGCGCAGCCGCATGTTGAGAATGGCGTCGGCCTGCAGCTCGGAAAGCTTGAAGGTCCTGATCAGGACCGGCTTGGGTTCGTCCTCGTTGCGGATGATCTTGATGACCTTGTCGAGGTTGAGATAGGCCACCAGATAGCCGCCGAGCACCTCGACGCGATGGTCGATCTGGGCGAGGCGGAAATTCGTGCGCCGCACCAGCACCTCGCGCCGGTGGCCAAGCCACTCGGTGAGCGCCTCGCCAAGCCCGACGACCTTGGGGATGCGGCCCTTTACCAGCACGTTCATGTTGAGGGGAATCCGGCTCTCAAGCTCGGTGAGCTTGAACAGGGATTCCATCAGCACCTCGGCGTCGACCGTGCGCGAGCGCGGCTCGATCACGAGACGAATGTCCTCCGCCGACTCGTCGCGCACATCGGCGATGAAGGGCAGCTTCCGCTCGTTGAGCAGCTCGGCGATCTTCTCCACCAGCCGCGATTTCTGCACCAGCCACGGGATTTCGGTGACGACGACCACGTAGGTGCCGCGTCCGGTCTCCTCCTTGCGCCAACGGGCGCGGACCCGGAAGGAGCCGCGTCCGGTGGCATAGGCTTCCGCGATGGTCTCGCGCGCATCCACGATCACGCCGCCGGTCGGAAAATCCGGTCCCGGCACGTATTTCAGCAGCGTGCGGCTCCGGGCATTGGGATTGTCGATCAGGTGCAAGGCGGCGTCGCAAAGCTCGGCCGCGTTGTGCGGCGGGATCGACGTGGCCATCCCGACCGCGATGCCTTGGGAGCCGTTGGCCAAAAGATTCGGGAAGGCGCCGGGCAGCACGACCGGCTCGTTTTCCGACCCGTCATAGGTCGCCCGGAAGTCGATCGCGTCCTCGTCGATGCCCTCCATGAGCAGGTGGGCAACCTCGGTCATGCGAGCTTCGGTGTAGCGCATGGCGGCGGCATTATCGCCGTCGACATTGCCGAAATTGCCCTGCCCGTCCACCAGCGGATAGCGCTGCGCGAAGTCCTGGGCGAGGCGAACCAGCGCGTCATAGACCGATTGATCGCCGTGGGGATGATATTTGCCGATGACATCGCCGACCACGCGGGCGCATTTCTTGAAGGCTGCGGCGGGGTCGAGGCGCAGCTGCTGCATCGCGAACAAGAGGCGCCGATGGACCGGTTTGAGGCCGTCGCGCGCGTCCGGCAGCGCGCGGTGCATGATGGTGGAAAGCGCATAGGCGAGATAGCGCTGCTCAAGCGCCTCGCGCAGCGCGATCTCCTCCACGTTGCCGCTCGGCGGGGGAATCAATTGCTTGCCCATGCCGCATGGTTAGCGCGCGAATCCGCCGCAAACAAGCGACGAACCGCGGGGCCGTGGCGGCCCGGCCCATACCGGCGGGACCCCCGATTCACGACATCGCGGGCGCGGCCCGATAGGCGCTCAGGACCGCGCTCACGAAGCTCCCGCGGGCATCCAGCAAGGTGAGCCCACGCGGCTCGAGCACGTAGCGCAGCAGGAAGAAGCCGGTCACCGCAAAGCCGTCGGCGAGATCGGCCGCGGATGGCTCTTCCGTCGCTTCCGCCGCGCCCAGAAAGGCCGGGAGAGGCAGCAGCTTGTCCCGCCAGGGATGGCCGGCCGCGCGCGAGACGGCACGTCCGCTCTTGGGCGAGACATAGATCAGTTCCTCGGTCGAGCCGGTGGCGGCACAGCTCTCGAGGTCGAGGCCGAAACCGAGCTCGGAGAGCAATTGAAGCTCGAAGCGCGCCATGCGCGGGCCGGCCAGCCGCGCATCCACGAGGGCGCCGAGCACATGATCGAGCGTCGCATGGATCTGCGGATGCGGATCGCGTTCCGGCAGCAGGCGGCAAAGCGCGGCGATGTGCATGAGCCCGTAGAGGGCGTGCGAGGCATCGAGAAAACGCGCCGCGGCGAGATCGAGCGCTTCCACCACGTAGTGACCCAGGTGCTCGTCGAGCCGTGCCCGCCAGGTGACGCTGACCCGATTGCCCGGCTGCAACACCGGGCGCAACCGCGCGCCGGCTGCTCCGCGCACGAGGCCAAGGTGACGGCCGTGCTCCCGCGTCATCACTTCGAGGATGGCACTCGCCTCGCCGTGGCGCTTGACGCCGAGCACAATGGCTTCGTCCACCCACTGCATCGAACCCGCTTCCTGTTTTGCTTGCCTGCGTCGCTACTGTTTTGGAAACTCGAGACCGATCTCGCGATAGCGTTCGGGGTCGTCCTCCCAGCCCTCGCGCACCTTGACGAACAGGAACAGGTGCACCGGCTGCTCGGCGATGTCCGCAATCTCACGCCGCGCTTCCGCGCCGATCGCCTTGATGGTCTGTCCGCCCTTCCCCAGCACGATCTTGCGCTGGCTCATGCGCTCGACATAAATCGTCTGCTCGATGCGCACGGAGCCGTCCTTGAGCTCCTTCCACGAATTGGTTTCGACCGTCGATTGATAAGGCAATTCCTGGTGGAGGCGCAAATAGAGCTTTTCGCGCGTGATTTCCGCGGCCAACTGCCGCAGCGGCGCATCCGTGATCTGATCTTCCGGATAATGCCAGGGCCCGACCGGCACATGGCCGGCAAGCCAATGCCTGAGATCGGCAATACCGTCGCCGGTCAGCGCCGAGACCATGAAGGTTGCGGCAAATGTCGCGCGCTCGCTCGCGTTCTTGACCAGCGCAAGCAGCGTCGGCTTCGCCACCAGATCGACCTTGTTGACGATGAGGATTTTCGGCCGTTCGAGGCCCGCGAGCCGCTCCATGAGGGCGCTCGTCTCGTCATCGAGGCCGCGCTTGGCATCGATCATCGCGCCGACGAGGTCGGCGTCGCCGGCGCCGGTCCAGGCCCCCGCCACCATGGCGCGGTCGAGCCGCCGCCGCGGCTGAAAAATCCCTGGTGTGTCGATGAAGACGAGCTGGGCATCGGCCTCCGTGGCGATCCCGCGCAGCAATGTTCGCGTGGTCTGCACCTTGTGGGAGACGATTGCCACCTTGGCGCCGACGATCGCATTGATCAGGGTCGACTTGCCGACATTGGGCGCGCCGATCAGCGCGACGAATCCGCAGCGCCGGCCGGCCGGTTCGCCGCTCTGCGGCTCAGCCATCGAGGCGTTCCGTCATCACGCCCTCGCGGGTCAGCATGACGGAAGCGGCAGCCTGCTCGGCGGAGCGCTTGGAGCGGCCGGTTCCTTCTGCCGGCATGCGATCGGGAAGCTCGACGGTGACGCGAAACTCGGGGTCGTGGTCGGGGCCGGTGCGCTCGACCTCGCGATAGGCCGGGGTCGGCAGCCCCAGCGCCTGCGCCCATTCCTGCAACATGGTTTTGGCGTCGCGCAAGGGTCGCTTCGGCGTGCGCATGCGCTGCTCCCAGAGCCGCGTGATCAGGGCTGCCGCCGCGTCGTATCCGCCATCGACGAACACGGCGCCGATCAACGCCTCGCAGACGTCGGCGAGGATCGCGATGCGGCTGCGTCCGCCGGCATTGCTTTCCGACGCCCCGAGCCGGATGGCGGCGCCGAGCTCGATCGCGCTCGCCACATCGGCGCATGCCTCCTTGCGCACCAGGTCGGCAAGCCGACGCGACAACTCCCCTTCGTCCGCGCGCGGAAACGCCCGAAAAAGCATGTCGGAGACGACGAGGCCGAGCACGTGGTCGCCGAGGAATTCAAGCCGCTGATAGCTGCCGGAGCGGTTGCGCACGCCAGTCAAGGCGGAAATATGGGTGAGCGCCTGGTCGAGCAGCGCGGCATCACCAAAGCGATAGCCGATGCGGGTCTCCAGCCCCGAGGCGCGCCGGCGGGGCCGTTTGGTCCGGCTTGATGCCGGCATGCGGTCGGCGGCGGCCGCACGGTCTGCGACCTCGCCGCCGGCCGACGGTTCGGATCCCTGGCTTGCAGCAGGTGTGCGTCCGGCGCTTGCCCTTGGGCTCATCGCACTAGCTTCAGCAACCTCCCCCAGCGCACGCTCCATGGCCACGTCCACACTTCCCATGCGTGCTCGCCTCCCCGGATCGAGAAGAAGATGACCTGGGCGCGGCCAATGATATTCTCGAGCGGCACGTATCCCACCTGGCTGAGGACCCGGCTGTCGGTGGAATTGTCGCGATTGTCCCCCATCATGAAGAAATGCCCGGGCGGCACCTCATAGACGGGGGTATTGTCGTAGAAGCCGTTCTCGATCAGCTCGAGAGTCGTGTAGCTCACGCCGTTCGGCAGCGTTTCGCGCCAGCGCTTGACCCGCATCGTTCGACCGCTCTCGTCGGTGTCGACGAAGTCCTCGATGCGCTCGCGCTTCACCGGTTCGCCGTTGATGTGGAGCAGTCCATTGATCATCTGGATGCGGTCGCCGGGCAACCCGATCACGCGCTTGATGTAGTCGATCGAATCGTCCTTGGGCAAACGAAACACGACGATATCGCCGCGCTGGGGACTGGCCGACCAGATGCGGCCGGAGAACAGCGGCGGCGAGAAGGGAAACGAATAGTGGCTGTAGCCATATGAGTACTTGGAAACGAACAAATAATCGCCGACAAGCAGCGTCTCTTCCATCGAGCCGGACGGAATGTTGAATGGCTGGAACAGGAAGGTGCGAATGACAAGCGCAATGATGAGCGCGTGCACGATCACGCGCACCGTCTCCGCGATGCCGCCTTCCTTGCGTTTTGTACCGAGGGTCACACTCATCCGCCTCTCGTTTGTTCCATTGTCTGCCCCGCGCGCTCTTCTAACCGGTGGGCGAGCAGCACGCAATGAAAGCCGCAGAACATCATGCAAAAGTGTCTTGGCAGCATTTCAGCCATGCTTTCAACAGCTTGACCCCTTCGGCGGCCTTGCCTCAGGGTCCTGACCGCGACCCCCGGCGTGCCACTCGGCCGGCGCGATGATCGCAGCCTGCGCAGCTGCAACAAGCTCCGCGCGCCGCGGCAGCCGCGACGTATCCCAATTCGCGGCCGGCGACGGCGGTTCCGGATGGGCGAGATCGACCGCGTCAGGTCGCTGCGCGGCGTTCGGCGCTGATGAGGACGAATGCCTGGGCCATGGGGCCTTCGTCCGTGATGGTGACATCGATTCGGGCCTCGTATCCCTCCGGTGTGATCGCCCGTAGCCGTGCCTGGGCGCCGCCGGTGAGCTCCATGGTGGGCCGTCCCGAACGAAGGTTGACTACGCCCATGTCGCGGAAGAACACGCCGGCCCGAAACCCCGTGCCCAATGCCTTAGCGCAAGCCTCCTTGGCGGCGAATCGCTTGGCATAGGTTTCCATTCGCCTGGCGCGTCGCTCGGCCGTTGCGCGCTCGATATCGGTGAAAATCCGCAGCAGGAAGCGGTCGCCATGGCGGGCGACGGCGCGCTCGATGCGGCGGACGTCCACGATGTCGGAACCGATGCCCAGGATCATGCGGCGATCCGGGCGCGGCCACGGTCCATGGCGGCGCGCATGCTTTGGACGACGGCGGCCAGGCCCGCGTAGATCGCCTCGCCCACCAGAAAGTGGCCGATGTTCAACTCGACGATCTCCGGGACCGTCGCAATCGCTTCAGCCGTCAAATAATTGAGCCCATGGCCGGCATGGACTTCAAGGCCGAGGCTGTGGGCGAGCCGCGCGCCCTCCCTGATGCGAAGCCACTCGGCGTCGGCGCTTGCGATGTCACCGGCGGCGATCGCGTCACACCAAGCGCCGGTGTGAATCTCGATCGCGGGAGCTCGGATTTGTGCCGCCGCCTCGATCTGGCGGGGGTCGGCCGCAATGAAGAGAGACACGCGGATGCCGGCCTCGACCAGTTCCGCCACGACGGGGGCGAGCGCATTGTGCTGGGCGACCGCATCGAGCCCGCCTTCGGTGGTAATTTCCTGGCGCCGCTCGGGCACCAGGCAGGCGGCATGCGGCCTCGTTCGGAGCGCGATGGCGGTCATCTCTTTGGTTGCCGCCATCTCGAAATTGAGCGGCTTGGTGATTTCGGCCCGAAGGCGGGCGATGTCGTCGTCGCGTATGTGGCGGCGATCCTCGCGCAGATGCGCCGTGATGCCGTCGCCCCCGGCCGCGATGGCGATCTTGGCCGCGTGGACCGGGTCGGGGTGAGCGCCGCCGCGAGCGTTTCGTACCGTGGCGACGTGATCGACGTTGACGCCCAATCGGAGTTGAGAGATCGCCGGCAAGTTATTGCCCCGTATGGAAGTGCGCTCCGCCGCTCAGGGCTTCAGGCGTCGACCCGCTCGGCTTTTGCGACCACCTGCTTGGCGCGCAATTGCGCGATGATTGAGGTGAGGTGCTTGAGGTCATAGACCTCGAGATCGATCGTAACCGACGTGAAATCGGGGGACTGGCGCTCCATGCGGATGTTATCGATGTTGCCGTCGTGCTCGGCGATCACCTGGGCCACCTGGGCGAGCGAGCCGGGCTCGTTCACGGTCTGCAGCGCGATGCGGGCCGGAAACCGCTGCGGTGTCAGCTCGTCCACATCCCACCGCAGATCGAGCCAGCGTTCGGGCGTGTCCTCGAAGT
>DASXXS010000349.1:0-24607 GCA_036502925.1 Xanthobacteraceae bacterium
CTGGCGCCGCCGCTCCTTGAGCCGGGGAAACAGCGTGTAGACCTGCTCGAGGCGGTCGGCGAAGCGATGACGCGCGCGGCCCGAGAAGGCCCCCATCTCGAGATTTTCCTCCACGCTCATCTCGGCGAACAATTGCCGCCCTTCCGGCACCAGCACGAGACCGCGCGCGGTCTTGGCATGCGCCGACAGTGCCGTCACGTCCTCGCCGGCGAACAGCACGCGCCCCTTGAACGGCGCGATGCTGCCCATGACGGCGCGCAGCGTGGTGGTCTTGCCGGCGCCGTTGGCGCCGACCAGCGTGGTCACCGCGCCGGCGGCGGCGGCGAGCGAGATTCCCCACAGGATCTGGACGTCGCCGTAACCGGCCTCTAGCGCCTCCACCCGCAGCAGATGCTCGCTCATGGCCGCGCCGCCTCCGCCATCGCCATGAGCTTGGGATCACCCAGATAGGCCTCGACGACCGCTGGATCGTTGGCGATGGCCTGCGGAGGGCCTTCCGCGAGCTTGCGGCCGACATTGAGCACGACGATACGGTCGGACAGGGTCATGATCGCGGTCATGACGTGCTCCACCATGAGGATCGCAACTCCCCGATCGCGGATGCGGATGATCGTCTCGACCATGTACAGAATTTCGCTGAGGTTGAGGCCGGCCAGCACCTCGTCGAGCAGCAGCAGGCGCGGTCGGCCGCACAGCGCGCGGGCAAGCTCGAGCCGCTTCTTGCCTGCGGTGGTGAGCTGGCCGGCCGGCATGCCGAGCCGGTCCGCGAGCCCGACCAGCTCGGCGACCTCGCGCACCACCTTGCGGCCCGCCGCCATCGACAGATTGTCACGGCCGTAGCAGGCGCCGACCAGGCAATTGTCGAGCACGCTCAAGCCCGCCAGCGGCTGCACGATCTGATGCGCGCGCGCGATCCCGTGATGCGCGACCTCGTAGGTCGGCTTGCCGGTGATGTCCGCGCCGGCGAAAATGATGCGGCCGGAATCCGGCGGGTAGACGCCGTTGATCAGATTGAACACGGTCGATTTACCGGCGCCATTGGGGCCGATGAGGGCGAGAATCTCGCCGTCGGCGACCGTGAAGGTCAGGTCGGCGACCGCCCGCAGGCCGCCGAAATGCTTGCTCAGCGCGCTCACCTCGAGCAGCGCGCTCGTTGCCGGCGGGTTCATTGCAGGATGCCCCGGCTGCGCGGCCAGCGCTGATGAACAAAGCCCACCAGGCCGCCCGGCGCGAACAACACCATGGCCAGCAGCAGAGCGCCGGCGATCACCAGCTGGAGCTGGGAAATCGTCGGCGACGTCAGCAGATAGCCGCGCAGCTCCTCATAGAGAAATGCGCCCAGCAAGGGTCCGGTGACGGTGCCGTAGCCGCCCAGCATGGTCATCACGATCGCCTCGATCGACAAGGTGAGATCGAACGCGCCGTTGGGCTCGATGATGCCGCTCTTGAAGAAGTACAGGCCGCCGGCAATGGCCGGAAAGAATGCCGATGCGCTGTAGGCCAGCGCCTTGAGACGCGGCGTGCGCACGCCCAGCACCCCGGCGGCGTCTTCGTTCTGTCCGATCGCCAACAGGCCGAGGCCGAACTTCGATGTCTTGATCGCGTAGCTCAACAACAGCGAGAGCACCATGACGCCGACGAGCAGGAAATAGACCAGCCAGAGCGCCGGCATCGGACCGCCCAAGGGTTCATAGGCATCAAAGGAGAGATAGATGCCGGTGGCGCCGCCCCACGGCTCGAAATTGGCGACGAATTGCCTCACCGCCTCGTTGACGCCGATGGTCGCCAGCGCAAAGAACGCGCCGCGCAATCGCAGGATGCCGGCCCCGAAGACCAGCGCGAGCAGGCTGACCGCAACGCCGGCCATGAGCGCCGCCAGTACCAGCGGCCAATGCCAGCGCGTCACCAGATCGACGCAGACATAGCCGCCGAGGCCGAAGAAGACGATATTGCCGAAATTGATGTAGCCGGTATATCCGATCATCACATTGAGATTGCTCGCCAGCGTGATGTACACGGCCGCGAGCAGAAAGCTCTCGCGCAGCCCGACATCGTCGCCCCAGTACGGAACGAGCGCAAACAGCGCGCCGAAGAGGATGATCAAGCTCGGGAAAACGCGCCGGACCGCGGGGATCTCGAACGCGTGATCGCGCGCCAAATCCTGCTGATCAATGTTTTTTTGATCGAGGTCTTTTCGAGCCACCTCGTCCGGAGGCAAGTCTTTGTCGCCAACATCCGCGGAGATGGTCATTCGACTTAAGCCCAGAAGGTCCGGATGGGCGGCGTCAGGCGCGCGACAGCGCGAAAATGCCGCGGGGAAACGCCACCAGGACGACGACGAACAGCGCGAATTCGATGATCGGGGTCCAGCTCACCGGCATGAACGGCGTCGCCAATCCCTCGATCAGGCCGAGCGCAATGCCGCCGAGCAAAGCCCCGGCCGGATTGCCGAGCCCGCCCAGCACCGTCACCACGAAGCTCTTGAGCTGGTAGTTCGATCCCGACAAGACCGTGAATGGAAACAGGGTGGCGATCAGGGCGCCGGCCGCGCAGGCGAGCGCGACGCCGACCCCGAACGTGACGGAGAGCACCTGCCTGGTCGGAATGCCGGACAGCTCGGCCGCCTCCCGGTTGCTCGCGACCGCGCGGATCGCCTTGCCGTAGCGCGCATGATTGAGGAACAGATAGAGCAGACCGGCGATCAGCCCGGCAAAGGCGGCGGCCATCATGTGGGTTCCGGTAAAGGTGTAGCCTTGCCAGCTGATTCCGGGCAGCGAGACCGGAATGTTGTAGGGACTGGTGGTCCACAGCGCCGTCCCGATGCCGATCAGCATCATGTTGCAGGCAAAGGTCGCGAGCAGGCTCATGAGAATGGGGCGGCCGATCATGCGATCGACGGCCACCCAATAGATCGCGACGCCGGCCACGAAGGCTACGGCCACGACGATCGGGATACCCTCATAGGGCGACAGCGCGGCTGCCTTCGACAGATAATAGACGATGAACATGCCGAGTACGATCATCGCCCCGTGGGTCAGGTTGATGACGCGCATGACGCCCCAGATCAGGGTCAGCCCCATGGCGGCCAGCCCGTAGACCGCGCCGACCAGCACACCGTCGATCACCGAGGCGAGAACGCCGATCATGTGACGATCCCGGCGGGATTCATACATCTCCGTCGTCGCGGCTCATAGCGCATCGAAGACGCGCGTGAACGCGCTAGAGCGGTTTCACATAGACCGGATACAGAAACCGCTCTAGCATTTTTGCATTGTCGCATTTTCGGACGGAAAACCGGATTCCACTTTTCCTGAAAATGCTCCAATGGAGCCGGGACCCATACGCCGCGGCCCATCGAGACGGCACGCGGTATGGGTCCCTGCTTTCGCAAGGACGAGACCGTGGCAAGGCGTTCCAACACGTGAGCTCGTCCCCCCGCTGGCGCGCTCAGTAGATGATGTCGGCGGTCTTGGCGGCGTTGGGCCAGATCACTTCCTTGACCAGCTGGCCGCCCTTCTTCTGCCATTGGCCGAGCACCATGGCATGCGCAAGCTGCAGGCCGTGCTCTTTCGGATCGTTCGAGAACTTGCTGCGGCCGAACATGGTGGTGACATCGATTTTGTTGAGGACGGCCGCCACCTTCGCCTGATCGATCGAACCGGATTGCTCGATCGCATGCTGCAGGAGCATTCCCGCCGTGTAGCCGCCGGCCGCGTGATAGCCGGCCTCGATCTTGTACTTGTCGGAGAACCGCTTGTTGAACTCCTGCGCGCTCGGGCCGAAATCAGGCTTGTAGGTGACCTGCGGGGCCCACTGGGAGGGAACCGAAATGCCAACCGCGGCGTCGCCCAGCTCGGCGAATTTCGGCGTATCCGGCGCCACCAGCAAGGTGACCCATTTGAGGCCGACCTTCTGGTCGTGGAGCTGGCGCGCCAGCGTCGAGCCATCCGGATAGTGCCCGCCGCCCAGCAGCGCGTCGGCCTTGGCCGAGATCACCTTGTTGATGATCGGGCCGAAGTCGGTGGTGCTGGGGCTATAGGATTCGTCGAGCACGACGCTCACGCCCTGGCGCTTGGCGAGATCGCGCGTGGCCTGCGCCACCGCCTTGGAGAACGGATCGTCCTTGTAGATGAAGGCGACCTGAGCCTTCGGGTTCTTCTCCTTGAGCGCATCGAGCGCGCCGGCCAGATATTGACCCGCCGGCGAATAGAGCTGGAACAGATTCTTGTTGCCCAGCTGGTAGGTCTTCTCCTCGGCGCCCCCGGTGGTCAGCATCACCTTGCCGTATTGCTCGGAAATGATCGCCGCGGTCGCAACCAGGCCGGAGGAATAGGGGCTGAACAGGAATTGCGCCTTGTCCTGTGCGATCAGGCGGGTGTAGAGCTGCTGAACGCGCACGTTCTGCGATTCATCGTCGTAGCTGGCGAAATTGATCTTGTAATGCTTGTCGCCCGCCTTGATGCCGCCCGCGGCATTGATCTCGTCCCGCCACAGCTCGAAGCCGCGCATCTGCGACACCGAGTCGTTGTTGAGCGGGCCGGTCTGCGAGACCGTGAAGCCGATGGTGATGATGTCGTCCGCGCGCGCCGGCGTCGCAACGATCACGGCAGCGGCGGCAAGCACTGCCAGCCTGTTGGCGAACATGTCTTCCTCCCAGGAGATTTCCTGCCCCGCACGATCGCCGATCCAAGGTCACCACCGCGGCGGCCAGGGGCTTGGTGTGAGTGCACGATTGCGCGGCCGCACCCCCCTGTCAATGCGCCATTCGACGCATCGCGTTGGAATCAATTTCGAAATCGCCGTCAGGAGGCAGGGCCACTCGCACCTGCTCCCGGAACCGAGGTCTGACATATCCGACCTCGGTCATGAGTAGTGCGAAGTCGGATACATCCGACTTCGCGCGGGAGAAGGTGGGCCCACCTGCGCCGGCGAGCGAGTCAAATCGTGTCGGTCGAATGCACGCGCCGGTCGGCGGTCATCTCCTCCGGCCTGCCCCTCTGGCGCTTGACCATCAGCCTGTTGAGCGCGCCCAGATAGGCCTTGGCGGACGCCACCAGGGTGTCCGGATCGGCACCCTTGGCGGTCACCGACTTGCCGCTCTCGGACAGCCGCACCGATACTTCCGCCTGCGCATCGGTGCCATGGGTGACCGCGTGCACCTGGTAGAGCTCGAGCAGTGCCTCGTTCGGCACCAGCGCCTTGATGCAATTGAAGGTGGCGTCGACCGGCCCGTTGCCGGTCGACTGCACGGTGTGGTGGCGGCCTTCGATATCCAGCGTCAGGGTCGCCGATTGCGGACCCATGGTGCCGGCAATCACGGTGAGCGAAACCAGCTTGATGCGGTCCTGCGCGGTCGCGATCCCCTCATCAACCAGCGCCTCGATATCCTCGTCGTAGACGTGCTTCTTGCGATCGGCGAGCGCCTTGAAGCGCACGAAGGCGTCTTCCAGCTGGTTGCCGGCGAGGTGATAGCCCAGCTCCTCCAGCTTGTGGCCAAAGGCATGCCGGCCGGAATGCTTGCCCATGACCAGCGAGGTCTGCTTCACGCCCACGCTTTCCGGCGTCATGATCTCGTAGGTCTGCGTATGCTTGAGCATGCCGTCCTGATGGATGCCGGATTCGTGCGCGAAGGCGTTGCGGCCGACGATTGCCTTGTTGTACTGCACCGGGAACGAGGTCACCGCGGAGACGAGCTTGGAGGCGCGCGTGAGCATGGTGGTGTCGATCTTGGTCCAGTACGGCAGCACGTCGTTGCGGACCTTCATCGCCATCACGACCTCCTCGAGCGAAGCGTTTCCGGCCCGCTCGCCGATGCCGTTGACCGTGCATTCGATCTGCCGGATGCCGGCGCCCACGCCGGCGAGCGAGTTCGCCACCGCCATGCCGAGATCGTCGTGACAATGCGCCGAGAAGCGCGCCTGGTCGGCATTGGGCACCCGCTCGCGCAGCATCTTGATAAGCGCAGAATATTCCTCCGGGACCGTATAGCCGACGGTGTCCGGAATGTTGATCGTGGTGGCGCCGGCCTTGATCGCGGCCTCGATGCAGCGGCAGAGGAAATCATGCTCGCTGCGGGTGCCGTCCTCGCAGCTCCACTCGACGTCGTCGGTGAAGTTGCGCGCGCGGGTGACCGAGGAGATCACCATCTCGTACACCGTCTGCGGCTCCATCTGCAGCTTCCACTTCATGTGGACCGGGGAGGTCGAGATGAAGGTGTGGATGCGCCCGCGCCGGGCCGGCTTGATCGCCTCGCCGGCGCGGTCGATATCCTTCTGGCCGGCGCGCGCGAGCCCGCACACCACCGCGTTGTTGGCGCGCTTGGCAATCTCGTGGACGGCGTGAAAGTCGCCTTCCGAGGCGACCGGGAATCCGGCCTCGATGATGTCGACCCCCATGGCATCGAGCAAATCGGCGACTTCGAGCTTCTCCTCATGGGTCATGGTGGCGCCGGGCGACTGCTCGCCGTCGCGCAAGGTGGTGTCGAAAATGACGACGCGATCCTTCTCGGATGGTGCTGGCGTGGTCATGGAAAGGCCCTTCTGGTGGTTCGCGCCCCTTCAGGGCGCTCGTGGGTTCCGTGGTTCCGGTCAACCCCTGAGTGCCCAGGCACAAATGCCCAGCCGGCCCTCAGGGGCTGATAAGGAGCAGGAGCCCGCCGCGAATGAGGGCAGCGCCGGCCGGGGCTTGGCCGCCCCCCCGGTTGGTCGCGCGGATATTGCCTCGCGTCGACATCGCTTTCGCCCTGCTGATGGCACTCAGGCCATCGTCATTGTCTCGGTCAGTGAGAGTCGCGAAAGAGGGTAAATCCTCCGTTAACCCCACCATGGGACCGGGGACGTTCTAGCGGAAGAGCGGTCCCGAGCGCAAGCCCGCGGGTCGGCAGTCCATGCACGGTGCTGCCGACCCTGCGAATTGTCAGACAGTGGCGCGGGACCCGGATTGTCTGGAACCGGCGCGCGACTGCCTGATTGCTCGCCGGATCATTCGCTGATGGGCGCCGCTAAATTACCGATTCCGGGAGCCCTTGTCGCCTTGGCGCCGCCGGCCGCGGGACGGCCGCTCCGCTTCAAGCGCCGTCCGCACCTTGCGCATTTCCTCGAGCGCGGCGCCCTCGATCTTGGGAAAGGAAAGATCGAGGCTTTCCAGCGCGTCGACCACGGCCGCCGCGACCACCAGCCGCGCGAACCATTTGTGATCGGCGGGCACCACATACCAGGGCGCACTCGGGGCGCTGGTGGCGCGGATCATATCCTCATAGGCGGCCATGTAATCGTTCCAGCGCTTGCGTTCGTTGATATCGTTCATGGAGAACTTCCAGCGCTTGGCGGGTTCGTCGAGCCGGTCGAGGAAGCGCCGGCGCTGCTCCTCCTTGGAGACGTGCAGAAAAAACTTGAGCACCAGGACGCCGTTACGGGCGAGATGACGCTCGAAGGCGCGGATGTCCTGGAAGCGCTCCTGCCAGATCTGCTTGCCGATCAGCGTGCGTGGAACCTTCTGGCGCTCCAGCAATTCCGGATGGACGCGCACCACCAGCACGTCCTCGTAGTAGGAGCGGTTGAAAATGCCGATACGTCCGCGCGCCGGCAGCCGCGTGGAGCTGCGCCACAGGAACGTGTGATCGAGCTCCTCGGCGCTCGGCACCTTGAACGAATGCACCTCGCAGCCCTGCGGGTTCACGCCCGACATGACATGGGCGATGACGCTGTCCTTGCCGGCCGCATCCATGCCCTGCAGCACGATCAGCAGCGCCCACTTGTTCTCCGCATACAGGCGCTCTTGCCAATCGGAGAGCCGCTTCACGTCGTCGGCGAGGATGGAACCGGCCTTGTCCTTGTCGAGGTCGCACGTGTCGGCGCAATCCACCGAGCGCAAGTCGAAGCGATCAGGCGCGTCGACCCGATAGTGCTTGAGAATTTCTGCGGACTTGAATTTCACAGGCTCGGATTCTGCAGGGCTTGGGTTCGCAGGTCTGGGATTTCGCAGGCTTGCTGCCTCAATGGCCTCGGCTACTTGTCCCGGGCTTGCCCCGGGACCGTAGCAACCCCGGAGTCTGGAACGGTCCGGGCTCAAGGCCGGGACACGCGTGGAACGGTCGGGCCTACAGCCCTTTGATCAGGCCGGCATCGATCAGCAGCCGATTGAAACGGCGTGCCTCGGCTCCGCCGGCGCAAGCATAGAACTGCCCCCTGCAACGTTCGAAAATCCGCTTTTGTTCCGCAAACGAGGCATCGAGCGGCAGGCCGGCAAGCTCCTGCGTGATCAAAGGCAGGTAGGGTCCCTCGATGGTCTCGAGCGCCGAGGACAGATGGACCGGCTGATAATTGATGGTGTCGATGGCGTAATAGGTCGTGAAATAGCGCGGATCGTAGCTGGTCAGACGCTGCGCGATGCCGGCTTCGTCCAAGCTGGGCTCGAGGATGAAGGAGGCAAAATCGGGCTGATGATCGCCATAGCGGACCAGCAAAAAAGATTCCTCCGGGAAATCGCGTTTGAGGTGATCGATGAGGGAGGCATAGTCGCGCCCGCTCAGGGCCTGCCGGCGCAAATACTCATCGACCAAGGGCGTGTTTCCCAAATCCTTCCATTCCGGCAGCAGGTCCGGGCGCCACCGATAGTCCCAGGGATAATGATTTTGGGCGAGATAGACGAAGACGAACATCGGTCCCTTGCCGTGCTCACGCTCGATCATGCGGCGCGCGGCCTCATAGTAGAATTGGTCCGGCTCGACCCGGCTGGTGCCCAACGACTTCTGATCGAAGAAGCTCTGCACCCCGGTGCTGGCCTGAAAGCTGCGCGCGCTCATGAAGGCGCCGAGCGCCGGGTAGATCGAGAATGTGTGGTAGCCGCAGCGACGCAATGCGGTGGGCAACCCGCGCTCGACCCGCCCGGCGGCGATCCGCGTCACGTAATAGGAGAACTTCCCGAACGAGCGCGCCGAGAGACCCGCCAGAACATTGTACTCGGTGTACCAGCTGGGACCACCGGCCCCCTCGACGACGAAATGGCGCGCCTTCCCGTCGAAGGAGAGGAAATGGGAACCGTAACCGGCCGGCACCTTGACCCCGGGGGCTACCCGGATGTCGAAGCTCGATTCGTCGTGCACCATGATGATGTGCGGCGGCTTTTGGGCCGGCACGCAGGTCGCGTCCGGCAACAGCTTCAGCCGATCGGTCACGACTGCGTCCGATTCCATGTATCCGTGCAGCATCAGCTCGGACAGTGCCGTAACGCCGGAGCGCGTGAACTTCGAGACGTAGCCGCCGCCCAGGAAGGTTTCCCAATCCTCCTGCGGCTGCGCCAAGGATACGGCCGTGATGCCGGCGAGGCATGCGCCGAACCCGACCAGCGAGGTTCGCATCCGCATGCGGGACGTATCGATGCGCCAGAGCAGCACCAGCAGCGGAACCACGACGACCACGGAGACGACGACGTTGCGGGTGAGGCCCGGCATGATCGACAAGAGAAAGCTGATCGTGTCCTTGTCGATGATCATGACGTCGAGAAAATTCGCCGTCATCCAGATGATGTCGAACTTGAGCCGCGAGACCAGGACCAGAATGACGATCATCAGCAACGACAGTGCCGCCGAGATCGCCGGTCGGCGGGTGAGGCCGAGCCAGAAGAAATTCAGGATGCCCCAGGTCAGCAAAAAGGCGAGCTTGGCGACGAAATCCGCCTCGGTGAACGCCATGATGGCAAGCGAAGCCATGTGCAGCGAGGCGACGAGTGCGATCCGCAGCGCATCGCGCCGGCCGACCGCATGGGCCGCGCCGAGACGATGCACGAAGGATGAAACGACGGGAGCCATGGCCAAAGCTGCCGTGCCCGGCACTTGATTACGCGCTAGATAATCCGGCACACGTCGCTGACGTCATAAAACTGTAAAACTTGCGTCATGGCAAGTTCACATTTGCGCCGGCCATGCGGCATGGTGAACTACGTGACTCGTCCGGCGATTGTGCGCTGCAGCAGAGTCAGAAGCCCACCCGCAACAAAAGGACAAGGGGGTTGGCGCGCGAGCACCAACCCCCTTGAGCCGAACTTCTGGGCCGAACCTCTATGCGCCGGAGGCTATCCGGCGAAACAAGGTCAATTCGCCGGCTTCACGAACAGGCCGACGATGCCGGCCGAGCCCTTGACGTGCGAGGGTTGCCCCTGCACCGGGGCCAGCTTCGGAAGGAGCTCTTCCCGGGTCAAGCCGGCGGGAATCTCCTTCGTATCGTAGTCGGTCGCGATCAGCACGAACGTATAGTGGTGCGGCTGGACATTGGCGGGCGTGCAGGGGCCGTTATAGATGCCGGTGCCCTGCGTGGCCTTGCCGCCGACGAACTTGTCGGACGGCTTGCTGAGCTCGCCTTCGCCGAATCCGGTCGTCTTGGCGTCGATTCCGTAAGTGACCATGTGGTGCACGCCGGCGCCGCCGCGGCCTTCCGGGTCCTCCATGAGCAGAACGAAGCTCTTGGTGCCGTCGGGCGTGCCGGACCACGACAATTGCGGCGACACGTTCTCGCCGACGCAGTTCGGATTGTTGCCGGTGGTGTTGGCGTTGGCGGCCTTCTTCGGCAGCATGCTGCCGTCCTTGAAGGTCGACGAGGTCAACGTGAACACGTCGGCCGCAAACGCCTGGCCGGCACACCAGGATGCCAGCGCGATTCCGCTGGCCAGCACTAGACTACGCTTCAACATGACGTCTCTCCCTTTGGGTTGTTGAACTGGGGGTGGGTAAAGTGGGCGCTGGCGAGTGTAGCCGGTGCGGGCGTCAGATCAAGGTGGCAAACGCCCAAATCATCGGCACCGTTCCGGCTCGGCTTTTAAATCAGTTCCGGCTTCGACCTACCAGCGCTCGCTGCTTGATCCCGTAGGGCTTGCGCAGCAAGCCCGTCAACGCGTGGAGGGGCCGTGGATCAGTCCCGGCTTCGATCCACCAGCGCGCGCTGCTTGATCCCATAGGGCTCGCGCAGCAAGCCCGTCAATGCATGGAGAAGCCGTGGATCAATTCCGGCTCCGATCTACCAGCGCGCGCTGCTTGATCCCATAGGGCTCGCGCAGCGAGCCCGTCAATGCGTGGAGGGGCCGTGGATCAATTCCGGCTCCGATCTACCAGCGCGCGCTGCTTGATCCAGGGCATCATGGCGCGCAGCTTGGCGCCGACCTCCTCGATCGGGTGCGCGGCCATCTTGTTGCGCATAGCCTTGAACGAGGTCTGGTTGACGCGGTTCTCCAGCATCCAGTCCTTGACGAACTTGCCGGACTGGATGTCGTCGAGGATGGCCTTCATCTCGGCGCGGGTGGCGTCGTTGACCACGCGCGGGCCGGAGACATATTCGCCGTATTCGGCGGTGTTGGAGACCGAGTAGTTCATGGTGGCGATGCCGCCCTCGTAGATCAGGTCGACGATCAGCTTCACCTCGTGCACGCACTCGAAATAGGCCATTTCGGGGGCGTAGCCGGCCGCCACCAGGGTCTCGTAGCCGGCTTTCATCAATTCCACCAGACCGCCGCACAGCACCGACTGCTCGCCGAACAGATCGGTCTCGCATTCCTCGCGGAACGTCGTCTCGATGATGCCGGCGCGCCCGCCCCCGATCGCCGAGCCGTAGGACAAGGTGAGATCGTGCGCGTTGCCGGACACGTCGCGATGCACCGCCATCAGCACCGGCACGCCGGCGCCGCGCTGATATTCCGCCCGCACCGTATGGCCGGGCCCTTTCGGGGCGATCATCATCACGTCGAGATCGGCGCGCGGCTCGATCAGGTTGAAATGGATGTTGAGGCCATGGGCGAACATCAGCGCGGCGCCTTGCTTCATGTTGCTGGCGAGATGCTCGCGGTAGATGTCACCCTGCAGCTCGTCGGGCGTGAGCATCATCATCACGTCGGCCCATTTGGCGGCCTCGGGCGCGTCCATGACCTTGAGCTTCTCGGCTTGCGCCTTGGCGACGCCGGCCGAGCCCTTGCGCAGCGCCACCGCCACGTCCTTGACGCCGGAATCGCGCAGGTTGAGCGCATGGGCGTGGCCCTGGCTGCCATAGCCGATGATGACGACCTTCCTGCCCTTGATCAGGTTCAGGTCGGCGTCGCGGTCGTAGTAAACGCGCATGGTGTGCAACCCCTGCTCGGGCCAAGCTTGGCCGCTCATGTCCGGCGCTGCTTCTAGGTACAAAGGAGCGTCGCGACAAGCCCCGCGATCCCTATCTCTCCTCGTCCCATGGACGATGGCATCAATGTCGACGCCCGGAAACGCGATTAACTTCGCCCGAACCTCGACCAGGACTCCATCGGGAGCGTGCTCGATCATCCTTTCACATCGCCTCCGGCCCGCGCGCGATCGCGACGACGCCGGTGCGCGAGACCTCGACCAGGCCGAGCGGCAGCATGAGCGCAATGAAGCTCTCGATCTTGTCGGTCGCGCCGGTGATCTCGAACACGAAGCTTTCGGTCGAAGCATCGATCACGCGGGCGCGGAAGGCGTCGGCGAGGCGCAGCGCCTCCACCCGGCTTTCGCCCTTGCCGCGCACCTTCACCATGGCGAGCTCGCGCTGGATGGCGGGGCCCGCCGCCGTCATGTCGATGACGCGATGCACCGGGACCAGCCGGGCGAGCTGATTCTTGATCTGCTCGACCACCATCGGGGTGCCGCGCGTCACGATGGTGATGCGCGAGAGGTGCTTCTCGTGCTCGGTCTCCGACACGGTCAGCGAGTCGATATTGTAGCCGCGGCCGGAGAACAGGCCGATGACGCGCGCGAGCACGCCGGGCTCGTTGTCGACGATGACCGAAAGCGTGCGGCTCTCGATGGCCTGGGATGCCGGCGCCGCCGGATAGTGGGTGGTGCTCACGGGTGGACTCTTTCTGTAGCCCGGATGGAGCGAAGCGCAATCCGGGATGCTGACCTGCTGCCACGACGACCCACCCCGCATTGCGCTTCGCTCCATGCGGGCTACTGGGCCTGCTCACACCATCATCTTGCCTTCCTCGGTGATCGCATCCTCGATCTTGACCGCCGCATCGCCCAGCAGCATTTCGTTGTGGGCGCGGCCCGAGGGAATCATCGGGAAGCAGTTCTCGGCCGGATCGACCACGCAGTCGAAGATCACCGGCTTGTCGACCTCGATCATCTCACGGATCGCGCCGTCGAGCTCGGCCGGCTTCTCGCAGCGGATGCCGACCGCGTGATAGGCCTCGGCCAGCTTCACGAAGTCCGGCAGCGCGTCCATGTAGCTCTCCGAATAGCGGCCGCCATGCAGCAGTTCCTGCCACTGCCGCACCATGCCCATATACTTGTTGTTGATGATGAAGACTTTGACCGGCAGCCGATGCTGCACGGCCGTCGACATTTCCTGCATGTTCATCAGCACCGAGGCTTCCCCGGCGATGTCGATGACGAGCGAATTGGGATGCGCGCGCTGCACCCCAATCGCGGCCGGCAGGCCATAGCCCATGGTGCCGAGCCCGCCGGAGGTCATCCAGCGGTTGGGCTGCTCGAACCGGTAGAATTGCGCCGCCCACATCTGGTGCTGGCCCACTTCCGTGGTGATGTAGGTGTCGCGGTTGCGGGTGAGCTCGTAGAGACGCTGGATGGCGTATTGCGGCTTGATGATCGAGCTCGAATTCGCGTAGGCGAGCGATTTGCGCCCGCGCCAGGTCTCGATCTGCTTCCACCAGGCCGCCAGCGGCTTCTTGTCGGGCACCGCGCGGCCCGCGCGCCACAGGCTCACCATCTCGGCGAGCACGTTGGCGCAGTCGCCGACGATCGCCACATCGACCTTGACGTTCTTGTTGATGGAGGAAGGATCGATATCGACGTGGATCTTGGTCGAGCCGGGCGAAAACGCGTCGAGCCGTCCGGTGATGCGATCGTCGAAGCGGGCGCCGATGCAGATCATCAGATCGCAGTCGTGCATCGACAGGTTGGCCTCGTAGGTGCCGTGCATGCCCAGCATGCCGAGCCATTGCGGATCGGAGGCCGCATAGGCGCCGAGCCCCATCAGGGTCGAGGTGATCGGAAAGCCGGTGAGCTTGACCAGCTCGCGTAGCAGGCGGCTCGCCGCCGGCCCGGAATTGATCACGCCGCCGCCGGTATAGAACAGCGGCCGCTTCGCCCGCCGCATCATGTCGACGGCGCTCTTGATCTTCGCGGGATCGCCCTTGATCCGGGGCTTATAGGTCTTGTGCTCGATATTCTGCGGCCCCTGATAGAAGCCCTTGGCGAACTGGATGTCCTTGGGAATATCGACGACGACCGGGCCGGGCCGCCCATGGGCCGCGACATAGAAGGCCTCGTGCAGCACCCGTGCCAGATCCGCGACGTTCTTCACCAGATAATTGTGCTTGGTGCAGGGCCGCGTGATGCCGACCGTGTCGCATTCCTGGAACGCGTCGTTGCCGATGAGGTGGGTGGGAACCTGGCCGGTGACGACTACCAGCGGTATCGAATCCATGAGCGCGTCGGTGAGCCCGGTGACCGAATTGGTCGCGCCCGGCCCCGACGTCACCAGCACGCAGCCCACCTTGCCGGTCGAGCGGGCATAGCCTTCGGCGGCGTGCACCGCGCCCTGCTCGTGGCGCACCAGGATGTGCTGCAGCTTGTCTTGCTGGAACAGCGCGTCATAGATCGGCAGCACCGCACCGCCCGGGTAGCCGAATATGTCGCGAACTCCCTGGTCGATGAGCGCCTCGATCACGATTTCGGCGCCGCTCATTTCCTTCATCATCGTTGGCTCCTTGCCTTCCACCTTTCGCGGCATAGGGAGAATCCGGATTGCCGAGAATCAAAAAGGGGCCCGAAAGCCCCTGTTGCGCATCGCCGGCTCGCGGGCTGCTCTAGCAACCCTCGGCGATGCGCCCTCCCACGAGCACCACAATCTTGGTCAGAGTAATAAAATTGCGCATCTGAACTCGCTTCCGTCATTTCCTTGCGCGCATATAAAGCGCTGCACGCGTGAGGTCAAGCGGGCATCCGCGAGATTTCGCGCAAAATCGAGGCCTCCGCGGCTTGCACTTCGCTCCAAGGCCAGCCGGGCATCCGGTTGCGAAACCAGGTTGCCTGCCGTTTGGTGTAGCGCCACGTGTCCCGTACGGCTCCCAGCGCTGCGTCCCCCAAAGTGATCTCGCCGTCAAGGTGGCGGATCAGCCAGGGTACGCCATGCGCCTTCATGGCCGGAAGCGCGGGATCAAGCCCGCGTGCCGCGAGGGCGCGAACTTCCTCAAGGACGCCGGCGGCCAGCATGGCGGCGAAGCGCGCTTCGATCCGCCGCTGCAGCTCGCCCCGTTCCGGGTCGAGGAAAACCTTGATGGCATGGGAGGCATCCACGGCCGGCGGCATCCCGTCCCGGTGCCAGTCGGACAGCGAGCGGCCGGTCGCCAGCACGACTTCAAGGGCGCGAGCGATGCGGGAACGATCCCCCGGCATGAGCCGCTGCGCCATCACCGGGTCCGCCCGCACGAGCTCGGCATGCAGGCCGATGGTGCCTTCAGCCCTGAGGCGCGCCCTGACCGCGCCGCGAATGTCCTCGGAGATCGGCGGAACGGCGGCGAGGCCCTTGGTCAGGGCCTCGAAGTAGAGACCGGTGCCTCCGACCACGATCGCCGGGCGTGCATCGCGGGCCGCGGCGGCGAGCGCCGCGCCGGCATCGACACACCAGGCACCCACCGAATAACGAACCGCTGCATCCACATGGCCGTAGAGAACATGCGGCGCGAGCGCTTCCTGGGCTGGCGTCGGGCGCGCGGTGATAATGCGCAGATCGCGGTAGACCTGCATGGAGTCGGCGTTGACGATGACCCCGCCGAGCTTCTCGGCGAGCGCCAGCGCCAGTGCCGACTTGCCGCTTGCGGTCGGCCCCGCGATGAGGATCACCTGCAACGATAAGTCCCTCGATCGGGTGACCGGAGCATCACCAAAAGCGCGAGCCCACCGGCACCCGGCCCAATGTCGGCAGCCGGGGACCGGGCCACAAGGGTCGCAAGCATATCGGGCTCTGCGGCGGTTTAGCGCCAATTCTTGCCGCCCGACTCCCGTCCCGTTATAGCCGGGATCAAATCAGCACCGATCCCCACCCTGCGGAGACACCGCTTGACGCTCATTCAGCCCTTCCGCGCCCTTCGTCCCGCGCCCGGACGCGCCGCTGAGATCCTGGCGCCTCCCTATGACGTGCTCTCGAGCGCGGAGGCACGCCGGCGCGCCAAGGGCAAGCCGTGGAGCTTCCTCCATATTTCGAAGCCCGAGATCGACCTCGACCCCGCCATCGATCCCCACGACCCGGCCGTCTATGCCAAGGCGGCCGAGAACCTCGGCCGCATGATCGCGGCCGGCCTCATGATCCGCGATCCGAAGCCCTGCTACTACGTCTACCGGCTGACGTGGCGCGACCGCCCACAGACCGGGCTCGCGGTAACGGCCTCGCTCGCCGATTATGCCAGCAACCGCATTCGCAAGCATGAGCTTACGACCCCGGTCAAGGAAGACGACCGGGTCCATCAAATCGAAGCCGTGAACGCGCAGACCGGGCCGGTCATGATGGCCTATCCGGCCGCCCCGGACATCGACGCCATGCTGGCGTCCGGCGCGGCGCGCGCCGCCGAGATCGACGTCACCGCCGACGACGGCGTCCGCCACCAGCTCTGGCCGGTCGGCGACGAGAAGACCATCGCGCGACTGACGCGTGCGGCCGATGCGTTGCCGGCCCTCTATATCGCAGATGGGCATCATCGCTCCGCCGCCGCCTTGCGGGTCGCGCAGGCGCGCGGCCCCGGCACGGCCTCGCACGGTTATTTCCTGGCGGTGCTGTTCCCGCATCATGAGATGACCATCCTGGACTACAATCGCGTCCTGCGGGATCTCAACGGCCGCAGCCCCGACCAGCTGCTCGCCGAGCTGCGCCAGCGCTTTTCGCTCAAGGCTTCCGATCAGCCGGTCCAGCCAGCCGGGTCCGGCGAATTCGGCATGTATCTTGACGGCCGCTGGTACCGGCTCACGATCCCGCCCGAATTGGCGCCAGGGACGGGCGACAATGCGAAGGACGATTCAATCGACCGGCTGCCGATCACGCTGCTGACCCGCAACGTCATCGAGCCGCTCTTCGGCATCACCGACCCGCGCATCGACAAGCGCATCGACTTCGTCGGCGGCGCGCGGGGCCTGAGCGAACTTCAGCAGCGGGTTGCGTCCGGCGAGATGGCGGTCGCCTTCGCGCTCTATCCGACCCAGATGGCCGACCTGATGGCGGTGGCTGATGCGGGCGGGATCATGCCGCCCAAATCCACCTGGTTCGAGCCCAAGCTCGCCGACGGCATGGTCAACCACGTGCTGGATTGAAGACGGAGATCAGAGGACAGAGGACGGACGTCAGAAGACAGAGGACGCTATCGGTCCTCTGTTGTCCGTCGTCTGTTCTCTTACTTCAAGCTCAGCGCGACAAAGCGCAAGTCGCCGGCCGGATTTGCCACCAGCAGCAGCGCCGACGGACGGCCATCCCGCTTGAGCTTGTCGATCTTGGCCTGGAAGTCGTCCGCGCTCGCCACCGCCTCCTGCGCCACCTCGACGATCACGTCGCCGGCGGAAAGATGCTGGCTGTTGGCCGCCGAATCCGCGTCCACGCCGACGATGACCACGCCCTTCACGCTGTCCTTCACCTTGTACTTGGTGCGCAGCGTGTCGTCGAGATTGGCGAGGTCGAGGCCGAGCGTCTTCTTGACCACCGGCTTTTCCCCCGGCTGGGCATCCGTCTTCGCCTCCGCCATCTGCTTCTCGCCGTCCTCGAGGCGGCCGAGCGTGACGGTCTTGGTTTCCTGCTGGCCCTTGCGGATGATGACGACCTCGACCGCCTTGCCGACCGTGGTATCGGCGACGACGCGCGGCAGGTCGCGCATCTCCCTGATGTCCTTGCCGTCGAACTTGATGATCACGTCGCCGGCCTCGATGCCGGCGGGCTTGGCCGGGCCCTTGTCGTCGATGCCGGCGACCAGCGCGCCATGGGGCGGCTTGATGTTCAGGCTTTCCGCGATCTCGTCGGTCACCAGCTGGATGCGCACGCCGAGCCAGCCCCGCCGCGTCTCGCCGAATTGCTTGAGCTGATCGATCACCGCGACCGCGGTCTTCGAGGGCACCGAGAAGCCGATGCCGATCGACCCTCCCGAGGGAGAGATGATCGCGGTATTGATACCCACGACCTCGCCGTCGAGATTGAACAGCGGCCCGCCCGAATTGCCCCGATTGATCGGCGCGTCGGTCTGGATGTAGTTGTCGTAGGGCCCCGAATTGATGTCGCGGTTGCGCGCCGAGACGATGCCCGCTGTCACAGTGCCGCCGAGGCTGAACGGGTTGCCGATCGCGATGACCCATTCGCCCAGCCGCAGCCTGTCCGAATCGCCGAACTTTACCGCCTTCAGCGGCTTGTCGGTGGTGACCTTGAGCACCGCGAGATCGACCTTGGTGTCCTTGCCCAGCAGCGTGGCCTTGAGCCGCGTGCCGTCGTTGAGGATGACGGTGATCTCGTCGGCGTCTGCGATCACGTGATTATTGGTGACCACGATGCCGGATGCATCGATGATGAAGCCGGAGCCGAGCGAGTTGACGCGACGCGGCGCCGGCGTGCGGTTCTGGTCGCCCTGCCCGCCTTGGCCGCGTCGATTGAAGAAATCCCGGAACAGCTCGTCCAGCTGCGGATCGTTGGGCAATTGCGGCAGCGGACCGTTGTGGGCCTCGACATTCTGGGAGGTCGAGATGTTGACGACCGAGTCGATGACCTGCTCGGCGACGTCCGCAATGCCGTCGGGACCGCGCGCCAGCGCGGGGGTGATGAAGGCGGGCAGTGCCAGCGCCGCGGTAGCAACCACGACCAAAGCCGGCCGGCGGGCCTGCCGGGCAAATTGCGCAAGAGTGCCGAGCATGGGCATCTGAGCTCCTCGGAGGATTTGAGATCGAGACAGTGCTCCTGTCCGGCTACGGACGCAAGGGCGGTCTCGGAACGGCCGAATTGGGCCCGCGATTGGGGCGGAATTCGGGTACCTTTTGTCCGCCCGCGCCAAGGCATGCCGCCCATGTCGGGCCGCACAGGTAAACGATTCGGTTGCAAACATGGTTCCCGATTGCGCGCCGGATCGGAAGCTCAAAGGCGAGCCGACGATCAAATCCGCGCGGTCAGCCCCGCACCAGCCAGATCAGCACGAGGCCGAGCACCGCGGATGCGATGCCGGCAATGCGCAGCGACGCATCCGGACTTTTCAGCGCGCTCGCCGCCAAGCGCTTGGCCGCGGCCGGAAAGCCGGCGAAGAGCAGCCCTTCGATGACGAGAACGAGGCCGATGGCCACGATGAATTCGGACATGACGGCGCGCTCGCCGAAGCGCGGCCGCTATTTCGGCGCTTCCCCCGGCGTCTTGCCCGTCGGATTGCCAAAATAGCGGAAGAAATCCGAATCGGGCTTGAGCACCATGCGCGTGTCGTTGGCGCGCAGGCCGGCCTCGTAGGCCTGCATCGATCGGTAGAAGGTGAAGAAATCGGGATCGCGCCCATAGGCCTCGGCATAGATCCGGTTGCGCTCGGCATCGCCCTCGCCGCGCGTCTGCTCGCCTTTCGATTGCGCTTCCGCGATCAGCACGGTCACGTCGCGATCCGCCCTGGCGCGGATTTCCTGCGAGCGCTGGCTGCCCTCGGCGCGGAATTCAGCCGCCTCGCGCTGGCGCTCGGTCTGCATGCGCTGGTAGACCGCCTGGCTGTTTTGCTCCGGCAGGTCGGCGCGCCGGATGCGGACGTCGACGACCGCAATCCCGAACGACTGCGCCTCGTTCTCGAGTTGCGTGCGCACCTGTGCCATGAGCTGCGCCCGCTTGTCGCGCACGATGTCGATCGTGCTGGCCTCGCCCAGCACGCGGCGCAGCGCCGAGTTGAGCAGCGTCGACAGTCGTGCATTGGCGCCCTCGATCGCCCCGATGGTCTGGTAGAATTTCAAGGCGTCATTGATGCGGTAGCGCGCAAACGCATCGACCACCAGGCGCTTCTGGTCGGAGGCGATGACCTCCTGGGCCGGATTCTCCAGATCGACGATGCGTTTCTCGACCGAGATGACGCCGTCCAGCAGCGGAACCTTGAAGTTCAGGCCGGGATCGGTCACCACCCGAATCGGCTGACCCAGCCGCACCACGATGGCCTGGTCGGTCTGATAGACGGTGAACAGCGAGCCGTAGGCGATGATCAGCGCCAGCAGCACGCATGCGGCAATGATGCCGCCGGCGAGATTGAACCTCATCGATTGCCTCCGGCCGGCGATGCCGCCTGCGGCGGATTCGGCGTCGGCGTCGCCGGACGCGCAGCTTGCGGCCGCGTCAGCTCGTTGAGCGGCAGGTAAGGCACCACGCCGTTCTGACCGCTGGCTCCGGGATCCACGATGATCTTGTCGGTGCCGCTGAACAGGCGCTCCATGGTTTCGAGATACATGCGCTCGCGCGTGACGTCGGGCGCCTTCTTGTACTGTTCGTAGACCTGGAGGAAGCGCGAGGTTTGGCCGGTGGCCTCCGCGACCGTCTGCTGCCGGTAGGCCTCCGCGGCTTGCGTGATCTGCGCGGCGCGGCCGCGCGCCTCCGGCACGACCCGGTTGGCATAGGTCTGCGCCTCGTTCTGCGCACGCTCGGCGTCGGAACGCGCCGCCTGCACGTCGCGGAACGAATCGATCACCTGCGCCGGCGGATCGACCTTTTGCAGCTGGACCTGGGTCACCTGGATACCGGCGCCGTAGCCGTCGAGCGTCTTCTGCATCAGCTCCTGCACCGCGGTCTCGATCGGGCCGCGCGCACCGGTGAGAATCGGTTGAATCTCCGAATGCCCGATCACCTCGCGCATGGCGCTTTCGGCGACCGCCTTCACCGTGCCCTCCGGCTGCTGAATGTTGAACAGATAGTCGCCGGCGCCGTCCGGCTTGATCAGCCAGAACACCGAGAAATCCACGTCGACGATGTTCTCGTCGCCGGTCAGCATGAGGCTTTCCTCCGGCACGTCGCGGCTGGTGCTGCCGCGCCGCAGGTCGTCGACGCTGCGCATGCCGATGTCGATGCGGTTGACGCGCGTGACCTTGGGGGTGACGGCCGTCTCGATCGGATAGGGCAAGTGGTAATTGAGGCCCGGCTTGGCGTCGCGCACATACTGCCCGAAGCGCAGCACGATGCCGAGCTCATCGGGGTCGACGCGGAAGAACCCGGATAGGCCCCAGACCACCATCACGGCGAGCACGATCAGGCCGGCGCCCTTGCCGCCGACGGTGCCGCCAGGCAGCACGGTACGCAGCCGGTCCTGGCTGCGGCGCAAGAACTCCTCGAGATCCGGCGGCGTCGAGCCGCCGCCGGGTTGCTGCGGCCCGCTCCCCCACGGGCCCTTGCCGCCCGATCCCCAGGGGCCGCCGCCCTGATTGCTCCATGGCATCGGCTGTCTCCTCGTCAGCCGCAGGAACAGCGGCCGTATGTTTCATATCTGGGGCGGTTTATAGGGGAGGCATCTGTTGGTGACAACGCGCGTCCCGCCGCAACGCGTCCGCGACGTTAATGCAAATCCTTCAATTACCGCCGTTATCGCGTCGCAGATGGGTGGCGTGACGCTCATAAACAAGGACCGTAAAGCCGGCTGCGTCATCCGGTCCGGGCTGATGCTCGCCGCGCTCCACCTCCCGCCAGAGCGCGAGATCGATGACCGGGAACAAGGTATCGCCGTCGGGTCGCAGGTGAACCCGCGTGATGACCAGGCGATCGGCGCACCCGATCACATGCGCATAAATCTCGGCTCCGCCGATCACTGCGATCGCGTCGGCGGTGCGGCGTAGTGCGTCGCCGCGGGCAGCCGCGAGCGCGGTCTCGATGCTGGAGGCCGCGACGATGCCGGGCGCGGCAAAATCCCGATTGCGGCTGACCACGATATTGGTGCGGCCGGCAAGCGGCTTGCCGATCGACAGATACGTCTTGCGTCCCATCACCACCGGCTTGCCCATGGTGATGGCGCGAAAATTCCGCAGATCGGATTTGAGCCGCCAGGGCAGCCCGCCCCCCTGCCCGATCACGCCATTGTCCGCGACGGCGGCGACCAGAACGAGAGCGGGCGACGTGAAACGCACAGGACTGTCGTGCCGGCCGGCACGCCCCGGCGGCAGGTCGCCCGCCTGCTTGGCTCCGCTCACACCGCCACCGTTGCCTTGATGTGCGGGTGCGGGTCGTAATTTTCGAGCGTGAAGTCTTCATAGCGAAACGCAAACAAGTCGCGGACCGCGGGGTTGAGCACCATGCCGGGCAGCGGGCGCGGCGGGCGCGCCAGCTGCAGCCGCGCCTGCTCGACATGGTTGAGGTAGAGATGAGCGTCGCCGAAGGTGTGGATGAAAGCGCCGGGCGCCAGATCCGCCACCTGCGCCACCATCAGGGTGAGAAGCGCGTAGGACGCGATGTTGAATGGCACCCCGAGGAAGACATCGGCCGAGCGCTGATAGAGCTGGCAGGAGAGCCGGCCCGCGGCGACATAGAACTGGAACAGGCAGTGGCATGGCGGCAGCGCCATCGCATCCACCTCCGCCGGATTCCAGGCGGTCACGATGAGGCGGCGTGAATCCGGGTTGCGGCGGATCGCCGCCACCACATTGGCGATCTGGTCGACGGCGCCGCCGTCCGGCGTCGGCCACGAGCGCCACTGCCGCCCATAGACCGGGCCGAGATCGCCGTTCTCGTCCGCCCATTCGTCCCAGATCCTCACCCCATGCTGGTTGAGATATTTGACATTGGTGTCGCCGGCGAGGAACCAAAGCAGCTCGTGAATGATCGATTTGACGTGCAGCTTCTTGGTGGTCGTGAGCGGAAAGCCCGCGCTAAGGTCGAAGCGCATCTGGTGCCCGAACACCGACAGCGTGCCGGTGCCAGTGCGGTCGCGCTTCTCGACCCCCTCGGCGAGGATCCGCCCCATCAGCTCATGATACTGGCGCATGGGTCCTGTTGTTCAATGCGGTCTTGGTGCTCAAAGCGACTCGCCCGCAGTGTGGCAGATTAGCGCTCCCGACCGCTGGGAAGAACGGCTCCTCATCAAATCAATCCAGCGAGGCCCAGCAAGGCGGCGGCGGCAAAAATCCACAGCGGGTCGATCCTGATCGTGAATGTCACCAGCGCGGTAATGGCCGTGACCGCAACTGCCACCCAACTCTGCGCGGCGGCGCGCGCGATCACGGCGGCGCTGGCGCCGATCAGGCCGATGGAGATCGGGACCAGCGCGGCTTGGATGGCCATGCGCCAGGGCGCGTCCTTGAAGCGATCCCAGACCTGGCCGACGAAAAACGCAAAGACGCAGGTCGGACCGCACATTGCCACGGTCGCCACGAGGGCACCCAGGAGGCCGGCCACATGGTAGCCGATGAGGGTGACCACGATGACATTGGGCCCCGGCGTCACCTGCGCGATCGCAAACATGTTGGCGAACTCCCGGTCGCTCATCCAATGCATGACCTCGACGGCGAGGCGGTGCATTTCGGGCAACGCGGCGTTGGCGCCGCCGATGGCGAACAACGACAGCAGGGCGAAATAGCCCGCCAGGGTCAGCAACCGGCCGACCCCGTTCATCGGCGCGTCCACCACGCCATGGCGATGCCGCAGGGGATCAGCGCGCCCAGCACCCAATAGATCGGCCAGCGCAGGACGCCGACCGAGAGGAAGGCGGCGATCGCCACCGCATGGGCAAAGCCCGGGCGCTGGCCAAACAGCGGCCCGGCCATTTTGATGCCCGTGCTGATGGTGAGTCCGGCGGCGGCGGCGGCGACGCCGGCCAAGACGCGCTGCAGGGCCGCGATCTCACCGTAGTGGGCGTAGAGCAGGCCCAGCAGCGTCACCAGCACGAAGGGCGGACCGAGCAGGCCCAGCAGCGCCACCAGCGCCCCCACCGTGCCGGCAACCTGGCGCCCAAACACGACCGAGAAATTCACGATGTTCGGTCCGGGGAGAAAATTGCAGAGCGCGTAGGCCTCGTTGAACTCCTCGGCGCTCATCCATCCGCGCTCGTCCACCATCATCCGCCGCGACCAATACAGGACGCCGCCGAAGCCCGAGACCGAAATGAGCGAGAACGCGATGAACAGCGCGAGCGGCCTGGGGGCGACTTTGGAAGCACGCGCGGGGATCGTGGTCGATTCGGACATCTGGTCGAGATTTAACCGGCCAAGCTTCGCGAACCAAGGCTTTGTCGGCGCCGCCCGCCACGGCGGTGTCGCAATCGACCGCGCGGGCCCAACTGGGTCTTTATTCGTCAACCTTCTGGGCCTATATGAGGGGTGCCGGCG
This sequence comes from Xanthobacteraceae bacterium, assembly GCA_036502925.1. Taxonomy (GTDB): domain Bacteria; phylum Pseudomonadota; class Alphaproteobacteria; order Rhizobiales; family Xanthobacteraceae; genus VAZQ01. Next base: position 24,290 of record DASXXS010000349.1, read on the forward strand.
CAATCCGGATATGGCGATAAATGGCCGTCGTAATAAACCTTTCGGACCCGGGGGCAGTACCCGGCGCCTCCACCTGAGGCCAGAAACCAACTCACGCTGGCTTCTGGCGGGGGCGAAATAGGATCGACGAGGGCGTAAAGGGCGTGCTTTTGCTCGGCATGGTACCACCGTTACCGGGCCAATCCATAGTTGCCAACGACAACTATGCTCCGGTTGCTCAAGCTGCGTAATGCGGCTTGAAATACCGATCTGAAGCCCTGGCGTCTTAGCAGCGTCAGGCGGGGTTCGGGGGCACCTGGCAACAGAAGCCCCCACTTC
>DASXXS010000350.1:0-9158 GCA_036502925.1 Xanthobacteraceae bacterium
CTGCTCGCGCAGATCAGGCGAGGTGTCGATCAGGACGCGCGTGCGCGCCCCGCTCGCGTTCCGCCGATCGACCAGCAGTGAGCAGCGGCGGCGGCGGTTGCGGGGATTGGCCGGATCGCAGTCGCCCCATCCGAGCGCCGGGCGCGGGACGCCGCCCGAGGAGCCGCAGCCGAGAATGGTGAACGTCAATGTCATACGGCCGGGGTCAATGCCAGGGTCATGCGCGGCGGCGGCTTCAAGCGGCAGCCGCGGCCTGGCGCGGCACCTTGCTGAACATGCGAAAGAAGTTCTCCGTGGTCTGCCGCGCGATTTCCTCGAAAGCGACGTTGCGGGTTTCCGCCAGCACCCTGGCGGTCTCGACCACATAGGACGGCTCGTTGCGCTTGCCGCGGTGGCGGCCGGGCGCCAGATACGGCGCATCGGTCTCGACCAGGATGCGGTCGGCCGGCAGCTCCGCCGCGATCGCCCGCAGCTCGTCCGATTTCTTGAAGGTCAGGATGCCGGTGAACGAGATGAACAGGCCGAGCGCGATGGCCCTTTGCGCCAGATCGCGCCCGCCGGTGAAGCAATGCAACACGGCCGGGAAGGCCCCCTTCCCGGTTTCCTCCTCAAGGATCGCCGCCATGTCGGCATCGGCTTCACGCGAATGAATGACCAGCGGCAGCCCGGTCTCGCGCGCGGCGGCGATATGAGTGCGGAAACCGCGCTCCTGCGCCTCGCGCGGGCTCAAATCGTAATGATAGTCGAGCCCGGCTTCGCCGATCGCCACGGTCTTGGCGTGCCGGGTGAGCCCGACCAGATCCGCGATGCCAACATCGAGCTCCTCGTGGGCGTGATGGGGATGGGTCCCGATCGAGCAATAGACGTCGGCAAAGCGCTCCGCGATGGCAATGAGCCCGGCGCGCCGCTTCACCCGCGTCGAGATGGTGACCATGCGGCCGATCCCGGCCCCTTGCGCGCGCGCCACGATAGCGTCGAGCTCGCCGGAAAAATCGTCAAAATCGAGATGGCAATGGCTGTCGACCAGCATCGGGCTCGTTCGCCGACGTTCCTCGTCATTTGCCGCCGACGACGATAATTCGTTTGTTTTCATTAGCCTACTGGCCTCAGCTCAAGCGTCTGTTCGCCCGGTACCGCACGGTCAGTGATATAGGATGGGCAGGGGATGGAAACCAAGCTCACCGGCATGTCCCTCTGCAGCAGGGAGCCCCCTCCCCGGCTTATCCACGCTCCGACCGCAAGTCGGCATCAAGTCTGCGCGCTCGGATCGCTTTCGACATAGCGCGGGAAGACCGCGACCGGCGGCGGCAGCTTCGCGCCGGCGGCGATCCGGTGTGCGCCGCCGAGTGCAGCGAACTGCCGTTCGTCGGCCGGCACTGCCAGCAGATCGAGCAACTTCGCCGCCGCGGTCGGCATGAACGGCCGGGCCAGAATGGCGACCTGGCGCAGGACCTCGGCGGTCACGTAGAGCACGGTACGCTGCCGCGGCGGATCGGTCTTGGCGAGCGCCCATGGCGCCTCGCCGGCGAAATACCGATTGGCGTCGGCGACCACCGCCCAGACGGCGTTGAGCACCTGATGCAGCGCCTGCGTCTTCATGGCCTCGCGCGCCTTGCCGAGCATGGCATCCGCCGCGGCCAGCAGTGCGCGGTCGGTTTCGTTCAACGCGCCGGGCTGCGGCAGCTCGCCGCCGAGCTGGCGGGCGATCATGGACAGCGAGCGTTGCGCCAGATTGCCGAGATCGTTGGCGAGGTCGGCATTGATGCGCGCGACAATCGCCTCGTGGCTGTAGGTGCCGTCCTGGCCGAACGGAACTTCACGCAGGAGGAAATAGCGCAGCGGATCGACCCCGTAGGCATCGGCCAGCGCGAACGGATCGACCACGTTGCCGACCGACTTCGACATTTTTTCCCCGCGGTTGAACAGGAAACCGTGCGAGAAAACGCGCCGCGGCAGCTCGATGCCGGCAGACATCAGAAAGGCCGGCCAGTAGACCGCGTGAAAGCGCAAGATATCCTTGCCGATGACGTGCAGGTCGGCCGGCCAGTAGCGGCGGAATTGTGCCGAGTCGGTGTCAGGAAAGCCGACGCCGGTGAGGTAGTTCGTCAGCGCGTCGACCCAGACATACATGATGTGCTTCGGATCACTGGGCACCGGGATGCCCCAATCCAGCGTCGCGCGCGAGATCGACAGGTCTTCGAGTCCGCCCTTGACGAAGCTCACAACCTCATTGCGCCGTTCGGGCGGACCGATGAATTCCGGATTTGCGTCATAATGGGCAAGCAGTCGCTCCTGATAGGCACTCAGGCGAAAGAAATACGTATCCTCCTCGGTCCAGTCGACGGCCGAGCCAAGCGGTTCGCGCCGCACGCCATCCGGTCCGAGCGTGGTCTCCTTTTCGAGGAAGTAGCCTTCCTGACGCACGGAATACCAGCCGGCGTATTTGCCGAGATAGACGTCGCCCGCCTCCTCCATGCGTTGCCACATCGCCTGTGACGAGCGGTGATGGCGCGGCTCGGTAGTGCGGATGAAAGCATCCTGCGAAACACCAAGCGCCGACCATGCCTCGCGAAAGCGCTGGGAGTTGCGGTCGGCGAGTTGCTGCGGTGTGAGCCCCTCGGCGATCGCGGTCTGCTTCATCTTGAGGCCGTGTTCGTCGGTGCCAGTCAGAAAGAACACGTCCTTTCCGTCGAGCCGTTGAAAGCGTGCGATCACATCGCTCGCCAGGACCGTGTAGGCGTGCCCGATATGCGGGACGCCGTTCGGATAGAAGATCGGAGTCGTGATGTAGTAGCGCGGCTTTTCGGACCTTGGCGGTCGGGGGACCGAAATTCGAGCCTCCGGTTCGGCCCGCCGCTTTGATTTCTCGTCCGCCGCCTTGGGCTTGCCGGCCTTCTGCTTCAATTTTCCTACAGGCGGCTTAGGCGCAGCGCGCCTCTCAGCTGCTTTCTTCCTCTTCTTAAGCGGCGCCGCTTGCTTGCCGCCCGCAGCGCTGGACCTGCGTGCTGCGTCGTTTCTGCCGGCTACTTTCTTTTTCTTCTTCCCGCTGGACGCGGCTTTCTTGGACTTCTTGGGCTGCAATTTTGCTTTCTTGGCCATGGTGGGCACATCTAAACGGATTTGGAGAATGTCGGGTCAAAGACATGGATGGCCGGGACGAGCCCGGCCATCACGACTCGAAGATAGGTATCAACCGCGGGCGGCCTCGGCAAGCCAGCCAAAGACCTTGAACACCAAGGGCTTCCGCTCGAGATTGTACATCTCGACGTCGCGCGCGGTGCGGTTGACGTCGTCCCACGCCTGCGCCAGGCGCACCGGGCGACCGCCTTGGCGCAGCTCGCCCGCCAGGCGGGCCGAGAGCCAATCCCGCACCGCGTCCACGAAGGTCGCGAGCACGAGGCGGTCCGCCCGCTCGAGGCTTTCGCCGAGCGCATGGAGCGCGCGCGGATCGGTCGCCGGCAGCAGCCCGAGCAGCTCGATCACCCGCTCGCGCACCGCCAGGAGCGGTCCGCCGATGAGCCCGATGGCCTGCGCCACGCTGCCATCGGCCGCGGCCGCGGCCTTTTGCACAGCCGCGTCATCGGGATTGCGGCCGAGCGCGGCGCCGACCGCCCGGCCGATATCCGCCGGCGCGAGCGGCCGCAACAGCAGGCGGCGGCAGCGCGAACGGATGGTGGCCAGGAGTCGTCCGGGCGCATGGCTGACGATCAGGAACAAGCAGCGCCGCGGCGGTTCTTCCAGGAGCTTGAGCAGCGCGTTGGCCCCGGCCGCGTTCAGTTCGTCGGCGGAATCGACCACGACCACCCGCCATCCCGCCTCGCCGGCGGTCGAGCCCAGGAATGGCACCAGCCGGCGCACATCCTCGACCGTAATGACGGTGCGCAACGCGCCGCTGTCGCCGGGCCGACGTTCGAGCACCAGGAGATCGGGATGCCCCTGGGCGGCGACCAGGCGAGCCGCGCGATGATCGGGAGGCAGCGCCAGCGAGCCGGCCGACTGCACCTGCGGCGCGGAGCAGTCCGAATGCGCCAGCACGAAGCGCGCCATCCGATAGGCCAGCGTCGCCTTGCCGATCCCGGGGGGGCCGCCGATGAGCCAGGCATGCGGCATGCGCCCGCCCCGATAGGCGTCGAGCAGCGCCCGCTCCGCCTCGTCATGTCCGAACCATTGCAGGGTCTCGCGCGGATGCGGCGGCGCGACGCCGGCCTCGTCGTCTTCGCTCACGACGCGACGTCCTCCAGCGTCACCGGCGCGGTCGCCGGATCGAGCCGCTTGGCGACCGTGTCCCAGATCCGCACGCCGACATCGGCCTGTGGTTCGCTTGCATCGATGAGCACGCAGCGGTCCGGCTCGCTGGCGGCGAGATGCAGATAAGCCTCCCGCAGCATTTCGTGGAATTCGAGCGCTTCCTCCTCGAAGCGGTCGGCCCCCGCCTCGCCCCGCCGTTTCGCTGCCCGCTCGAGCCCGACCGCGGCCGGCACGTCCAGGATGAAGGTCAGATCGGGTTTGAGCTTACCCACCGTCACCCGATGCAGGCCGCTGAGCAGGCGCGGGTCCACATGCCCGAGCGCGCCCTGATAGACATTGGTCGAATCGGCAAAGCGGTCGCTGACGACCCAGCGCCCGCAAGCCAGCGCCGGTTCGATCGTCGTGCATACGTGATCGTCGCGCGCCGCCGCGAACAGGATGGCCTCGCCATCCGGCCCGAGCGATTTGGCGGCGCCCGAAAGCAGCACATGCCGGATGATCTCGGCGCCCGGCGATCCGCCAGGCTCGCGCGTCAGCACGACACCGATGCCCATCGAGCGCAGCCGCTGCGCCAACTGAGCCGCGTGCGTCGACTTGCCGGTTCCTTCGCCGCCCTCGAAGGTGATGAATCGTCCGCGCATGTCGGGATGTCTCAAAGATGCTTCCCACTTCTCGAAGGGGGAAGAGGCAGGACCAATATCACAGTCGCTGGATGCCGGCACGGAAGAGGCCGATCATGAGCTCTGTGGCGGCATCGAAGGCACGCTGGGAAAGATTGCCGGTGCCGACGCTTTCGGCCGCCCGCAAGGGCACTTCGAGCACCAGGGCATCGTTGCGCCATACTTTCAATGTGCCGATCGGCTGGCCCTGCTGCACCGGCGCCGGCACCGGGCCGGTATAGACCACCCGCGCAATGAGCTTGTTCTGCGCCGCCCGCGACACCATCAGGCTCACGACCCGATCCGCCATCAGCGGCACGCTGCCGCGCGCGCCCCCATAAAGCTTGGCATCGGTGATGGTCTGGCCTTCCGCGAACAGCGTTTCCGCTTGAAAGTTGTGAAAGCCCCATTCGAGCAGTTTTTTTCCCTCTTCGGCGCGTTCCTTGTCGGTCTTGGCGCCATTGAGGACGACGATCAGCCGCATCCCGTTCTGCACCGCCGAGCCGACCAGCCCGTAGCCGGCTTCCTTGATGAATCCGGTCTTGAGGCCGTCGGCCCCGATATTCATCGTCAGCAGCGGATTGCGGTTGAGCTGGCGGATCTTGTTCCAGGTGAACTCGGTCTCACCGTAAAGGTGATAGTAGTCCGGATAGGTCCGGATGATCTGCCGCGCGAGCCTGGCAAGCTCGCGCACCGTCATGAGCTGCTTGGGATCCGGCAGGCCGTTCGAGTTGCCAAAGGTCGACTTGGCCAGGCCCAATTCGCGCGCCCGGGCGGTCATCATCTCGGCGAATTTCTCCTCGCTGCCGGCGATGCCTTCGGCGAGCACGATGCAGGCGTCGTTGCCCGACTGGATGACGACGCCATGCAGCAGGTCGTCCACCGCGACCCGGCTATGGATCGGGGCGAACATGCTGGATGTGTGCGAGGGCGCCCCGCCCCTGCGCCAGGCGTTCTCGCTGACGATGAACTCGTCGGCCGGTTTCAGCCTGCCCTGCGCGATCTCGTTCAGCACCACTTCCGTGGTCATCAGCTTGGACAGGCTGGCGGGCGGAAGCAGCATATCGGCGTTCTTCTCGTACAACACGCTGCCGCTTTCGCCATCGATCAGGATCGCGCTCGGGGCCCCGGTCTGGAAGCCCTCGTCCTTCTTGATCACCTGCGTGGCGGTGGCCGGTCCCTTGGCTTTTTCCTTGGGCTTTTCCTTGGCTGGCGCGGCCACGGCCGCGCCGATGGCGCACGCAAGCGTGGCGGCAAGCACCCATTTGCCGAGCGCCAGAATGGGTTTGGTCTCTGTCGGGTTCGGTCGCATCTTTGTTCGGACGGAAAGCCGGCTTTTCGGACGGAACCCCGGCTTCCACTCTCCACCCTAAATAGTGGGGTGGATTTGAAGTTCCCACTATTTTTTGGGCTCAATAAAGGCCGCGCCCGCTCATCAACCCCAAAACACCGTCATTATGCAACGGTGCATAGGTGGTGGCGAGGGGGCCGGGGCCTGCCGCCGAATCAAGGTCAGTGACCCTTTGCGCTCTCCCCGCCGGCACTTTGACCACCGATCGCTCGGCCACGGCATCGGCGCTGGCGACGTTGACGGTCGCGGGCTTGCCCGCCAACCGCCCTGAGGTCGCGCCAAGAGCGAAGGGACGCTCCGGCGGAATCGGGGTCTCACCGCCCTCGTCTGCGAAGCTCGGAACAAAGGGTGCTGCCGACGCCACCATGAGCTGCGCGGGCACCTGCGCGGGCAGGCCCTCGCGCAACGTCGCCAGCAGGACGCGGTCGTCGCTGCCTTCGAGCGGCGCGCGCCCGACATATTCGACGCGTACGCGGGCAAGCCCGTTCCCGTAGAAGCCCAGTGCATTGGCGGCTCCGATCGAGACGTCGATGATGCGGTTGCGGGCATAGGGGCCGCGATCGTTCACGCGCACGATGATCGAGCGCGCGTTGGCGAGATTGGTCACGCGCGCATAGCTCGGGAGCGGCATGGTCGGATGCGCGGCCGAGATGCCATGCATGTCGAAGACTTCGCCGTTGGCGGTGAGGCGGCCATGAAAATCCGGGCCATACCACGAGGCGATACCTTCGGCGCGATAGGACGGGCTATCGGCGGGAAAATAGGTTTGCCCATTTATGTTGTAGGGCTGTCCGACCCGGTAGACTCCGCCGCCTTTCGGCACCGGCTCCCCGTCCGCGACAACGCGGGGACTGTATTTATCGCCGAAAACCTTCGCAGCCGAGCAATTGGCCAGCGCCGCGCAGCCGAGCACGACCGCGCCGACACGCGCCATGCGCCCAACACGCCCCCTTCCGGCCCGCCCCATCAAACCCCCGCGCCGCGATGTCCCCGGCAAGTTGCCGCCCCTGCGCCCGGCTTGCACAGACCGGACATCACGCAACCTGACCGCATTGGTGGATTGGCCCCCGCCGTCTCGGCTTTAAGCCGGGACCGTTCCAGCCTCCGAGCTTGGAACGGCCCCGGCTCGAGGCCGGGACAAGTGTTTTGCGCGACACAACATAACCCCGCCAGCATACCGCTGTTCGATCGCGGCGGGAATGGGGCCGCCGTCGCCAGGCCTGCGGAAATGGTGAACGGCGGGTTACGACCGCACCGGGGTACCATCCGGCTGAGCCCCGTCCGGGCCCGCTCCCGGCACCAAAGTGGTATTGTAACCGGGGCGCTGAACATTTATATCGCACGGGTTCGAAGCTTTGGCCTTGCTTGTTTATGCCCTACCGGGACCCCTCAAGACAGCGCTGAATTCGGATTTGCAACCGCCTGACCGGGCGGGGGCAAGGGCATCTACGCGCTTTTCAGGAGACAAAGAATGGCGACTGGCACAGTGAAATGGTTCAACCCGACCAAGGGCTACGGTTTCATTCAGCCCCAAGGCGGCGGCGGCGGCAAAGACGTGTTTGTTCACATCTCGGCTGTCGAAAAGGCGGGACTGACCACGCTCAATGAAGGTCAACACGTGGAATATGAGCTGGTGACCAACCGCGGCAAGACATCAGCGGAAAATCTCAAGGTGAAATAAGTCGCGGGGCGAATTCAAATGCGTGCTGTTGGCATCATATTGGGTCTGGCATTCGCCGCGGTAGCGATCGTCTACTGGACGATGCCGGCCGGTTCGCTGCCAAGCTTCCTGCCCGGCTTCGAGGCAGGCTCCACTCTCGTGCATGTGAAACATGGCATTGCGGCCGCGGCGGCCGCCGTCTTGTGCTTCGCCTTCGGCTGGTACACGGCTCGCGCTCACGCCTGAGAGCGCCTGCCGCAAGAGGCGCAGGAAGACCCCGCCGAGGTCTGTCCCCGGCGGGCGTTCGGTAGAATGACAGCGGCGCGCCGAGCAGGATTTCTCCAGCAGCGCCACAAGCCAGCTCCCCTCACATCCCCAAATAGGCGCGACGTACCCGGTCGTCGGTGAGCAGCTCCTCGCCGCTGCCGCCGAGCGTGATGCGGCCGTTCTCCAGCACAAAGGCGCGGCGCGCGAGCTTGAGCGATACGGCGACATTCTGCTCCACCAGGAGGCATGTCAGCCCGTCGCGATTGAGATCGCGGATCGCGCGCAACACATCCTGCGCCACCGCCGGCGCCAGACCGAGCGAAGGCTCGTCGAACATCACCAGCTCCGGCGCGCCCATCAGGCAGCGGCCGATCGCCAGCATCTGCTGCTCGCCGCCCGAGAGGGTGCCGGCGGCCTGTGCACGCCGTTCGGCAAGCCGGGGAAAAAGCGAATAGACATGCGCGAGCGTTTTGGCCTGGCTCGCGCGGGCATGGCGCGGCGTGGCGCCCATCTCGAGATTCTCCAGCACCGTCAGGTTCGGGAAGACTTGCCGGCCTTCGGCGACATGGCCGATGCCGATCTCGCACACGCGATAGCTTCGCCAGCCGGTGATGTCGGTACCGTCGAAGGTCACCTTGCCGCGCCCCGGCGTCTCGATGCCGTGGATGGACCGGATCAGCGAGCTCTTGCCCGCGCCGTTGGCGCCGACGATGGCGACGATCTCGCCGGCCATGATCTCGAGCGAGACGCCAGACAGGGCCTGGGCGTCGCCGTAATGGAGGTCGAGGCCGTCGACCTTCAGGAGCGGTGCGCTCACGTCCCTTCCTCGGCGCCGAGGTAGACGTCGAGCACCGCCTGGTTGCGCGTGATCTCGGCCGGCGGCCCCTCGGCGATCTTCTCGCCATAGCTCGCCACCACGACCTGGGCGGCCAGCGCCATCACGGCGCGCATGACATGCTCGATCAGCAGGATG
>DASXXS010000351.1:0-30940 GCA_036502925.1 Xanthobacteraceae bacterium
GCGTTCCATGGCGCGCCTGGGTGTCTGGCGGTCAGGTCGACGGGGAGCGCCCGTGCTGCTTCCGAAATAATCTGCAACGCCCGTTCAGTGACGCGGCGGAATGTATAGCTGCCCTGATATGCATCGAAAGTCACGCCGGCAAGGGCGGCGGACAGGCCGTCGATCTCGTCGCGGATGTGAAGGAGCCGCAGCTGAGGACTTCGCGACGCCGCCATTAAAAGACCCGGATGGCCTCACGCTCGACTTTCGCGCGGATGTAGGGCGATAGGCCGTCGCGAGTCGAGTAGCCAACATCGATCTCTTCTCCCACAGATTTCCGGATCGTCTCGTAAGCATCCATGTATTTCAGAAAATCGAAGCTGGCGTCCGATACCGGATCTACAAACACGTCCAGGTCCGAGTCCGTGCGCCCCTCATCGCGCGCGTAAGAGCCGAACAGATAGAGCGCGGCCACGCCGAAATCTCGCAACTTCGGCTCGGCGCTCTTGAGTTTCGCTATGATCTCATCGCGACGCATGGCGGCATTCTATCGAAGGAATCGTCGATTTTCCAGTTGCACCGAAGCCGGTCTGAGAGGCGGAGGGCTGGCAAATATCGTATAGTGGACCTCACGAAGCCATCGAGGGGGCGTACGAATGTTCAGGCCGATCGGCAGATTTTCCGCTGTCGCCGCCATCGCTGTTGCGGCGCTCGGCCTCGGGCTGTCCGGCGCGGCGGGGCAGGGCCTCACTTCGTTCAAGGGCAAGACCATCACCATGCTGACCGGCGACGATCCGGGCGGCGGCACCGATGTGGCGGGCCGGCTGATCGCGCTCTACCTGCGTAAATATCTGCCCGGCGAGCCCGCTATCGTGGTGCAGAACATGGTGGGGGCGAGCGGCATGGCGGCGATGAACTACTTTACGCGTCGCACCGAGCCCAACGGCCTGACCGTGCTCATGGGTTCGATCTCGACCATCGATCCGGTCCTGTTCCGCAATGCCAATGCGCAATACGATCCCAAGACCTTCCGATTCATCGGCGGCCTGGGGCGCGGAGGCTCGGTGATTTTCCTCAACAAGGCGGCCGAGCCCCGGCTCTACGACAAGTCGGCCAAGCCGGTGATGATCGGCTCGGTGCAGTCGATGCCGCGTCCCGGCACCCAGCCGATCCTGTGGAGCATCGAATATCTGGGCTGGAACGGCGCCTGGGTCGGCGGCTATCGCGGGACCAACGAGACCCTGTTCGCGCTCGACCGCGGCGAGATCGACATGACCGCGACCGGCAACATTTTCCAGATCCAGGATCGCCTCCACAGCGGGCGGCTCAAGATCATCTATCAAACCGGCGCGCTGAAGGACGGCCGCATCGTAGGCCGGGCGGATTTCGGCGCAGCCCCGCTGTTTCCCGACCTGATGAAAGGCAAGATCACCGATCCCATCGCCCAGAAGGCCTTCGGTCTGTGGACGACGCTCAACACGGGAGACAAATGGCTGGCGCTGGCGGAGCGCACGCCGGACGCGATCTTGGCGGCTTACCGGGACGCCTTCGACAGGCTGAGCGCCGAACGCGAGTTCCTGGAGCAGGGCGAGAAGATCAGCGAAGGCTTTACCCCGATGTCCGCAGCCGACGTGGAGACCGTGGTGGGAACGCTGGCTGACACGCCGAGCGAGGCGGTGGACTATACCAAGGCGCTGATGCGCAAGCAGGGCTTGCGGATTCAGTAGTGCGGACAAGTTGGGGCAGGGATGCACATCTCTGTGTTGTCGTCCCGGCCCATAGCGCGTCGAAGACGCGCGTAAACGCGCTTAGGGAGCCGGGACCCAACATCAGGGCGTTTACGGCACAGCCCGCGAAGACGGGCGTAAACGCCCTGATGCTCTTCGACGGGCTATGCAGCCGCAGCCCATCGTCGGGGCACCGCGTATGGGTCCCTGCTTTCGCAGGGACGACATGCCGGGCGAGCCGCTCGAACCGGAAGCTGCTCGACATATTGATCAGGCTTGGTGCTTGCACGAGCGCGGCTTTTCCTGAAAATGCTTTTTCCCTTGGTGTCCCGCCGCCACGGCACGCATTCGATCCCGGAAAGGCCGCGTCGCAAATCATGAAATTGCAGCTCAGTCTGGCCATCACCTCCAATCCGCGGACGTGGCCGATCCTCGAGGGCGCGGTGCAGGCCGACGGCATCGAGCTTGTGCCCACCATCCTGCATCCCTCCGAGATGTTCTGGCGGCAATTGCGCTTTGCCGATTTCGATCTCTCCGAAATGTCGGTCTCCTCGCTGATGATGGCGCGCGCCGGCGGCGACGAGCGCTGGCTCGGCCTGCCGGTCTTCACCACGCGAAAATTCTTCCATACCGAAATCCTGGTGCGGCGCGATGCCGGCATCGACAAGCCGGCCGACCTCAAGGGGCGCCGGGTCGGCGTCCCGGAATATCAGCAGACCGCCGCCTTGTGGACGCGCGGCGTGCTGCAGCACGAGTTCGGCGTGCCGGCGACCGCGATGGAGTTCTGGATGGAGCGGGTGCCGACCCACAGCCATGCCGGCGCCACGTCCTTCAAGCCGCCGCCGGGCGTGACCATCCATCAAATCCCGGCGGAGAAAAGCATCGGCTCGATGATGCTCACAGGCGAGATCGAAGCCGTCATCCACTATATCGTGAACAAAAATCTGGTCGACCGCAGCACCGTCGATCTGACCAATCACCCGGACGTCAAGTTCCTGTTTCCGGATCCGTGGGCGGAGGGGGTGCACTTCTATCGCAAGACCAACATCTATCCGATCAACCACGGAATGGTCATTCGGCGCGCGCTCGCCGAGAAGCATCCCTGGGCGCTCCTGAACCTGCTCAAGGCGTTCGAGGCGGCGAACGAGATCGCCAACCAGCAGCGCGTGGAGCACGCGGACTATCATGCCGCCGCCGGCCTGATCCCGCCCGAGGCCGCCAAGGCGTTGCGCCAGCCGATCATTCGCCACGGCATCAAGGCCAACCGCCATGTGTTGGAAACCGCCGCCACCTATTCGGTGGAGCAGGGGCTCACCCCGCGCCTGATGAAGCTCGACGAGATTTTCGCCGCCAGCACGATGGATCAATGAGAGAGAAAATGCGAATAGTGAGTAGTGAATGGCGAATAGTCGACGCAGTCTTTCGTTTTGCCATTCACTATTCACCGCTCACTACTCTCGTTCTCGTACTTGCCACCTTGATGCTGGCGCCCGCCCACGCCGATCAACGCGCGGATTTTCTCGGCGGCCGCACCCGCGACTGCCGCGGTTGCGACCTGTCGGGGGCCAGTTTCAAGCGCCATGATCTCGCCGGCGCCGATCTCACCCGCGCCAACCTCCAGCAAACGAACTTTCACGATGCCAACCTGGCCGGCGCCCATCTCGCCGGCGCCGACCTCGGCGGCGCCAATCTCAACAAGGCCGACCTGCGCCGCGCCGACCTTGCCGGCGCAAAGCTTCACGCTGCCATGCTCTATGCGGCCAATCTCGACGGCGCGCGGCTCACGGGCGCCGATCTGACCGATGCCCTGATGGGCACCGCCCGCCTCACGCGCAGCGATCTGACCAAGACGATCCTGCGCAACGCGGACCTGCGCAAGGCGCGGCTTGCCGACGCGACGCTGGCGGGCGCCGACCTGTCGGGTGCCGCGCTCGATTTCGCGGTGCTGCGGTCCGCCAAGCTCGACGGCGCATCGCTGGCGCAGGCGCGGCTGATCGAGGCGGAGTGCAACGACGCGAGCCTGGTCGGCGCCGATCTCACCGATGCGGATGCCTCCGGCGCCAACTTTCGCGGGGCGAATTTCGCGCGCGCCAACCTTGCCGGCACGAGCTTCCGCAAGGCCGATCTCTATGACGCGCGCATCGACGAGGCGATCTTCCGCGACACCACCATGCCGGACGGCACCACTCAGCCGTGACAGGTGGCGAGTAGTGAGTGGTGAGTGGTGAGTAGTGAGTAGCGGGCTTCCCTACTCACTACTCACTATTCACTACTCACTACTCACTATCAAGCACCTCGACCCGTGCCGAGCTCTCGAACTGGCCTTGGGTCAGCTGCGTCGACATCTGCGGATTGAACGCGCTCTGGCCCGGCTTGCGGAAGAAATTCAGCTGCAGCGCAACCTTGCGGCCGTGCGCGCGGTCGACGAGCGCGCAGGACTGCTTGATGAACAGGTCGCCGACGGCGGTCTCGCCCTCGGCCGGCGGCAAGGAGGTGCAGTCGCGCTTGGCATCGATATCGAAGCGCGACGCCATGCGGCCGCCGAACAGGTAGGCGTCGTCGCGCTTGCGCAGATCGGCGTCGGCGGTGTCGACGCGGTGCTCGGGACGGGAATCGGTCACGATCCGGATTCCCTTGAGCACGCCCTTGGCGTCGAACAGCGCCGATACGATCACCGGAAAGGTGAATTCGGTGGTGCCGGCCCAGCGCGCCACTTCGCGCTCGAGGTCCTTGGCGCGCGCGATGTACTCGTACTCGTCGTCGTATTCGAAATAGACCTCGTGCAGCCCGCTCGGCTCCGCCGGGCAGCGCGCGAAATCGCTCCAGCCGGTCAGCCGCTGGCGCGGCGGTCCGCCATTGGACCCGCAGGCAAAGCCGCGAAAATCATCCGGGGAGGGCTGCGCCGCGACCGGCTGGCCGAGCTTGAGGTCCCACACGCTCGCGCGCCGCAAATCCTGCGCCAGCGCGGCACCGGTCCAGCAGAGCAGGGCAGCCATGACATTTGCGAGCTGCCGCATGTCGATATGCATTCGTGCGATCATTGCATTATTGTAGGATGGGTCGAGCTCTTGCGATACCCATCCTACGTCAAACCATGAGGCACGTGCGTGTTCAACCAAGACAATCGATTTTCAAGTGCGGCCTGCCTTCTCGCGGTCCTGGCCGGCATGCTGGCTGTCGCCGGCGCCACGCAGGCGCAAAGCCCCGATCCGGCCGACATCGCCGCCGGCATGGGCCTGTTCCATCAGAAGGCCCATTGCCAGGCCTGTCATGGCTGGGCCGGCGACGGCCACAAGCTGGACAGCCAGATGCCGGACGGCGCCGACCTGCGCGCCAGCACGCTCGACCGGCAGGCCCTGATCCAAACCATCAAATGCGGGCGGCCCGGCACCGGCATGCCGGCCTTCGACAAATTCGCCTATAGCGACGGCCGCTGCTTCGGCCTCAAGGCCGCCGACCTCAAGGCCCGGCAACTGAGCCTGTTCGATCCGCCCGCCACCCTGGCACCGAACGAGGTCGAGTACCTGGCCGATTTCCTCATGGCCAAGGTGGTCGGCAAAGGCCCGCTGGACCACGCCAAGTGCATCGAATTCTGGGGCGCGGACGTCGAGGTGTGCAAAGAACTTCCGTAGGGTGGGCAAAAATCGCGTGACGTGACCGCACGCATCAGAGCGGCCGAATGGCACGGCGCGTGGGCATTGCGCCCCATGGGCCGGGTGGGTGGCACGGCTGATCCCGCGCAATGCCCACCCTACGGCGTCAAAGACTGCGCCTCGTCAGTTCAGCGCGAACACGAACAGATAGCTCGAATCCATCAGGTTGTCGTACTTGATCGGATGCAGGTGCCGGCCGCTCGATTGCACGGCGAGGAATTGCTTGGGCCCGATCGAGTAGGTCACCGGCGAGCCCTTGAGCGGGGTGCCGAGGTTGAAGCGCCACAGCTCCTCGAGCGTCTCGTCGTTATAGGCGATGACCCAGCCATCCTGCGTCGCGGTGAACACCACCCCGCCCGCCGTGACCAGGGCGCCGGAGCGGATCTCGATCGGGGTGATCGCCTTCGCCAGGATCTTGTTGTTGACGGTGTCGTAGGCGGTGACGGAGCCGTAATAGAGGTCGCTGGTGAAGGTGCGCTTCTCGCTGGCCTTGGCGTCGATGCCGCCGTCCGGCCCCTTGAACGCCACCTTGGCGCCGTTCTGCGAGAAGCAGCCTTCGGCGCCGACCCCGTAGGCGATGTGCTTGACCGGATTGTAGGCGGGCGGCTGATGGGCGACGCCGCCGTGCCAGGTCGGGCAGGTGCGCTTCATGCCGTCGCCGCGCAGCTGCCGCGCTTCGGGGACATAGACCTGCACATCGAGTTTGGGATCGTACTCGACCGGCTTGCCGGTCTTCGGATCGAGCCCCTTCGTCCAGTTCAGGTCGTTGACGTATTGGGAGCCCTTGATGAAGCTGCCGTTGGTGCGGTCGAGCGCGTAGAAGAAGCCGTTGCGCGCGAAGTGGCCGACCACCTTGCGGTTCTCGCCGTTGATGACCGTGTCGTAGAGCATGTGCACGCCGATCTCGTCATAGTCCCAGCCGTCGTTGGGCGTGTATTGGAAATACCAGACGAGCTTGCCGGTATCGATGTCGAGCGCCACTGCGGAATTGGTATAGAGATTGTCGCCCGGACGCGCCTGCGGATCCATTTGCGGGATCGGATTGCCGGTGCCCCAGATGGTGAGCCTGGTCGCCGGATCGTAGGAGCCGGTCTGCCAGAGGCCGCCGCCGCCGGTCTTCCAGGCATTGTTGCTGTCCTTCCAGGTTTCGCTGCCCGGCTCGCCCGGCTTGGGCACCGCATACCAGCGCCACAGCTCGTTGCCGGTCTTGACGTCGAGCGCCGCGAGCCAGCCGCGGGTGGCGGCATCGCCGGCGCCGTTGGCGACGATGACCTTGCCCTCGACCACCAGCGGCGCGGTGAAGAACTTCTCCCGGCTGCCGAACTCGTTGGCGACCGCCACCTTCTTGTCCCAGACGATCTCGCCGCTGTCGCGATTGATGGCGATGACGCGGCCGTCCGGGAGATTGGCGATCACCTTGTCTTCCCACAGCGCGATGCCGCGGGTGCGCGGCACATTGCCCTCGTGCCGCACGCCGGAATCGCTGACCCAGACGAACTCGCCCTTGTTGGGATCGCGCGCGTCGATCTTGTAGACCGTGCCCCAGCCGTCGGTGGTGTACATGTAGCCGTTGTCGATGAGCGGATTGACCTCGTTCTCCGGGCCGTTCTGGCCGAGGTCCTGCATGCCGCCGAGCGCCAGCGCCCAGACCATCCGCAAATTCTTGACATTGTCCCGGTTGATCTGGGTGAGCTTCGAATAGCGGGTCGAGGCGTAGTCCCCGTTCATCATGAGCCAGTTTTGTGGCTCGTTCTGCGCGTTAAGAAGGCGCTCCTTGTTGACCGTGGGCTTGTAGTCGGCGGCCGGCGCGGACGTGACCAGTGCCGCCAGCGAGACGCTCGCCAAGGCGGCGCAAGCGATCCGGACCAGCTTGCTGGGGCGACCGGACGTGGGACGAAAGGCAGAATTCGGCAAGTCTTTGCAGATGACTTCGAGCATGAGTTCAAACTCCCTGGCGGGCGCCTCTTGCGAGCGCTCCATGGTACCGACACAGCGCGGAAAGCTTATAGGGTCAGGGCCGCCAGGGCAATGTGGCAAGGGTGAACGGTGAGTAGCGAATGGCGAATAGTTAAGCTGCGCCTTCTCGATCGACTATTCGCTATTCGCCACTCCCTGTTCGCTACTCGCTACTCCCTATTCGTCTCACTGCGCGGTCAGCGACTCGATCACCGAGCGGCGATAGCTGATGAAGGCCGGCACGGTCGCCACGATCAGGCCGAAGGCGATCATGCCGCCCACCAGCCACAGTTCGTCGGGCCCGATCCGCGCCGGCAGCACGATCCCGGTCGCGCGCGTGATCAGGTGCGAGACCGCCATGGCGGCGCCGGCGCCGAGCAGCAATCCCGAGAGCGCGCCGGCAACCGCGATGACGGCGATCTGCGCCCAGACGCACAGGAAGATGTAGAGACGCGGCGCGCCGAGCGCGCGCAGCACCGCGAATTGCCGGCGATGCAGCGTCAGGATCGCCATGACGCCGGCCAGCATAGCGAGCACCACCAGGCCCTGGGTCGCGAGCGCGAGCCAGCTCATCAACTCGCGGATATCGCCGAGTACTTCATAGAGCCGCACCAGCGCCTCCGCCGGAAAGAACGCCATGCTGAGCGGGGAGCGGTAGAGGTTGCGAAGCCCGTAGGCGGCGTTGATGGTCTCGGGCTTGATCACGATCGCCGGCACGCCCGGCACGCGCGCGGCGTCGAACGGCGGGCCGATGCGGTTCTCGCCGTCGGCATGGCCGGCCGGCAGGCCATGCACCCGCCAGACGAACTCGATCGGCACGATCACGGAATTGTCCCACGGCGTGCCGGTCGGCTGCATGCGTCCGACCACCGTCAAGGTCGCGGCGTGCTGGACGCGCGCCGTGCCGGCCTCGAGGAACGGGTTCCTGCCATGGTCGGGGTGGAAGCTCTCTCCCATCGCGACGCCTGCCGCCGCGCCGGCCACGGCTTCGCCTTCGCTTGCGAACACGCGGCCCTCCAGCAATCCGCCGGACAGATACTCGACGAAGGCCGGGACCGTGCCGACGATGGGAGAGCCGCGGATATTGTCGCCGAAGCCGAGCGGCGCCGAGATCTTGGCGCGCGGTTCCGCCAGCACCTGGCCGACCATGGCGGGATCGAGCAACGGCACCGTGCCGGGACGCAGATAGATCGCCGCCAGCACCACGTCGGTCTCGCTGCCGGGCGCCGCCACCATGAGATCGAACTTGTCGGCGGCGCGCGCGCTGCCGATCCGCAGCGCCGCCTCCTGGGTGATGATGCCGACTCCGATGGCGGTGGCGACCGCGACCAGGATAATGAACAACAGGTAGGTGCCGCGGTGGCGGAAGATCGTGGCGCGCACGACCAGGAAGGGGTTCATGACGCTGTCTGCCTCTGCGAGTAGGTCATCCGGCCATGATCGAGCGCCACGATGTTGCTGAACCGCTGCAACAGCTCCTGATCGTGACTGATCGCGATCACGGTGCGTCCCTCCCGCGCCGACAATTGCAGGAGTATCTCGATGACGACGGCGCCGGCCTTGGCATCGAGGCTCGCGGTCGGCTCGTCGGCGAGGATCACCGGCGGATCGAACAGGAGCGCGCGGGCGAGCGCGACGCGCTGCTGCTCGCCGCGCGACAGGCTGGCCGTGCTCTTGCGCGCCTGCGGCACCGCAAAGTGCTCGAGCAGCGACACCGCCCGCGCGCGGATGCCGCGGTCGGTGGTGAAGCGTTCGAAGCTCGCCGGCAGCAGCACGTTCTGCAGCGGCGTCAATTCCGCCAGCAGATGGAAGTCCTGGAACGCGAAGCCGACGGTGTGGCGCCGCCAGCGGTCGCGGGCCGATTCCGCCTCGCTGAGAATGTCGCGCCCGTCCCACAGAACGCGCCCGCGCTGCGGACGCAACAGGCCGCCGATGGCGTAGAGGAAGGTCGATTTGCCCGACCCCGACGGACCGGTGACGGCGAGCCGTGCGCCTCCCGGCACGCGCAATTGCTCGATCTCCAGCGCAGTGACCGCGCCGGCTCCGTTGGAATAACGTACCTGCAGGTCCTGGATCTGGAGACCAGGCACCCGCAGCTTCCCCGGCTTGGCTTCATTCAACGACGATCAAACCTTTGTGTATTTGGCGTCCCGCAGCCGCACCAGGCTGACGAAGCCGGTGGCCGCGTCGGTCTCGATTCCGATTTCCAAAATCCCGCTGACATTGAGCAGGCGGTCATAGGCCAGCGCGCGCACCGGGCGGCTGAGCTTGACCAGAACGATGTCGTCCGGCCAGCTGGCGGCAGCGTCGCAGAACGGGCAAATGGCGGTCGGCAGGCTTGTCAGCACGAAGAAGTCGATCTCCGGCTTCAGCGGCGGCGCCATATAGCCGAGCATCTCCACCGCCGTGCCGGCGAGCTTCCTGGCTTTCTCGGTGTACTGATCGTCGGCGACGGAAATGTCGGCGAAGGTGACGAGCTCCGCCGCGCGTGCCGGCCACACGGCGAACGGCGCCAGGCAGGCCAGCCCGAGCAACGATCGCCGGGACAGGATGCCTCCATTACTGCGGACGGCTCGAACCGTGCTGCGGGCCTTCATCGTCGATCACCTCGGAAGCAAAACCAAATTCCGTAAGATCAATATTTAATCGTCAGTCTACACAAATTCTCTGCTTCGCGTAGGGAATCGTCAAGCCAGCTGGCCGCTCGAGCTGAGCCTACGGTAACGAAAAAGGTACCCCTCTCGAGTTTGGCACGACGGTAACGCGACATGGCGGGATCGCGCTGTCGAATCGTTTGATTCAACTCGTCGGCCGCGCGTGGGCACGGCGCTGCGCGCCTTTGCCCACCCTACAACTGTAATAATATAACAGCGCGTGCGGCGGTGCGCCGTGCGAGAACGCGGCGACTTCAAGAAGTCCGGCACGCGGGGGCCGCACTTGCTGATCCATTGAATTTGTGAGACCGTTTCAACACATGTGACATCGATTGGAGTGCGCGCGGGCAAGCTTTGCACAACGCAAATTTGGATATTCGGATTGAGACGCGTGAGCTTTGGGGGCGTCGAGCCAAAACCGATGCGGCAGTCGTCGGCGGCGTGACGGCAGGGAGGAGCATATGATCACCAAAGCATGCGTCGCGAGCGTTGGCGCGACCGCGTTGCTGGTTGCGACCAGCGTGCTCGCGCCCTTCGTCGCGGCGCAAGCGCAAACCCAGGCACAAACACTGGTGATCCAGGGCGGACTGTTGATCGACGGAACCGGACGTCCGCCGATCGAGAATTCCGTCATCGTCATCGAAGGCGACCGCTTCAAGGCCATCGGCCGCAGCGGCGAAGTCGCCGTACCGGCAGGCGCCCAGGTCCTCGACGTCAAAGGCAAGACCGTCATGCCGGGCTTCATCGACGGGCACTGCCACTGGGAAGCCTTTTGGGGCGAGCTCTACCTCCATCTCGGCATCACCACCTGCGTGGAGATCGAAACCAACCAGAACGGCCCGTGGGCGCTCGCGCAAAAGGACGGCACCAACATGGGCAAGATCCGCGGCCCGCGCATCTGGCCGTCCGGGCAGGCGCTCGGCGCGCGGGTCGGGGAGCTGGAGACCGAGGGCTCGCGCGCCTGGCGCGGCTTCATCGCGATCGACAATGCCGAGCAGGCGCGTGCGGCGGTGCAGGCGAAGAAGCGTGACGGCTACGATGTGATCAAGCTCAGCGAGTTTCTCGCGCCCGATCTGGTGAAAGCGGTCGCCGAGGAAGCCCACCGGCTCGGCATGGGGGTGACCGGCCACACCTGGGACGCCATCGCCTCCGCCAAAGCCGGCGTCGACGGGGTCGAGCATATCTGGGGCGTCGGCTACACCTCGATCATGGACCTCGATCGCCGGCGCAAGCTCGCCATCGATCGCACCGCCGGCAAGATCGACGCCGAGGAGGCGGGCGCGCTCTACGAGACCGAGAACTTCGACAACGTCATCGCCCCGATGGTGGAGCACCACGTGGCCTGGACCCCCACCATCGCCAAGTGGCTGCGGCCGCTGTCTCCCAGCGCGCAGCGCTTCTGGCAAAAGGAGCAGGAGATCCTCGTCGATCCCAACACCAATTTTCCGGCTGCCGTGCGCATCGTGACCGAATACACTACCGAGAAGCTGTTCAAGCGCTACAAGCCCGAGCAGCTCGAGCACACCAGGATCGGCTATGCCAAGGCCAATGAATTCATCCGGCGTTTCGTCCAGGCCGGCGGAATTCTCAAGGAAGGCTCCGACTCGCCGCGCGGCATGGCCGGCCTCCTGATGCATGAGGGAATGACCATGGATGTCGAGGCGGGGGTGCCGCCGATGACGGTGATCCAGGCCGCGACCATCAACGTGGCCAGGACCTTCCGCAAGGACAAGGACTACGGCAGCGTCGAGCCCGGCAAGGTCGCGGACCTCTCGATCGTCGAGGGCAATCCGCTGCAGGACATGTGGGCGACCACCAACGTCAAGATGGTGGTGACCAACGGCAGGCCGGTGGACATCGCGTTTCACAAATACGTCAACCCGATCCCGGAGTTCAACTCCTGGCAGCAATTGTCGGAGCACATCGAGGTGTCTCCGCTGGCGCTGACGCAAGGCTCCGGGCCCACGATGCTGAAAGTGAAGGGCAGGGGGTTCTGGCCGTTCCACCAGGTGCTGCTCAACGGCAAGGAGCTGGAGACGCGTTTTGTCAGCCGAACCGAGCTCGATGCGACCCTTCCGGCCGATGCGATCCAGGACGCCGGGATGTACAAGGTCACGGTGAAGAGCCGCGGCGAGCCGGTGGCTGAATCCTATCCGGCGCCGCTCGTGGTACGCTTCAAGCCATAGCTGCTTTCAGCAGTGGTTGCCTGGAGCGGTAAGTTGCAAAGATTGCGGTCCGGTCCGGATCGATCCGAAGGCATGATCAGCGCAGCTCTGCGCCTTCGTTGCGGACCTGCCGGCTGCTCGACCTGGGGGCGAAATTCGGCTATCGCAGCGGTCTTCGACCGCTGGCGATTGCCATTGTCGCTTCGGAGGCGCGCGTAATGCTGGCCGAACTGCCGCATTTCAACAATGCAAGGCGCTATGTGGCGCTGCTGCTGATCATTGGAGCGGTCTTCGCGGCACTCGGGCTCGGCCTGACCAGCGCGATATCCGCGCATGCGAATGCCTATTGGCGCCTCGATCTCCCGATACCGCGGTCGCTCGGATTTCTCGGAGCCGCGTTCCTGGTCGCGGCCGCCGGCTTTCTTTCCGCCGCGATCGTGGCCTTCGTCCGCTTCCGGCTGCTCGCGCAAGAGCCTCTGCGACAGGCGCTGAAGCCGGAGCCGGTCGAGGTGCCGGACGGCGAGGGCATCGTCGCCCGCTGGCGGCGGTTGCTGGCCCGCGCGCGCTCGCTGCTGGTCTGGCGGGTGGAATCATTGGCGGGCTGGCCGCAGGCGCTGCTCGCATTGCTGTTCGGCACATTGGCGGTCGCCGGCGTCGTGGTGACATGGCGCGTGACGCCGCTCGCGGCCGCCGATCCGACCATCCTGGAAGTCCTGGGCGGCATACTCATCATCGCGGCATTTCCGCTCCTGGTCCTGGAGCGCTCCTTGGCCGGCGTCGCGGCCGAGATGCTGCCCGACGCGCCGCAGCTCGATCGGCTGCTGCGGCTACTGCTGACGGTCTGCCTCGGGCTCGGCATCGCGGCTGTGCTCCGATGGCTCGGATTTACCTGGGCGATCAGGATCGAGCAGGGGCTGGCCATTCTGATCGTTGCCGTCGCGCTTGAAGTGATGGTTCGCAGCCTCGCCTTCGCCTTTGTGCCGTTTGCCCCGATCGAGCAGCGCCGCACGGTCGCGGACAGCAGCATTGCGGGTTTTCTGCGCTTTGCGGCGCCGAGCTTCCAGGCGTTCAACACCGCGGTGCGCCAGCAATTCGGCATCGATTTGTCGCGCAGCTGGGCGCTCGCCTTCGTGCAGAGGGCGATGCTGCCGATCGTCCTGGTGATGGGGCTCCTGGCTTGGTGCGTCACCGGCATCACCGCGCTCGGCCTCAACGAACGCGCCATCTACGAACGGTTTGGCATGCCGGTCGCGGTGCTGGGGCCGGGCCTGCATCTCCATCTGCCCTGGCCCATGGGCGTGATGCGGGCGGTCGAGTTCGGAGTGATCCACGACATCCCGATCGCGATGTCGGCGCTGGGCGATGCCGGCCAAGCCGCGCGGCAGAGCGCGGGGGTCGATCAGCAGCAGCAACTGGTCGGGGCGGAAGCCAATCCGCCGACTGCCGCCGACCGGCTTTGGGATGCGTCGCATCCCTCCGAGCAGAGCTACCTGATCGCCAGCCAGGCCAACGGCCAACAGACCTTCCAGATCGCCGATGCGGATTTGCGGGTCGTCTACCGGGTCGGCCTGACCGATGCCGACGCCCTCAATGCCGCCTATCGGGTGGCCGATCCCGAAGTCCTCATCAAGGCGTCGACCGGTCAGCTGCTGGTGCGGTATTTCGCCAGATACACGCTGCCGGACGTGCTCGGCCAAAGCCGCGATGCGTTCACCAAGGATTTTCGTGACGGCCTGCAGGATCAATTGGATCGATTGTCGAGCGGCATCGAGGCGATCGCGGTGGTGGTCGAGGCCATCCATCCGCCGGCGGGCGCCGCATCGGCCTATCATAACGTGCAGGCCGCCGAGATCCTGGCCAATTCGCAGATCGCGGTGCAGCGCGCGAGCGCGATCCATTCCATCAAATCGGCCCAGCAGGGGGCCATGGAGGATCGCAACAAGGCGACCGCGGCCGCCGCCGAACTCGTGACGCAGGCGCGCAGCGAAAGCACTCTCTTCAACGCGGACCGCGAGGCGCGGCAGCGCGATGGCGAGGCGTTCCTGTTCGAACGGCGGTCAGAGCGTCTCGCCTCCGGCCTGGCGAAGTCGGAATCGATCGTGGTCGATCACCGCTTGCGGGGCCAGAACGGGCCGGTCATCGATCTTCGCAGCTTCACGGGCGGCGGCGCAAAGCCGGCACGCCGGGACATCATTTTTCCGCCCGGGAGAAATTACGGCTCCGAGGATGACGACGACGATGCCGCGCCGCCCAGTTACCCACCCAGATCAGGAACACAGCGATGACATTCGGGCATAGTCACCATGGTCATCACCACCACGACCACCCGGCAGACGATGTCGCGCGCAAGGGCCTGTTCGCGCGCTACGGCCGTTTCGTGGTCGCCGCCCTCATCGTCGCGGCCGCCGTCCTGAGCGCCTGCCTGGTTCTGGTCGGGCCGGGCCAGGCCATCGTGGTGACCCGCTTCGGCAACCCGGTCAATGTTCTCACCGCGCCGGGCCTCGCCTGGAAGATGCCGGCCCCGGTCGAAAGCACGATCGACGTTGATCTGCGGCTGCGGACCACCTCGAGCGGCCTGCAGGATGTGGGGACGCGCGACGGCTTGCGGGTTCTGATCCAGGCCTATGTGGCCTGGCAGGTGCCGCCGGAGCCCGAGCGCATCCGGCAGTTCCTTCGCGCCGTGCGCAATCAGCCCGATGTGGCGGCGCAGCAGTTGCGAAGCTTCGTCGGCTCTTCGCTGGAGATCACCGCGGCGAGCTTCGATCTGGCAAACCTCGTCAACACCGATCCGGCCAAGGTGCAGTTGAGCGAGCTGGAGAGCCGCCTGCGGGAGCGCATCGACGAGCAGGCGCTGAAGGTCTACGGCGTGACCATCCGCCAGGTCGGCATCGAGCGCTTGACCCTGCCGACCGAAACCCTCAACGCGACCGTGGCCAGAATGCGGGCCGAACGGGAAACCGTCGCGGCCGAGCGGCAAGCCGAGGGCCAGCGGGCGGCCGCGGAGATCGCCTCGAATGCCGATCGCGATGCCCGGGTCCTGCGTGCCAAGGCCAAGGCGGAGGCCGCCGGAATCGACGCCAAATCGCGGCTGGAGGCGGCGGACATTTACGGGCAAGCCTATAACAGCGCCCCCGACCTCTACATGCTGCTGCGCTCGCTCGACACGCTCGACACCGTGGTGGGGGCCAATACCAGGCTGATCCTGCGTACCGACGCGGCGCCGTTCCGGGTCCTGGTCGACGGGCCCAATACTGCGGGGGCGGCCGCAACCGCGACGGCGCCTGGTCCGGTGGCGACACCGGCGCCGGCGTCTCCCCGTCCCCATGGTCACGAACCGGAGGAGCCGCAATGACCCTGCCGGAGACCATCCCGGATCCGAAAGAGGGCGCCGAGCCGGCCGGGGCCTGGGCGCAATCGGCCAAGCTCGCGTTCCGCTTCTTGTTTCTCGCAGTCTGCCTGGCGGCGCTGGGCTGGTCGGTGTCGAACTTCCGGCAAGTGCCGCCCGAGAGCCGGGCCATCATTTACCGCTTCGGCAGCATCGTGCGCCAGCAGGGCGCCGGCCTTCTCATGGCCTGGCCGCGGCCGATCGAGCAGGTGGTCCTGCTGCCATCGGAGGATCGTCAGACCGAGTTCCAGATCGACCAGTTCGAGCCGGACTCCGCGGTCGGCGGCGATTTCATGATCAGCGATTATGCCCGGGAGAACACCGCCTTCCTGCTGACCGGCGACGCCAGCGTCGTTCATCTGCAGGCGACGCTGCTCTATCAGATCATCGATCCGGCCGCCTACATATTGGCGGCGGAGCATGTCGGGCCGGCCTTGCGGCGAGTATTCGTGGCCAGCGCGGTATCGGTTTGCGCCTCGCGCGATCTCGACACCATTCTGGTGGCGCGCCCCGAGCTCGATACCGGCTCGAACGCGGCCGCGCGTGCCGGCCGCGAGCAGCTGCGCGCGGATCTGACGAACGCGATCAATCATCGCCTGGACGACCTTACCGGCGTGGGCGCGAGCCTCGGCATCAAGGTGAGCCGGGTCGATCTCGCGGCCGCGATCCCGAGCGGCGCCAAAAGCGCCTTCGATTACGTGCTGATCGCCTCGCAGCAGGCCGACCGCGACATCGCCGAATCCCGCACCGGCGCCGCCATGACGGCGCTGCGCGCCAACCAGGACCGGGATCGAACCCTGACCGACGCCGATGCGAGGGCCGAGGAGAAGGTCACCGAAGCCAAGACGCGGACCGCCTCCATCAGGGCGCTGGCGAACGGATCGCCGGGACTGTCCGGGGAGATGCTCACCAGCCGAATCTATTACGACCGCATCGGCCCCTTGCTGGCCAAGGCGGCGCGGGTGGACACCGTGGACAACGATGGCGGCATCCAATTGATGCTGCCGGGACCGGTGCCGCGATGACGGCCGAGACCTTTGTCGCTGCCGCGCCGCCATCGGCCGGCGAGGGCTTGCTGAGCCGCGCCGAGCAGCTCTCGCTCGGTCTTCGCCTCACCCTCTCGCTCATCGCCGGCGGGTGTCTCATCCTGGCGACCGCCCTGCAATTCCTGGCGCCGGACCAGCGCGACGTCGCGGAGCTGGTCGCCGGCATCGCGGCCTTGCTGGTGGCGGTGCCGGCGCTGTCGGCGGCCTGGCAGTCGCTGCGCTATCCGGACCTGCATGGCATCACCGACCAGCTCATCGCGCTCGCCTTGATCGCGGCCTGGGCGGCCGGCGATCTGATGACGGCGGCGCTGCTGCCGCTGGTCATGACGCTGGGACATATCCTGGAGGAGCGCTCCTTGCTCGGCTCGCAGGAAGCCATCCGGGCGCTGAGCAAGCTCACCCAGGTCAAGACCCGCCGCCTGCTCCCGAACGGCGAGGTCGAGGAGGTGAATACCCAGGCTCTGCGCGCCGGCGATCTGATCGATCTGCGTGCCGGCGATCTCATTCCGGCCGACGGATTGGTTCAATCGGGCGCTTCCAGCGTCGATACCGCCTCGATCACCGGCGAATCGGTGCCGGTCGAGGTGCAGCCTGGCAACGAGGTTCTCAGCGGCTCGATCAACGGCGACGGCCATATGGTGGTGAAGCTCACGCGGGTGGGCGGGGATTCGACGCTCGGGCGCGTCATCGCGCTGCTGCAGGAGGCCGAGAGCGCCAAGCCGCCCGTCACCCGCCTGCTCGAACGCTACGCCGAACGCTATATGGTGCTGGTGCTGCTGATCGCGGCGGGCACCTGGTTTGCGACCAGCAACACCGTGGCGGCGCTGGCGGTTCTGGTCGCCTCCTGCCCGTGCGCCCTGGTGCTGGCCGCGCCGGCAACGTCAATTGCCGCGATCGCGGTGGCGAGCCGCCACGGCATCCTGGTGAAGGGCGCGGCGTTTCTGGAAAATCTCGCAACCGTCGATGCGGTGGTGTTCGACAAGACCGGGACCGTCACGGTCGGTCAGTTGCAGCTGGTGGAAGCGCGCCCCGAGCCCGGCGTCGATCCGCGCGAGCTCAAGGCGCTGGCGGGAAACCTCGCGGCGGCGAGCAATCACCCGGTCAGCCGCGCGCTCGCGACGCTGGCCGAGCCCGGGCGCCAGCTGCTCGACGAGATCAAGGAATCGAGAGGGCTGGGCGTGGTCGGTCGTCAGCGGCAGGAGATCGTCGCGCTCGGCCGCGCCGAGCTTTTCACGGAGCGCGGGGTCGCGATCTCGGAGCCGCCCGACCACGACGGCCCGATCGTGGGCGTCGCGCGCGGCGACAAATTCCTCGGCTGGATGCTGCTCGCCGACGAGCCGCGGCCGGAGGCGCGCATGGCCATCGACGATCTGCGCGAGCTCGGGCTGCGCCGCCAGGTGCTCCTGACCGGCGACCGTCCGGCCGTTGCGCGCCGCATCGCGGATTTCCTCGGGCTGCCGAACATCCGCTCGCAGGCGCTGCCGGCGCAGAAGATGACCTATGTGCTCGACGAGATCGGCGCCGGCTACCGCCCCATGGTGGTAGGCGACGGGATCAACGATTCGCTGGCGCTCAAGGTCGGCGCCGTCGGCATCGCCATGGGGGCGCGCGGGACCGATGTGGCCTTGGCGTCCGCCGACCTGGTCTTGATGACCAACGATCTGCGCCGGCTCGGCACCTGCATCCGGCTGAGCCGGCGCTGCCGCCGCACCATCTATACGAATGTGAGCATCGGGCTCGGCTGGACGGTGGTCATCGTGGCCATGGCCGCCACCGGTGGGCTGGGCGCCAGCGGCGCCATCGTGGCGGCGCTGCTGCACAACGTCAGCACCGTAGTGGTGATGGCCAATGCCGGACGGCTACTGAAGTTCCAGGAGGTGCTGGCGTAACAAGCACCCCGCGCTGCGTGTCATACCGAGTGCGGCAATCGTTGACCCGTCATGCCCCGCGAATGCGGGGCATCCGGTACGCGCAGGCGCCGGTCTTATGCTGAAGCAACGGCGGTTACTGGGTCGTCCGCTGGAGTTTATCATCGGGCCGGCCGAAGGTCGGACCCGTTGGCGGACGACTACGCCTTTGCCAGCGATGACAACAGCAGGATGGAAGTGAATATAGAACTCTATCCGGTCTCGGCCCGAATGTGGCGTGCGATCTCGCCGTGGTGATGGCGAATATAGTGCTTCATCCAATAGGTGAAGGCGCCCGGCTTGCGCTCGATGCGCCGGCTGAGCTCGCGCAGGCTCAGGAATTCGAGGCTGGCGATTTCGGCCGGATCGGGCCTGGTCTGCGACTTGAGGCGCGCGAAATAGACATAGACGAATTCATTCTCCTGCATTCCGTTGTCGAGCTCGGCCCGGTAGCGGGCAAAGAAACCGAACGAGAGCGGATCGGTGACGCCGAGCTCCTCGTAGAGCCGGCGGCGCGCGGCCGTCACGGTCCGCTCGCCCGGACGCGGATGCCCGCAGCACGAATTCGCCCACAGCCCGCCCGAATGGTATTTCCGGGGATTTCTCTGCTGCAGCAGGATGCGTCCCCGCTCGTCGACCATGAAGATCGAAAAGGCGCGATGCAGGAGGCCCTGCCGATGCACCGCCTGTTTCGGCGCGGCGCCCACGGCGCGGTTGCTCTCATCGACCAGGATCAGCGGCTCGTCGGACCCTTTCGGCGATCTCATTTGAGCACCCGCATTTGATCACCGAGCTTGGCGGCCTTGGCCTTGAGACGCTCGATGGTCTTGGCGACGTCGACGACGAAGCGCGTATGGGTGCCGCGCGCGATCTCATCGAGCTCATCTTTCACCACGACCTCGAACGTGACCTTGCGGGCCGCGACGACAGCCACCCGCACCATGATCTCGACCGTCATGCCGGGCAGCGTCGGCGCCAGGTGCTTGACGGCGACCTCGACGCCGACCGAGTCCTCGCCCGCATCGGCATGATCGAGAATGAGATCGCGGCAGGTGTATTCGATATCGCCGATCAGCCACGGGGTGGCATAGACGCGCCCTTCATCGCCCATGAAGCTGATCGTGCGCTCGCGGCCGACGGTGATGCGGTTCACCCGCGCTACGCCGGGCTGCAGGCTTGCCTTCATCGGGTCTCCTTTGATCGCGGTTTATGCCGGATTCTCGGCCGCTTTTCCGAGAGAAAACCGGTTTCGATACTCTGCGAACATGCTCTATCCGTCGCCGATCACTGTTGTCCAGGGTCGTGCTCCGATCCCGGGTTCGTAAGCACGCGCGGCATGTCGGCTTGATCCCTGGCGCTTGCAGGAACAAAATGCAGGAGGGCACAGGCGTCTTGCGCCGAGCGTTGCCGGCTTCAACGGAGGCGGGTCATGCGGGATCGGATCAGGCGGCCCGTCTATGCATTTGCGGTCATTGCCGGATTGGCATCGGCGAGCTCGGCCGCCGGCGCCCAGGATACGCTGAAGCTCGCGGTCGGCCAACGCGGCAATTGGGATACGTCGGTGTCCGAGCTCGGCCAGCGCGGCGGCATCTTCAAGCGACACGGCCTGGCGCTGGAATTGCTCTACACTCAGGGCAGCGCCGAGACGCTGCAGGCGGTGCTCTCGGGCAGCGTCGATATCGGGGTGGGGGCGGGCATCATGGGCGCGCTCGGCGCCTTCTCCAAGAACGCGCCGATGCGGATCATCGGGGCGGAAACGACCGGCGCCGCCGACCTGTTCTGGTATGTGAAGGCGGATTCGCCGATCAAGACGCTCAAGGACACCGACGGCAAGACCATCGCCTTTTCGGGCAAGGGCTCCTCGACCGACGGCATCGTGACCGCCTACATGAAGCAGTACGGGCTCAAGGCCATCCCGACCGCGACCGGCGGACCGGCCCCGACCTTGACCCAGGTGATGTCGGGCCAGATCGATGTCGGCTGGTCGGCGCCGCCGTTCGGGCTCGACCTCATCGATCAGAACCGGATCCGCGTCATCGCCACCGGCAACGACGCTTCGGTCTTCAAGGGCCAGACCGTGCGGCTCCTGATCACCAACCTGCAGGCGCTGCAAGCCCGTCGGGACGCGATCAAGCGGTATATGCAGGCTTATCGCGAGGCCGTCGATTGGGAATATTCCGACCCAGCCGCCTTGAAGCTCTATGCCGAGTGGCTGAACATTTCGCCGGCCATCGCCCAGCGATCGCGCGACGGCTTTTTCCCCAAGCCGGCGCTCGATCCCGACACGATCGTGGGGCTCGATACGATCGTCAACGATGCCGTGGAATTGAAATACACGCAGGCGCCGCTGAGCAGGCAGCAACTCGGCGAATTGATCCAGATTCCGCCGCGGTAATGCAGGGTGTCCGGACCGCAATGAGAATCCGCCGATGCGGAGCGACGGACCGCGAGCCTGAAAATTAACTGGAACTCCATATTCGCCGGCGCGTATAAGTCTGACTTGGCGCCGCACTTGCCGATAAGCCGAGCAGTGAACCGTAAACGCCAATTAACAAATACCGGAAATCAACGTGATCGGGCGCGATCGACGTTGGGGAGGAACCTTGGCCAAGCAAGCGACCCAGCCTGATCCCAGGCCTGAATCTGATTCCATGGGCAGCCCGATCGGGGGAAACGGCGCGCCGGCGGCCGTGGCACCGGTGCGTTCCAACGTCGATCCACGCATCGCCTACGACGATCTTCGCCAATGGATCGAGGAGGCGCGCAAGCTCGGCGAGATCAAGGAGGTCAAGAACCTGTCCTGGCAGCGCGATATCGGCATGGTGGCCGAGATGGCGCTGCATGACGACGACGCGGCCTGCTTCATCTTCGAGGACGTGCCCGGCACCATCAAGGGCAGCCGCGTTCTGGTGAATTTCTTCGGCGGCAAGCGCAAGAACATGACGCTCGGTTTCCCGACCGAGCTCAACAAGATCGAATTGAGCGAAGGCTTTCGCACCCACTTCATGGGACCGATGAAGCGCGTCGCGCCCAAATACGTGAACGACGGGCCGATCTTCGAGAACGTGCTCAACGGCGACGATGTCGATCTCACCGCCTTCCCGGCGCCGCAATGGCACGAGCCGGACGGCGGCCGCTATATCGGCACCGGCTGCTTCCACGTCATGCGCGACCCGGACGACGGCTGGATCAATTGCGGGACCTACCGGGTCATGATCCACGACGCCAAGTCTGCCGGATTCTACATCTCGCCCGGCAAGCATGGCCGCCAGATGCGCGACAAATACAAGGCGCGCGGCCAATCGATGCCGGTCGCGGTCGTCTGCGGCGGCGATCCCATGACGTTCCTCATGGCCTGCAGCGAAGTGCCCTATGGGGTGAGCGAATACGAGATCGTCGGCGGCATGCGCGGCAAGCCGGTCGAGGTGATCAAGGGGCCGGTCACCGGCCTGCCGATCCCGGCCAATGCCGAGATCGTGCTGGAGGGTTTCGTCGAGCCCGGCAATGAGCGCATCGAAGGGCCGTTCGGCGAATGGACCGGCTATTACGCGAGCGATCTGCGGCCCGAGCCGGTGCTCGACATCAAGGCCATCTACCACCGCAACGATCCGATCATCCTGGGCTGCTCGCCGCAGCGGCCGCCCGATGAAATCTGCCGCTATCGCGCCGTGGTCCGCTCCGGCCTGCTGCGCGAGAGCATCGAGAAGGCGGGCGTGCCCGGCGTTGCCGCGGCCTGGGCGCATGAAGTGGGCAATGCGCGGCTCCTGCTCGCCGTCGCGATCAGCCAGCGCTATCCGGGCCATGCCAAGCAGGCGGGCCACATCGCCACCATGTGCCATGTCGGCGCCTATTGCGGGCGCTACACCATCGTGGTCGATGACGATATCGACGTCTCCAACCTCGAGGAGGTCGTCTGGGCGCTCATCACGCGTTCCGATCCCGCCACCTCGATCGACATCATCAGGAATGCCTGGTCGACGCCGCTCGATCCGAGGATCGAGCCGGCGCGCCGGGAGGCGGGCGACTATACCAACAGCCGCGCGGTCATCGACGCCTGCCGGCCGTACCATTGGCGCGACAAGTTCCCGGCCGTGAACCTGCCGACGCCCGAGCGGCGGCGCATGGCGCTGCAAATGTTCGGCCATCTGTTCAAGGGCTGATCGCCCCCACCTTAACCCTCCCCCGCCAGCCGGGGAGGGAAGGGGAGGGGGACAGTTGCGGCGCTGGCGCCCGGCGGCTATGGCTGTAAGCAAACCTATGGAAACAGTGATCAAAACGCGAGGAATGCAATGCGACGCCTCATTATCGGCATGACCGGTTCGACCGGCGCCGTCTTCGGCATCAGGCTGCTGGAGGCGTTGAAGCATTCGGAGGTCGAATCCCACCTCGTCATCAGCAAGTGGGCGCAACGCACCATCGAGCACGAGACCAGCCATACCGTTGAGCAGGTGCGCGCGCTTGCCACGGTGGTCCACAGCCAGGGCGACATGGGCGCCTCGATCTCTTCGGGCTCCTTCATCACAGAAGGCATGGTGGTCATTCCCTGCTCGGTGCGCACGCTGGGCAGCATCGCCAACGGCTACGGCGAGCACCTGGTGCATCGCGCCGCCGACGTCATCTTGAAGGAGCGGCGGCGGCTGGTCCTCGTGGTGCGCGAGACCCCGTTGTCGGAAATCCATCTGGAAAACATGCTCAAGCTGGCGCGCATGGGGGTGATCATGCTGCCGCCGATGCCGGCCTTCTACAATCATCCGAAAACGCTCGACGATGTGATCGATCACATCGTGTTTCGCGTGCTCGACCAGTTCGGCATCGCGGCGCCCTTCGCCAAGCGCTGGGACGGTCACATGCAGACCGCCGCCACCATCGCCACGCTCGGCAGCCCCGCGGCGAAAAGCGCGACGTGAGAACTCCGTGTCCCGGCCTTGAGCCGGGACCGTTACAGATTCCGGCGTTTGGAACGGTCCCGGGTCAAGCCCGGGACAAGGCTTGGAACGGTCCCGGCTCAAGGCCGGGACAAGTGGTTCGCTTGCTCGCCGCGGCGCGCCTTTGTACCTTGAGCGCCGCCCCACAAACCGCGAGTGCCGCCGATGATCGATTTCTACGCGTTGACCAGCCCGAACGTGCGCAAGATCTTCATCTTGCTCGAGGAGATCGAGCTTCCCTACAAGGTCATTCCGGTCGATGTCTGGAAGGGTGACAATTATGATCCTGAGTTTCGCAAGATCAACCCGAACGGGAAGATTCCGGTCATCGTCGATCATGAGGGGCCCGGCGGGCATCCCTATACGGTCATCGAATCGGGCGCGATCCTCATGTATCTGGCCGACAAGACCGGCCGCTTCCTGCCGAAGGAGACGGCATCGCGTTACGAGGTCATCCAGTGGCTGATGATCCAGCTGACCGGGGTGGGCCCGATGTTCGGGCAGCTCACCCATTTCAAGCTGTTCGCGCCGCCCGGAAACGATTATTCGCTCAGCCGCTACCAGACCGAGGTACGGCGGCTCTACGACGTGCTGGAGGGACGGCTCGCCATGTCCGCCTATCTGGGCGGACCGGACTACACCATCGCCGACATGGCGACCTACCCGTGGGCGGCCAATCATCAGCGGCAGGGGGTGAGCTTCGACGACAAGCCCAACCTGGCGCGCTGGCATGACGCCATTGCGGCGCGCCCGGCCGTGCAGCGCGCCATCAGGAAGGCGGAAGCCATGCCGACCAGCCGCGACAAGGCCAAGCCCGACGACGTCGATCGCTTTTTCGGCCGCGGGCGCTATGCCAGGCCGTGAGCGGCGTCCCATCAACCGGGCCGAGCTCGGGGCCGGGCAGGGAGGACATCATGCAAGGATCGATGCGTACGCTGGCGCTGATCGCCTGCTGCTCCATGGCGGCGACGCCGCTCTGCGCCCAATCGCTTGCCGATTTCTACAAGGGCAAGCAGATCCGCATGGTGGTGGGCACCGAGGCCGGGCAGGACTACGACACCTGGGCGCGGCTGGTCGCCCGCCACATGCGGCAATACCTTCCGGGCAACCCGGTCTTCGTCGTCGAGAACATGCCCGGTGCGGGCTCGCTGATCGCCGCCAATCATCTCTACAACAAGGCGGCGCAGGACGGCACCACGCTCGGCATGGTCAGCCGCAACATTCCCAACTATGCGCTCATGCGGCAGCCCAATGCGAACTACGATCCCTTGAAGTTCAATTGGATCGGCAGCCCGGAGATTACCCATCGCGGCTGCTACGCGCGCGCGGATGCCGGCATCAAGTCGCCGGATGATCTGTTCGTGCGCGAGCTCGTGGTCGGCGGCGACGGCGCCGGCACGGCGCTCACCGAGACGCCGCTGCTCCTGAAAAATCTGCTCGGCATGAAGTTCAAGGTCATCGACGGCTACAAGGGCGCGACTGCCGTCATCCTGGCGATGGAGCGCGGCGAGCTCGAAGGCATCTGCCAGACCACGAGCGCCTTCCAGGGCACGGCGCAGCACCTCCTGGATGACGGCACGTTTCGCATCCTGTTCACGACCGAGCGGGAACCGGTGCCCGAGCTCAAGGTGCCCACCGTTTTTGCCTACGCCAAGACGGACGAGCAGCGGATGATCCTGGACGTCCATGCCGCGAGCCTCGAGCTCGGCCGGCCGATCCTGGCGCCGCCGAATGTTCCCGCCGACCGCGTCGCCACGCTGCGCCGCGCCTTCGATGCCGCCATGCAGGACCGTTCGCTGCTCGAGGAGGCAAGGCAGATGAAATTGACGGTGGAGGCGCGCTCCGGCGAAGCGATCGCGGCCGCGATCCGCACGGTTGCGGAGCTGCCCGCCGAGCTCATCGCCAAGGCCGCCCGCATGACGCGGATTCAACAATAATTTCGCCAGAGGAGGATTCGTTGGAGATCAAGGGAAAGGCCGCCATCGCCACCGGGGCCAGCTCGGATGACGGCATCGGCGCGGAATGCGCGAAGATCCTGGCCTCGCGCGGCTGTAACGTGGTGGTGAACTACGCCACCAACAAGGCCGGCGCCGAGAAGGTCGTGGCCCACTGCAAAGCCGCGGGCGTGGACGCGATCGCGGTCCAGGGCGACGTTTCGAAGGACGCGGACTGCGTGCGCTTGGTCAAGACCGCGGTCGATCGCTGGGGCCGGCTCGACGTGCTCATCAACAACGCGGCCACCACCAAGCCGATCCCGCACAAGCGCATGGACCTGCTCGACGCCGCGGAATTCCAGCGCGTCTACAGCGTCAATCTCATCGGTAACTACCAGATGTGCCGTGCCGCCGCGCCCCATCTCAAGGCGACCGGCGATGCCGCCATCGTGAATATTTCCTCGGTGGGCGCCATGCGGGCCGGCGGCAGCTCGATGGCCTATGTGGCGTCGAAGGGCGCGCTCAATACCCTGACGCTCTCGATGGCGCGGCTGCTGGCGCCGGAGGTGCGGGTCAATGCGCTCTGTCCGGGCGGGATGCTGGGCCACTGGACGCGCCAGATTCTCACCGAGGAGCAGTATCAGGAGCGGGTGCGGCGGGCGAAGACCGAGTTTCCGCTCGGGAAGGGGATCTGGCCGGTCGACGTGGCGCGCGCGGCCCTGTTTCTGGTCGAGGTAGCGACGGTGATGACCGGCGAATGCATTCGCATGGACTGCGGCCAGCATCTCGGCGAGACCAGCGCCAGGAATTAGTACGGTGAACTATCGCGTTGCTGCCGTCGGGCGCAATGTCGTATCTTGAGTCAACCGGCCGGCGGCGTGCCAGGCCCGGCTCGGCAAGGAGAGACGTCACCATGAGACTGAGTTTGCAACCGACTTGCGTATTGGCGGGCCTGGTATTGGTCGCCGCGACCGGCGCCGCTTCGGCGCATCATTCGTTTGCCATGTTCGACATGGAGCACCCGATCGAGATCTCGGGAACCGTGAAGGAGTTCAAGTTCGTGAGCCCGCACACGCTCCTGATCCTGCAGGTCAAGGGCGACGACGGCGTGGTCAAGGATTGGACGCTTGAGGGCGGCGCGCCGGGTATCCTGGTCCGCGAGGGAATGACCGCCAAGAGCCTGAAACCCGGCGACGAGATCAAGGCGACCATCAATCCGCTGCACAGCGGCGCCGAAGGCGGCTCCTACCAGCCGCTCGCCATCAAGTTCAAGGATGGCACGCCGGTCACGCAGCCCAAATAGCCGCGCGAACCAATCACTACAGTCGGTCCTTCCGGGAGGTAGAGCAAATGCTGTTCAAAAGCATGATTTGTTTCATTGCGCTGGGCTCCGCCGTGATCGCGGGGCCGGCTGCGGCGCAGCAGCCGTTTGACGAAAGCCGGTACCCTGCCTTCGCTGGCCAATGGCAAAATACCGGGAGGCTCGGCGTATTCGACCAGACCAAGCCCCCCGGGCGCGGCCAGGAAGCGCCGCTGACGCCGGAATATCAGGCGATATTCGAGGCCAATCTCGCCGAGGTGGCCAAAGGCGGATTTGGCGACGACCCGGTCTACAACTGCATCCCGGAGGGCATGCCGCGGGCAACGACCTTGGTGCTGCCGATGGAGATCGTCGTGACCCGCAACACCACCTACGTGCTGATGGAATACCTGAGCATGCTTCGCCGCATCTACACGGACGGGCGCGACTTCCCGACCGACGAGGACCCCTCGTGGATGGGCTATTCGATCGGCAAGTGGGTCGATCCGGACGCCAGCGGCCGCTACACCGCGCTCGAGGTCGAGACCCGCAACTTGAAGAACCCGCGCACTTTCGATCCCAGCGGCCTGCCGGTGCACAAGGACGGCGAGACCATCGTCAAGGAGAGATTCTATCTCGACAAGGACAACCCCAATATCCTGCACGATGAGATCACGGTCTACGACCATGCGCTCACCCGTCCGTGGACAGTGCTCAAGAATATGAAGCGCGAGCCCAAGCCGATCTGGGTGGAATCGATCTGCGGCGAGGGCAACGTTCACGTCAATATCGGCGGTCAGCACTACATGCTCAACGGCGACGGCGAGCTGATGCCCGCCATGAAGGACCAGCCGCCGCCGGACCTGAAGCATTTCAATCAGACCAAGAAGTGAGGGCTTGGAGTCGAGGTTGTGCCGTGGGTGGTTCCGGGTATCGCGCTACCTGGAAATAGGCCGGGGCACCAAGCGCTTGCTGGGCTTTGTTCGCCCCGAGTGGCCGCCGGGCTGCGCGTCCGGGGTCAATGGCCCCGGTGGTGCGCCGAGATATCGTTGTGAAGCCTGCTTGATGGATGCTACGGTGCCCTGGACTATCATCGATCCGGAACACCAGCCGTCATGACACCGACCTCGGCAGCCGGCGGCAACGCCAACGTGTTCCATTTCGTGATGGTCAAGCCGACCCATTACGATGACAACGGCTATCCGATCCAGTGGGTGCGTTCCGCCATTCCCTCCAACACGCTGGCCTGCCTCAACGGGCTGGCCGAGGACGCGCGGGCGCGGAAGGTGCTCGGCCCGGACGTCGAGATTCGCCTCCACACTTACGACGAGACCAACCGGCGTGTGCGGCCTGACCGGATCATCCGCATGATCCGCCGGGAAGGCGGCCGCGCGCTGATCGGCCTCGTCGGCGTGCAATCGAACCAGTTTCCGCGCGCCGTCGATCTCGCCCGGCAATTTCTGGCCGCCGGTCTGCCGGTCTGCATCGGCGGCTTTCACGTCTCCGGCTGCATCGCCATGCTGCCGGAGCTGCCGTCCGATATTCGGCAGGCGCAGGAGCTCGGCGTTTCCTTCTTCGCCGGCGAGGCCGAGAACGGCCGCCTCGATCCGGTGCTGCGCGACGCCTGGGACGGGAAGCTCAAGCCGCTCTATGACCACATGGACGATCTTCCCTCGCTCGAAGGTGAGCCGGCCGCCATCCTGCCCTGGCAGCACGTGCGGCGCACTTCGGGGTCGCTTTCGAGCATCGATCTCGGCCGCGGCTGCCCCTACCAATGCTCGTTCTGCACCATCATCAACGTGCAGGGCCGCAAGAGCCGGTTCCGCTCGCCCGACGATCTGGAACGGATCGTGCGCGAGAACTACGCTCAGGGCATCAAGCGGTTCTTCATCACCGACGACAATTTCGCCCGCAACAAGCATTGGGAGCCGCTGCTCGACCGCATGATCCAGATGCGGGTCGGGGAGGGTCTCAATATCGGCTTCACCATCCAGGTAGACACGCTGTGCC
Source organism: Xanthobacteraceae bacterium (assembly GCA_036502925.1). GTDB lineage: Bacteria > Pseudomonadota > Alphaproteobacteria > Rhizobiales > Xanthobacteraceae > VAZQ01. The sequence goes on from DASXXS010000351.1 coordinate 28,642, forward strand.
ACAAGATCCCGAACTTCATCGAGAAGGCGACGCGGGCGGGCGTGCGCCGGGTCTTCATCGGGTTGGAGAACATCAATCCCGACAATCTCATGGCGGCAAACAAGCGCCAGAACAAGATCACCGAATACCGCATCATGCTGCAGAAATGGCGCCAGCACGGCGCCATCACCTATGCGGGCTATATTCTCGGCTTCCCGGGCGACACCAAGGAATCGATCAAGCGCGATATCGAGATCATCAAGCGGGAGCTGCCGCTCGACATCCTCGAGTTCTTCTTCCTGACGCCGCTGCCCGGCTCGGAGGACCACAAGGTGCTCTGGCAGAAGGGCGTCTGGATGGACCCCGACATGAACAAATACGATCTGAACCATCGGGTGGCGCATCATTCCAAGATGTCGGACGCGGAATGGGAGGAAGCCTATCGGGCTGCCTGGGAGACCTATTACACGCCCGCGCATATCCGCACGATCCTGCGCCGCGCCGCCGCCAACCCGATCGGCCGGCTGAAGGTGACGCTCACCACCATCCTGTGGTTCTATATCTCCTTTGCCTATGAGGGCGTCCATCCGCTCGAAGCCGGCGCGTTCCGGCTCAAGTTCCGCACCGATCGCCGGCTCAACCTGCGCCGCGAGAGCGCGTTGGTGTTCTATCCGCGCTATCTCGGCGAGATCCTGGTCAAGGCCTGGCGCTACTGGTCGGTCTACCGGCGCATGCGGGCGGTGCTGAGCGAGGTCGAGACCGCGCCCGACCGGTGGACCTACTCCGATCTCGCGATCGCGCCGCCGGCCGCCGACGAATTCGAGGCGCTCGATCTCTATCACGCGACCGCGGGCGGCGAGGCCGCGCTCGACCGCAAGCGCCGCGACGAGGCGATCCGGGCCGGCGCCCACTCGCCCATCCGACCGCAGGATGCGGCGGTCTCCTTCACCTCCCCCTGAAACGGGGAGGTCGACCCGCAAAGCCGGTCGGGTGGGGGTCCCGCCTCTCCTCGACTCGAAGAGCTGGCGCAGCGCCGACGATGTTAGATCAGTGCGTGATGCGCGGCGGGACCCCCACCGGCTCGCTACGCTCGCCGACCTCCCCCTTTCAGGGGGAGGTGAAGACGCGCCTTACGCCCATGGCATCAGCGAGGCGTGGATCACGTCCGGCACGCCTTTGCCGCCGACGGAGCGGATGGCGAGGTCGACGTCCTTGAGCCCGAATCTGTGGGTCGTGATCTTCTCCAGCGGGAAGCGCTTGGAGGCGAGCTGCGCCAGCGCGAGTTCGCAGGCCTTGTAGCTGTGGCCGCGCGCGCTCTTCATGGTGATGAACTTCACGGTGAACTTCTCGAGCGGGAAATTCGGGAAGGCCGCCAGCTCACCCTGCACCACGATGGTGCCGCCCTTGCGCTTGAGCGCCTCGATGCCGAGCAGGATCGGGATGGCGCCAGCGCCGGCGGTGCAGTCGAGCGAGACATCGACGCCCTTGCCGCCGGTGATCTCCATGATGCGGGCGAGCGGATCCTCCTTCTGCACGTCGATCACATGGTCGGCGCCGAGCTCCTTGGCGACCGCCATGCGGGCGCCGTCCTTGGAGGTGCCGGTGACGATAATGAGCGAGGCACCGGCCTGCTTGCAGATCACGGTCTGCGACAGGCCCTGCTGGCCCGGCCCCTGGATCAGCACGGTGGAATTGTAGCCGACGCCGCCGTCCATCAGCGACCATTCGACCCCGTTGGCCATCGGGGTCACCAGCCCGGCCAGTTCCGCCGACACCCCCTTGGGCACGTGGTGCACCACCGCGTTCCACGGCAGATAGACGTATTGGGCAAAGCCGCCCCAGAGATGCGGGGCCTTCTCGGCCGAGGTGTAGCCGTAACGGATGGCGTCCGGATTGGTGCGCCAGTTGGTGTTCTCGCAATGGCGGTACTGGCCGAGATGACACCACTCGCACTTGCCGCACATCACATAATGCTCGACGAAGACGAGGTCGCCTTCCTTGAAGCCCTTGCGGCGCGTGAATTCGCTGCCCGCCTTGGCGATGGTGCCGATGTTCTCGTGCCCCATGATGACCGGGGCGTCGGTCGGCGGATGCGCATAGAGCTTGACGTCGGTGCCGCAGATGCCGCCGACCTCCATCTTCATGAGCGCGCTGTCCGCCGGGATGTCGGGCATCGGGTATTCGCGGATCTCGGTCTTGCTCGGACCTGTTCTCACCGCCGCCAGCACTTTTTCTGCCACTTGGGAAAACCTCCATCGCTGATATCTACAACGGGGCGGCAATCTAGACTGGTGAGTGGTGAATGGCGAGTAGTGAGTAG
>DASXXS010000352.1:0-6249 GCA_036502925.1 Xanthobacteraceae bacterium
CACCACCGCGACGCCTTCCGCTTCCAGCAACTCGGTCACGAAGTCCTCGTCGGACGCGATCCGCTTGCCCGACGGGGCGGTCTTGCCGATGGTGCCCTGGCAGGTCGGATAGACGTAGAAGGCGCCCTCGGGCTTGAGGCAGTGCAGGCCGTTGGCCTGGTTGAGCATGGAGACGCAGAGATCGCGGCGCTCCTTGAACACCTTGTTGTGCTCGGCGATGAAATCCTGCGGCCCGTCCAGCGCCTCGACCCCGGCCCACTGGGCAATGGAATTCGGGTTGGTGGTCGACTGCGACTGCAGGGTGGCGATCGCCTTGATGAGCAGCTCCGGCCCGCCCGCATAGCCGAGCCGCCAGCCGGTCATGCAATAGGCCTTGGACATGCCGTTCAGCGTCAAGGTGCGCCCGTAGAGCGACGGCTCGACCTGCACCGGCGTCGAGAACTTGAAGTCGTCGTACACCAGGTGCTCGTAAATGTCGTCGCTGAGCAGCCAGACCTGCGGGTGCTTGACCAGGACATCGGTGATGGCCTTGACCTCGTCGCGGCTGTAGGCCGCCCCGGTCGGGTTCGAGGGCGAGTTGAAGATCAGCCATTTGGTGTTGCGGGTGATCGCCTGCTCGAGCGCCTCCGGCTTCATCTTGAAGCCGTGCTCGGGCTTGGTCTCGACGATCACCGGGGTGGCGCCCGCCAGCAGCACGATGTCGGGATAGCTCACCCAATAGGGCGCCGGGATGATCACCTCGTCGCCCGGATTGAGCGTCACCATCATGGCGTTGTAGAGCACCTGCTTGCCGCCGGCGCCGACCGTGATTTGTGCCGGCTTGTAGTCGAGCTCGTTCTCGCGCTTGAACTTGCGCGCGATCGCGGCCTTGAGCTCGGCGATGCCGTCGATGTTGGTGTATTTGCTCTCGCCGCGCTCGATCGCCTTGATGGCGGCGCGCTTGATGTTGTCCGGCGTATCGAAATCCGGCTCTCCCGCCCCCAACCCGATGACATTGCGCCCCGCCGCCTTGAGCGCGCGCGCCTTGTCCGTCACCGCGATGGTGGCGGAGGGCTTGATGCGCTTGAGCGAATCGGCGAGGAAGGCCATGGACATCTCCAATCGAGGCAGCTCGTGCCTGCGCGCCCTAGCTAGAGCATTTTCAGGAAAAGTGGAATCAACTTTCGGGCTAAAATCACGACAATTTCAAAAAAAGCGGCTGTTCGCGCGTGGCCGACGAAGGGGACGCGAAAGCCCATTGGAACGCGATGAGTTCCCGGGCAATGCCGTCCTGCTCGCACCGGGCGCGGTGGCGATGAAAATGCCCCAACGCGTCGCCGGGAGGAGCAATTTTTTCTGTCGATGTTGTGATCGCGGGTGATCCGGGCTTCGCCTATGTTGCGGCTGATCTGGCATCGCGACGTCACGACATTGCCGCTGTCGTGTCAGAGGAAGGCAGCGCTCGAAGCCTGCAGTATGATAGGATAGAGCAGCCCAGGAAGCGCAGAAGGGGCCGCAATGTATACCCTTTATTCGATGCAACGATCAGGCAACAGCTACAAGGTGCGGCTGGCGCTGGCCCAGCTCGGCATTCCCTACCGCCTGGTCGAGATCGACATCTTGCGCGGCGAAAGCCGCACCCCGGAATTTCTGGCCAAGAATCCGAGCGGCCAGGTGCCGCTGCTGGAAGTCGCGCCCGGACGCCACATCGCCGAATCGAACGCGATTCTCTGGTACGTGGCGGGCGGCTCGCCGCTGGCCGCCGACGATCGAATTTCGCGCGCCGAGGCGCTGCAATGGATGTTCTTCGAGCAGCACAGCCTCGAGCCCAATATCGGGGCGGCCTATTTCTGGCTGGTGCTGGTGAAGGGCGGCCGCGAGCTGCAGCAGCACGCCCTCGAGGACTGGATGGAGCAGGGCTACCGGGCGCTGCGTGTCATGGAAAACCACCTCAAGGAGCACCGCTTTTTTGCCGCCGACCGCTACACCCTCGCCGACATCGCGCTCTACGCTTACACGCATCTCGCCGACCAATGCGGTTACCATCTCGGCACCTTCCCGGCGATCCGCGATTGGCTCGACCGCATGGCGGCGCAGCCCGGCCACGTGCGCATGGAGCAGCAGCCGGCCGACATGGTGGCGGATTAACGCGCGCTTGCGCTGAGCCTGTTGCTACGGGCCGGTCCCGACCGGGAGCGCCGCAGGCCCTGCTTGCACCGCGGCAGCCGCGACGGTAACCCATGACGACATGTTCGCCTTGTTCGAAAGACTGCTGCGGCCGACCGACGCTCCGGAGCATCCGGAGCCGCCGGCCGGGCTGATCGCGTTCTTCTGGCATTTCGCCCGCCAGGCGAGATGGCTGTTCGCCGCCCTGTTCGTGATCGAGATGCTGGTGGCGCTGACCGACAGCGCCGTGCCCTGGTTCATGGGCCGCATCGTCACGCTGGTGACCACCATTCCGCCCGACCGCTTCCTCGCCGTCACCTGGCCGATGCTGGCCGGCATGGGGCTGGTCGTGCTGGTGGCACGGCCCGCGGTGGCGCTGCTGCGCTATCTCATCACCAACCAGGCGATCGCAGCGCCGTTCACCAGCCTGATCCGCTGGCAGGCGCACTGGCACGTGGTGCGCCAGAGCTGGGCGTTCTTCCAGAACGATTTCGCCGGCCGCATCTCCAACCGCGTGATGCAGACCGGACCGGCGGTGCGCTCGACGCTGACGGCCTCGGTCACCGCGCTATGGTACATTCTGGTCTACGGGGTGACCGCGGTCGCCATGATGGCCGCCGCCGATCTCTGGCTGACGGTGCCGATCCTGTTGTGGTTCGCCGGCTATGTCGGGCTGCTCGGCCATTTCGTGCCGCGCATGCGCGAGCGTTCGAAGGTGAATTCGGAGGCGCGCTCCGCCCTGATGGGCCGCATCGTCGACAGCTATACCAACATCCTCACCGTCAAGCTGTTCGCCCGCCCGCGCGACGAAGACCAATATGTCCGCGACGCGATCGAGCGCCACACCGGGCTGTTTCTCGCCGCCCAGCGGCTGATGACGGCGTTCGGGACGCTGCTCAACGTGCTCAACGCGATGCTGATCGTGGGCGCCGGGGCGCTCGCGCTGCTGCTGTGGCGGCGCGGCGCGGTCGAGGTCGGCGCCATCGCCATGGTGCTGCCGCTGACGCTCCAGCTCACCAACATGTCGCGCCAGATCGCCACGCAGATCACCGACATATTCGAGGATATCGGCGTGGTGCAGGAGGGCATGGTGACCATCGCCCAGCCGCTGCGCCTGATCGATTCGCCGACCGCCAAGCCGCTCACGGTGCGCGAGGGCCGCATCGCGTTCGAGGACGTGCGCTTCGGCTATGGCCGCGAAACCGGCGTGCTGCAGGCATTCTCGCTCGCGGTCCGGCCGGGCGAGAAGATCGGCCTGGTCGGCCGGTCCGGCGCCGGCAAGTCGACCGTGGTCAACCTGCTGCTGCGCTTTTTCGATCTCGAAGACGGCCGCATCCTGATCGACGGCCAGGACATTTCGCAGACCACGCAGGAGAGCCTGCGCGCCCAGATTTCCGTGGTGACCCAGGACACCTCGCTGCTGCATCGCTCGATCCGCGAGAACATCCGCTACGGCCGCCCGGACGCGAGCGAGGCCGAGATCGTCGAGGCGGCGCGGCTCGCCCACGCGGATGAGTTCATTCCCCTCCTGGAGGACTGGCGCGGCAACCGCGGCTACGACGCCCATGTGGGCGAGCGCGGCGTCAAGCTGTCGGGCGGCCAGCGCCAGCGCATCGCCATCGCCCGGGTGATCCTGCGCAACGCCCCGATCCTGGTGCTCGACGAGGCCACCTCCGCGCTCGACAGCGAGATCGAGGCCGCCATCCAGTTGAGCCTCGACACGATGATGGCCGGCAAGACCGTGATCGCCATCGCGCACCGGCTCTCCACCATCGCCCGCATGGACCGCCTGGTGATGCTCGACCGCGGCCGCATCGCCGAGCAGGGCACCCACGAGGCGCTGCTGCGCCTCAACGGCCACTATGCCGCGCTCTGGCGGCGGCAGTCGGGCGGCTTCCTCGACGCCGCCGACATGCAGGCCGCGGAGTAGGTTGACCGAGCGCCCGGCCGCCCCCGTCGTCCCGGCCGAAGCGCCGGGACCCATACTCCGCAGCCGATCGAGAGGGCACGGCGTATGGGTCCCTGCTTTCGCAGGGACGACATTGTGAGATGCCGAACTGTATGTCGTAGCAACTGAGCCGCGCAACCTCAGCTCTGCGGCGGCTCCATGGCGCTCTTGCGGACCAGGGCGGCGTTCTCGGGCGCGGCCATGAACTTGATGAGGGCCTTCGCCACCTCGGGCTCCTTCGAGACGGTCAGCAGGCCGACGCCGAAGCGGCCGTATTCCATCAGATCTTTCGGCAGCGGCCCGAGATAGATCGTTCCCGGCACGGGCTGGATGACGTTGGTCTGCTGGATGCCGATCTCGATGTCGCCGGCCGCCACCGCCACCGCCACCGGGCGGCCCTCGATGATCTTCACCTTGCCCTTCACCTGATCGTAGATGCCGAGCTTCTGAAACAGCCTGGTGTTGAACGGGCCGGTGCCCGCATTGGTATGGCCGATCGACGCCGAGTTGAGCATGGCCTGCTTGAAGGCTTCGGGCGTGCTGATGTCGCGCTTGAGCGTGCCTTCCTTCACGGCGACGCCGTTGCCGGCGCGGGCGAATTCCACGAAGCTGCCGGGCACGACCTTTCCGTCCTTGACCAGACCGTCGAACTGCTCGAGCACCTGGGTCACGAGGTCGGCGGGCGCGTTCGATTTGATCTTCTCGTTGAGCGCGTTCCCGGGCTCGAAGCTGACATTGACCTTGTTGCCGGTTGCCTGCTCGAAGCCGGCCGCGAGGTCACGTACTCCCGATACGGCACCCTGGTTGACCAGGATGGTGATCTCGGCCGCGCGCGTTGGTCCGGCCCAGCCCAGCACCCCCGCCATCGCGGCAACCGCGACCGTGGTCCTGATTCCCGCCCCAGCCCTCGTCCTCGTCCCCATGGCAACCTCCCTGTTGTTCGGCCATTGCCGGCAAGCTTACACGATCTCGGCGCCCACCGGCCAGCACCGGACCGCGTCAGGCGATCAGCTCCCGCATGATGCCGTAGAGCGCGGATTGCGCCTCGAAGCCGATGCCCGGATGGTCCGGCAACGTGATGCGGCCGTCGACCGGCCGGGCATCGTCCGCAAAGCCGCCGAAGGGGCCGAACACGCCCGGATAGGATTCCGCCCCGCCCAGCCCGAAGCCGCCCGCGATGTGCAAGGACATCTGGTTGCCGCCATGGGGGAACAGGGACGCGCGCTTCCAGCCGTGCGATTCCAGCATCGCCAGCGTGCGCGCATAGTGCACGATGCCGTAGGACTGCGGCGGATCGACCTGGATGATATCGCGATCGGGACGCAAGCCCCCGAAGCGCGCGAGGTTCTCGACATCCTGGGTCGAGAACAGGTTCTCGCCGCTGGCCAGCGGCCCGGCGTAGCGGCCCGCGATCTCGGCCAGCAGCGCGAAATCAAGCGGATCGCAGGGTTCCTCGAACCAGTGCAATCCATAAGGCGCGAGCGCCTGCGCATAGGCGAGCGCGGCCGCGCGCTCGAACTTGCAATTGGCATCGACCGCGAGCCGGCTGCCGGCCCCGACCACCGCAAGCACGGCTTCGAGGCGGCGCAGGTCCTCATCAAGCGGCAGGCCGCCGATCTTCATCTTCACCAGCGTGTAGCCGGCATCGAGATGCCGGCGCATCTCGTCCTGCAGATCCGCGATGCTGCGGCCCGGCAAATACCAGCCGCCCCCCACGTAGCAGAAGACCTCGCGCGCGATCCGTCCGCCATTGTAGCGCTCGGCCAGCACACGATGGAGCGGCTTACCCTCGATCTTGGCGATGGCGTCCCAGAGCGCGACCTCGATCGTCCCGATGGCGATCGAGCGCTCGCTGTGGCCGCCGGATTTCTCCCGCTGCAGCATGCAGGCCAGCACCTTGCCGGGAGCGAAATTCGCGCCGCTGTCCTCGACCAGCGTGGCCGGATCGGCGCGCAGGATGCGCGGGATGAAGCGCGCACGCATCTGCGCCCCGCAGGCGTAGCGGCCGGTGGAATTGAAGGCGAAGCCCGCGACCGGCCGGCCTTCGCGCATCACGTCCGTGATCACCGCCACCACCGAGGTGGTCATCTCGGAAAAATCAAATCCCGAATTCGCCAGCGACGAGCGCAGCGGGACGGCTTTTTCCCGGATGTCGA
>DASXXS010000353.1:0-16218 GCA_036502925.1 Xanthobacteraceae bacterium
CGAGACCCGTCTGCTTGTCGCCTTCCTGCGCCCGATCTGCAAACAGCGAGCACAGCCGCCGCGGCTCCTGCGTCTGGCTTCGCTCGATCTGGCGACACGTGACGCACGTACGGTCACCAAAGATTCGGCATATCGACTGCAACGAACCTGCGGGAATCTGCTGCCGGGGTGCTTGGTCTGGTTTTTTGTCCGATCGCAGTTTGGCGAAGGATCGCGCAGGGACGGCGAGGAGGGGACTGCCGACCGAGCGAGGGCAGGCCATCGGAGATCAGGCCCACGCCGACGCACAGCGAGCCGAGGGTGCGATAGAACGAGTCGGGCCGATCATCCCACCCCAGTCCCTCAAAACGTTTGCCAGGCAGGCCCGCAAGCGCATGCGAACCGAGAGCGGCGGCTACCGCCGCGATTACCTGCGCGCACTCGCCCAACGCGTCGAAGTCGACACCCAAGAACTTCGCATCATGGGGTCGAAGAGCGTGCTCCTGCGCACGCTCGTCGCCGCTTCAAGCGTGAAAACGGCGGGTTTTGACGTGCCCAGTTCTGTACCGAAGTGGCGCCCCACAGGAGATTCGAACGCCCGAGGCGGATTGAGCGTCGCGCCCGTCACCTTGCAGAAAACAGCCACCAGGATTCGCGGCAGCGCCGCACGGGGCGAATTGACCCTTTGGGAGACCGCCCAACCGGCCTCGTCAACCAGCCTGCGCGGCACGCGCCGCGACCAGCGCCTTGAGGGTTACGATGGTCGAGGGATCGGCGGCCCCGTCCACCCGGGCGGGACGGAAATGCCGCTGGAACGCCATGACGACGTCGCGGGTCGCGCTGTCGAAATCGCCGGAGGCGGCGACGTCGTAGCCGTATTCGCCGAACCGCGCCTGTATCTCCGCGATCGCCGCATCGTTTTGCCCGAGCGTGAATATCGTTCCAGCCGGGGTGATCGGTGCCGGCTTGACCCAAAGTCCGACGCCGGCGTCGTGTAGCACCCGCCAGGGAAATTTTTCGCCGGGATCCTGCTTGCGGGCGGGGGCGACATCCGAATGCCCGAGCACGCGCCAGGCCGGGATGCGGTGGCGCGTGAAGATGCTGCGGCAAAGCGTGGTGACGGCCGCGATCTGCCGCTTGGGGAAATCAGGATAGCCGTAGCTGTGGCCGGGATTGGCGATCTCGATCCCGATCGAGCACGAATTGATGTCGGCTTCCCCCTGCCATGCGGCCGCGCCCGCATGCCAGGCGCGGCGCGCTTCCGGCACGCATTGGACGATGTAACCGTCCTCCATGACCACGTAATGGGTGGAGACTTCGCTGCCGGCGGCGCACAGCTTGGCGAGCGCCGCCTCGGTATCCGCCATGCCGGTGTAATGCAGCACGATCATGTCGGGCTTGGCGCCAAGCCTGCGCTCGCCGTGATTGGGCGAAGCTCGCACCTCGGCCACCACGCAGGAATCGGGTCGGAACGCTGACACGAGCGCTACCATACGCCAATCATCGACATGAGAGAGGACGCAATACTGCGGCGAAAACTCGCCGGGAAGCCGCCAGATCCTCGCGGCGAGTTGCCGTTATCTCGCAAGACCCGCCGCGGAAAGTAAAGACATGAATTCCGCAATGCTGTGGATTGCCGGCGGTTGTCGCCCCCGGGACACAGGTCGGGCCGCCACGTCGCGGCTGTTCCGCGCCCTCATGGCGAGGAGCCGCGCGCGTGCGGCGTCTCGAGCCACGGAACCTGCCGGAGGGTCAACGATTCCTTAAGAGCGGGCACCGTTAATGAGCAATTGCCGACCGGCGAAGCCGCCGGGGCCGCCGGCACGGTTGCATTGACGCCCACGTAGTCCCATGGTAGCCCATAGTCTCCCAAATACCACCACACCGGACGAACCGGGGCGGGCAAATAAGGGGCGCCATGGACCGCTTCGTGTCCCATTACACGTTGCGTCTGGATGCCAAGGGACGGGTATCGATCCCGGCCGCTTTCCGTGCGGTCCTCGCGCGCGATGGCTTCGAGGGCCTCTACTGTTATCGCACGCTCGATCGCCCCGCCCTCGATGCCGGGGGCAATGCGCTGCTCGCGGACATCGAGGCGCTGATTGGGCTGTTTCCGCCCTATTCGGAGGAACGCGAGCAGTTCTGTGCCGCGCTCTACGGCACCAGCGAAGTCCTGAAGGTCGACGGGGAGGGAAGGGTGATCCTCACCGATGCCCTCAAGTCCCATGCCGGGATCGGGGATGCCGTCGCGTTTGCCGGTCTTGGCCACAAGTTTCAGATCTGGGAACCCGAACGCTTCCGCGCCGAGCTCGCCGAGGCCACTGCGAAAGTTCGCGCGCTCAAGAAGCAATTGAGCTCCCGGGTTGCGGCGGAGGGACCGCATGGAGCACGGGAATGATGGCGGGCAGCGACGGCGGAACCCCCGCTGTCGCTGGCGGACCGGCTCGCCACATTCCCGTGCTCGTCCATCCGGTGGTCGCGTTTCTGGGCGTTCGCGACGGTGGCACCTATGTGGACGCGACCTTCGGGGCCGGCGGTTATGCCCGCGCGATCCTGGCGGCCGCCGACGCCACAGTGATCGCCATCGATCGGGATGCGAGCGCAGTCGCCCGCGGCGCCGGCCTGGAGCAGGAGGCCGGCGGCCGGCTGGTTCTGGTCCAGGACCGCTTCTCCAATCTCGAGCAGGTGGCGGGCAGCCGCGGCCATTTGCTGGTCGACGGCGTGGTCTTTGATCTCGGCGTGTCGTCGATGCAGCTGGACGAGGCCGAGCGCGGCTTTTCCTTCCGCCAGGACGGTCCGCTCGACATGCGCATGGGCAATGCCGGTCCGACCGCGGCCGATGTGATCGCGGCCGCTTCCGAGCGCGATCTCGCGTTCATCATCAAGTCGCTCGGCGAGGAGCGTCATGGCCGCGCCATCGCCCGCGCCATCGTGGCCGCCCGAAGCGAAGCGCCGATCCGCACCACATTGGGGCTCGCCCGCGTGATCGAGCGCGTCGCGCGGCCGCGTCCGGGCATCATTCATCCGGCCACCCGTACGTTTCAGGCGCTTCGCATCTTCCTCAACGAGGAGCTCGACGAGCTCGCGACCGCTTTGGCGGCTGCCGAAGCCATGCTCAGGCCCGGCGGCCGGCTGGTGGTCGTGTCGTTTCATTCGCTGGAAGACCGGATCGTCAAGACCTTCCTGGTCGAACGTGGTCGGCAGAGCGGTGCCTCGCGGCATCGGCCGGAAGTCGCGCGCCCGGCGCCGACCTTCCGCCTCCTGACCGGCCGGCCGCTGACGCCCGACGCATCGGAGATCGCCGCCAATCCGCGCGCCCGCTCCGCCAAGCTGCGGGCGGCTGAGCGTACGGCGGCGGCGCACGTCCAAGGGCGATCCGCGCAGCACCTCCCGCGCCTGCCGTCGCTGGAGGATGTCTTGCGGAGGCGGCCCGGATGATACGCCTCCTCAACATCTGCGTGATCGTGGCGCTGGTGGTGGCCGCGGTCGATGTCTACCGGATCAAGTTCGAATCGACGCGCAAGGCCGAACAGGTTGCGCGGCTGCGCCTCGATATCAGGCGCGAGCACGACGGCGTCGCCGAGCTGCGCGCGCAATGGTCCAAGCTCGACAATCCGATCCGCATCCAGGAATTGGCGCAACGCCATCTGTCCTTGCGGATAATCGACAGCCGGCAATTCGACCAGCTCGATCGTCTGCCGCAGCGCCCGCCCGATCTGCCGCCCGGTTCGCCCGATCAGATCGGCAACATGCTGGAAAGCCGCGATGCGCCGACCGCGAGCATTCTCTCGCCGAGAAACCCCAGATGACGGCGACCGATGCAGCCCTTGCGATGGCCGCCGCGACGCCGCCGGCAACGAAGGTTCCCTGGCGCCGCGCGCTCGTGCGCACGCTGCTCTATGGCCGCAATGTCGATCGCGCCGCCAAGACCAGGGCGCGTCTCGGGCTGGCCATCGTGGTCTTCGCCCTGGGCTACGCGCTCATCGCCGGGCGGCTGATCATGTTCGCGGCGGTGCCCGAGGGCCACATGGGGCGGCGCACGATGGCGCAGGACGCGGTGGCGACCGCGCGCCCCGACATTCTCGACCGCTCCGGCGAGATCCTGGCAACGGACGTGCGCGCGCCCTCGCTTTTCGCCGAGCCCAATCGGATCATCGATATCGACGAGGCGACCGAGCTGCTCAGCGCCGTGTTGCCGGATCTCGACGCCGTGGAGCTGCGCGAGCGGCTTGGCTCGAAACGCCATTTCGTATGGCTCAAGCGCGACATCACCCCCAAGCAGCGGGCGGAGATCTATCGGCTGGGCCTGCCCGGCATCGGTTTCCTGCCGGAAAACAAGCGCGTCTATCCGAATGGGGCGGAGGTCTCTCATCTCATCGGGCACGTCAACATCGACAACCAAGGCATTGCCGGTATTGAGAAATGGCTGGACGGAAGCGGGCTTGCGGATCTGCACCTGGCCGGACTTGCCACCGACCGGCTGCAGGAGCCGGTCAATCTCGCCGTCGACCTGCGCGTACAACATGCGCTGCGCGACGAGCTGATGAAGGCGCGCGACAAGTACAAGGCCAAGGCCGCGGCCGGCGTCATCGTGGCGGTGCGAACCGGCGAGATCGTCTCGATGGTGTCGGTGCCGGACTATGATCCCAACAATCCGCGCGAGGCGCTCGATCCGAACCGGATCAACCGGCTCACCACCGGCGTCTACGAGATGGGCTCGACCTTCAAGGCGCTGACGCTGGCGATGGCGCTCGATTCCGGCAAGATCAATCTCAATTCCACGTTCGATGCCCGCGTGCCGCTGCATTTCGGCAAGTTCGAGATCCATGACGCCCACCCGGAAGGCCGGTTTCTGACCCTGTCGGAAGTCTTCACCTATTCCTCGAATATCGGCGCGGCGCGCGTAGCGCTCGCCATGGGGGTCGACCAGCACAAGGCGTTCCTCAAAAAGCTCGGCCAGCTCGACCGTTTGCGCACCGAGCTGCCCGAAAGCGCCGAGCCGCTGGTTCCCAGGCATTGGGGCGAGCTTAACACCATCACCATCGCGTTCGGCCACGGGCTTTCGGTCGCGCCGCTGCAAGCCGTGATGGGGATTTGTGCGCTCATGAACGGCGGCTACCTCATTCCGCCGACCTTCCTGCGGCGCAGCGAGCAACAGGCACAGGCGATCGCGACGCGGGTGATCAAGCCCGAAACCAGCGACAAGATGCGATACCTCATGCGGCTCAACGCGGAGAAGGGCACGGCCCGGCAGGCCGACGTGCCGGGCTATTACGTCGGCGGCAAGACCGGGACCTCGGAAAAAGTCGTCGGCGGGCGCTATTCGAAGGACCGCGTGCTCAACTCGTTCACCGCGGTGTTGCCGGCCGACGATCCGCGCTACCTCCTGCTGATCATGCTCGACGAGCCGCAGCCATTGCCGGAAACCCATGGATTTCGCACTTCCGGGTGGAATGCGGTGCCGACCGGCGGGGCGGTGATTGCCCGCGTTGCCCCCTTGCTCGGCATCCAACCGCGCTTCGACCTGCCGCCGGCCGACCAGTTGATCCTTGCAACCTCGACCGCGAGCAGCCGCTGAAGCGGCTGAAGTGAGTAGTGAATAGTGAGGAGTGAATAGAGTAGACTCCTATCACCATTCACTCCTCACTACTCGCTACTCACTCGCTACCGGTCATGAAGCTCAAGAACCTGCTCACCGTGGATTCCGTCAGCGACGCGCGCTTTGCGGCGCTCGAGCTCGGCGGCGTCAGCGCCGACAGCCGCACCGTGAAGCCCGGCGATCTGTTCGTGGCGATGACGGGCGCCAAGGACGACGGGCTGCGGTTCGTCGCGGAGGCGCTCGCCGCGGGCGCGGCGGCGATCATGGCGGAGCGGGTGCCGCAAACGCCGCTTCCCCCCGATGTTGCCTTCGTGAAGGTCCACGATACCCGCCGTTGCCTCGCGCTCGCCGCGGCCAAATTCTTCTCCGGCCAACCGCAGGTCATCGCGGCCGTCACCGGCACCAGCGGGAAGACCTCGGTCACCGCCTTCACCCGCCAAATCTGGGCTGCGCTCGGTTACGAGGCGGCGAGCATCGGCACTGTCGGATTGGTCTCGGGCAAGCGCGAGGCGTACGGCTCCCTGACCACGCCCGACCCGGTGGCGTTGCACCGGGAGCTCGACCGGCTCGCCAAGGAGGATGTGACTCATCTCGCCATCGAGGCCTCCTCGCACGGCCTCGACCAGCACCGGCTCGACGGCGTGCGCATCGCGGCCGGCGGCTTCACCAATATCAGCCGCGATCATCTCGATTATCACCCGAGCATGGCGGACTATCTCGCCGCCAAGCTGCGGCTGTTCACGGATCTGGTCGAGCGCCGCGGCGCGGCGGTGATTAACGTCGATCATGAGCACGCGGATGCCGTGGTGTCATGCGCCAAGCAGCGCCGGCTGCGTCTGCTGACCGTGGGCCGAAAGGGCGAGGGCATCCGCTTGGTCGGCAACAAGATCGATGGATTCGCGCAGGTGCTGCGGGCCGTGCATGCGGGCAACGAGTACAGCCTGCGGCTGCCGCTGGTGGGCGATTTTCAGGTCGAGAATGCCCTCCTCGCCGCCGGCCTGGTGATCGCCACCGGCGGCGAGCCCGCTGCCGCTTTCGCCGCGCTTGGTGAGCTCAAGGGCGCCAAGGGCCGTCTCGAGCTGGTCGGCGAAAAGAACGGCGCATCGATCTTCGTCGATTATGCCCACAAGCCCGACGCGCTCGCCAAGGCGCTCGATGCGCTGCGTCCCTATGTGACCGGCCGTCTGGTGGTGGTATTCGGCGCGGGCGGCGATCGAGATCCGGGCAAGCGGCCAATGATGGGGCAGATCGCCGCCGCCAAGGCCGATCGCGTCGTCATCACCGACGACAATCCGAGAGGCGAGCAGGCGGCAGCGATCCGCGGCGCGATCCTGCAGGCGGCGCCGGGCGCGGCCGAAATCGGCGACCGCGGCGAGGCGATCCGCACCGCCATCGCCGGGCTGCGCCGCGGCGACATCCTGCTCATCGCCGGTAAGGGCCATGAAACCGGCCAAATCGTCGGCAAACAGGTGTTTCCATTCAGCGATCACGAGGCGGTCGCCGCTGCGCTCGCGCAAGGAGGAGTGGCATGAGCGTTGAGCCGCTCTGGAGCGTCGAGGCGATGGCGCCGGCGATGCATGCCGCGCGCGCCGGGGCGCTGCCCGCCGCGGCGGCGGGAATCTCGATCGATAGCCGCAGCATCGCGCCGGGCGAGGCGTTCTTCGCCATCGCGGGCGAGCACCGCGACGGACACGCCTTCGTGCCCGCCGCGCTCGCGGCGGGCGCCGGCCTTGCCGTCGTCGCCGCCGACAAGCGCGCGGGCTTCCCCGCGCAGGCGCCGCTCCTGGTCGTGGCGGACGTGCTGACCGCGCTTGGCGACCTGGCGCGGGCGGCGCGTGCGCGCTCGCCGGCAAAGTTCCTCGCCGTCACCGGCTCGGTCGGCAAGACCAGCACCAAGGAAGCGCTGCGCCTGGCGCTGGGCGCCGACGGCGAGACCCATGCCTCGGTCGCCTCCTACAACAATCATTGGGGCGTGCCGCTGTCGCTCGCCCGCTGCCCGCGGACGGCACGCTATGCGGTGCTGGAGCTCGGGATGAATCATGCCGGCGAGATCGCGGCCCTCACCGCCCTGGCGCGCCCGCATGTCGCGATCATCACCACGATCGAGCCGGTGCATCTCGAATTTCTCGGCTCGCTCGCGGCGATCGCCGATGCCAAGGCCGAAATCTTCCGCGGGCTCGAGGCCGGCGGGGCCGCCGTCATCAACCGCGACAATCCGCAATTCGCCCGTCTTCGACGGCACGCGCAGGATGCCGGCGCCGGTCGCGTGGTTTCGTTCGGCCAGCATGCCGCGGCCGACGCGCGCCTGATCAAGTGCTCGCTGCATCCCGACTGCTCCACCGTCCAGGCCCGCATTCTCGGCACCGATGTCACCTACAAGCTCGGCGCTCCCGGCCGTCACCTCGTGCACAATTCGCTCGCGGTGCTGGCGGCCGCCGCCCTTGTCGGCGCCGACCTGGCGCTGGCCGCCCTCGCGCTGGCGCATTTGCGGCCGGCGGCCGGGCGCGGCGCGCGCATCACGCTCGAGACCGGCGACGGCGACGCGCAGCTGATCGATGAAAGCTACAACGCCAATCCGGCGTCGATGCGCGCGGCGCTCGCCTTGCTTGGGCAGGCCGAGATCGGGGCGCACGGCCGGCGGATCGCCGTCCTCGGCGACATGCTGGAGCTCGGCTCGCGCGGTGCGCAATGGCATCGCCGAATGCTCGAGCCGGTGCTCGCCCACGGCATCGACCTGGTGTTTTGCTGCGGCCCGCTCATGCGCGCGTTGTGGGATGCTCTTCCCTCCGAGCGCCGAGCCGGCTATGCCGAGACCTCCGCGCTGCTCGAACCGCAAGTGCTCGCCGCCATCCGTCCGGGCGACACCATCATGGTGAAGGGTTCGCTCGGGTCGCGGATGGGGCCCATCGTCAAGGCGCTGGAACGCCGCTATTCCCGCCGCGAGGCCGCCGTAGCGGCCCCTGCGCAAGGCTGACCCCATGCTTTATTTGCTGATCGACTTTTCCGACAAAGTCTCGATCCTGAATGTCTTTCGCTACATCACGTTTCGCACCGGCGGAGCCATGATCACCGCGCTGGTCTTTGTCTTCCTGTTCGGGCCATGGATCATCGACCACCTGCGGCTCAAGCAGGGCAAGGGCCAGCCGATCCGCAGCGACGGGCCGCAATCGCATTTGGTGACCAAGAAGGGTACGCCCACCATGGGCGGGCTGATGATCCTGTTCGGCATCGTGGCATCGACTTTGCTGTGGGCCAATCCGGCCAATCGCTATGTCTGGATCGTGCTCGGCGTGACCTTGTGCTTCGGCGCCGTCGGCTTCTATGACGACTATCTCAAGGTCACCAAGCAGACCCATTCCGGCGTTGCCGGCCGCACCCGCCTCTTGATCGAGACGCTGATCGCCGGCGCCGCCTGCCTCGCCATCGCCAGTCTCGGACGCGGCTCGTTCGCCACCTCGCTGACCTTTCCGTTCTTCAAGGAGCTGGTAATTCCGCTCGGCTGGTTCTTCGTCGTGTTCGGCGCCTTCATCATCGTCGGTGCCGGCAACGCGGTTAACCTCACCGATGGGCTGGACGGGCTCGCCATCGTGCCCGTCATCATCGCGGCGCTGAGCTTCGGCTTCATCTCGTATCTGGTGGGAAACACGGTGTTCGCCGATTATCTCAACATCCATTACGTGGCCGGCACCGGCGAGCTCGCGGTGCTGTGCGGCGCGGTGATCGGGTCGGGCTTGGGCTTTCTCTGGTTCAATGCGCCCCCGGCCTCGATCTTCATGGGCGATACCGGCTCGCTGGCGCTCGGCGGCATGATCGGCACCATCGCGGTCGCCACCAAGCATGAGATCGTGCTGGCGGTGATCGGCGGGCTGTTCGTGCTCGAGGCGGTTTCGGTGATCGTGCAGGTCGTTTCGTTCAAGCTGACCGGCAAGCGCGTCTTCAGGATGGCGCCGATCCATCATCACTTCGAGCAGCTCGGCTGGACCGAGCCGCAAATCGTGATCCGGTTCTGGATCGTTTCAGTGGTGCTCGCGCTGGCAGGGCTGTCGACGCTGAAGCTCAGATAATGATCCCGGTCACGACCTTTGCCGGCAGGAGGGTCGCGGTCTTCGGGCTCGGCGGCTCGGGGCTCGCGAGCTGCCGGGCGCTCGCGGCCGGCGGCGCGCAGGTGATCGCCTGCGATGACGACGCCGAGCGGATGGCGGCGGCCGCGCAGGCCGGATTTGCGACCGCCGACCTGGCGCAGGCCGATTGGTCGAAGATCGCCGCGCTGGTGCTCGCGCCCGGCGTGCCGCTGACGCATCCGCTGCCGCACTGGTCGGTGCGACTTGCGCGCGCGGCCGGCGTCGAGGTGATCGGCGACATCGAGCTGTTTTGCCGCGAGCGGCGCTGCCAGGCCGCCCAAGCCGCATTCGTCGCCATCACCGGCACCAACGGCAAGTCGACCACCACCGCCCTGGTCGCGCATCTCCTGGGATCGGCCGGCCACGACGTGCAACTCGGCGGCAATATCGGCACCGCCATACTCTCGCTTGCGCCGCCGCGCCTCGGTCGCGTTCACGTCATCGAAGTGTCGTCCTATCAGATCGACCTTGCGCCGAGCCTCGATCCATCCGTCGGAATTCTGCTCAATGTCAGCGAGGACCACATCGACCGTCATGGCACGCTGCGCCGCTACGCGGCGGTCAAGGAGCGCCTGGTCGCCGGCGTCCAGCGCGACGGCACCGCGATCATCGGGGTCGACGACGATTGGTGCCGGGCGAGCGCCGATCGCGTCGAGCGATCCGGCAAGCGGGTGCTGCGCATCTCGGTCCTGCAGACGCTCGCCGACGGCCTTTATCTGGCGGGCGATGAGATCGTCCAGGCTTCCAGGGCGGGCGTGCGCACGATCGCCAGCCTGCGCGCGATCGGATCGCTGCGCGGCGTCCACAATGCCCAGAACGCGGCCTGCGCCGCCGGGGCGGCGCTCGCGCTGGGCTTGACGCCTGCCGCCATCCAGGATGGGCTGCGCTCGTTTCCGGGTCTCGCGCACCGGATGGAAACCATCGCCCGCAAGGGCAAGGTGTTGTTCGTCAACGATTCCAAGGCCACCAATGCGGACTCCGCCGGGCGCGCGCTGGCCTGCTTTTCCGACATATTCTGGATCGCCGGCGGCCAGCCGAAGACCGGCGGCATCGACTCGCTGGCCGGCTACTTTCCGCGTATCCGCAAGGCCTATCTGATCGGCGAGGCCGCCGCCGAGTTCGCGGGGCGGCTTGAGAAGCAGGTTCCCTTCGAGGTTGCCGGCAGCCTCGATCGGGCGGTCGCGCTTGCCGCCCGGGACGCCGAGGCGGCCGCCGCGACGGCGCCGGTCGTGCTGCTGTCGCCGGCCTGCGCCTCGTTCGATCAGTTCCGCAATTTCGAGGTGCGCGGGGACAAGTTCCGCGAACTGGTGCAGGCGCTGCCCGGCGTCGCGCCGGCTTAGGGCAGGGCCCTCTTTAAACCTCCCCCCGCAAGGGGGAGATCGGATCGCGTAGCGATCCGGGTGGGGGTCCCGGCTGCAAGCACAGAGTCTCAAGCACAGAGTCTGTGGAGAGGCGGGACCCCCTCCCGACCCGCTTTGCGGGTCGCCCTCCCCCTTGCAGGGGGAGGGAAGGGCACCGCCGTGCCAAACCACGTATCTGCTCTCGTCCTTCAAAATCGAAATTTTTTCTTAACGGCTGGGCAACCATAGTCGGGGGCCCTTTGAACCGATCCTCCTCCACCAAGGAGACCGTCCATGGTCTCGCGTCTCGAACGTACTCCCTTTGCGGCCTGGTGGTGGACGGTCGACCAGCTGATGCTGGCGGCGCTCATCGTCCTCATGCTGGCGGGCATCGTGCTTTCGCTCGCCGCCAGCCCGCCGGTGGCGGCGCGGCTGGGCCTGGAGCCGTTCTATTTCGTCCATCGGCATATCCTTTACCTGATCCCGACGCTGGTCGTGCTGCTGGCGACGTCGCTCTTGTCGGCGCGCAACATTCGACGCCTCGCGCTGGTCGTCTTCATCGTGAGCCTCGTCCTGATCGTGGCGACACTGATGTTCGGCGCCGAGGTCAAGGGCGCGCGCCGCTGGATCGTCATTTTCGGCGTCAATATTCAACCTTCGGAATTCCTTAAGCCCGCCTTCGTCATTCTGATCGCCTGGCTGTTCGGCGAATCCGCGCGGCGGCCGGAAATGCCCTCGAACACCGCAGCACTGGCGCTGCTGCTGGCCGCGGTGGGCGTTCTGGTGCTGCAGCCCGATTTCGGACAGACCATGCTGATCATGCTGGTCTGGGGCACATTGTTCTTTCTTGCCGGCATGCGGATGGTATGGGTGGTCGGCCTGGGGGGTGCCGCCGCGATCGGGCTCGCCGGCGCCTATGCCACGGTTCCGCATGTCGCGCGCCGCATCCAGCGCTTCATGGATCCGGCGTCCGGCGATACCTTCAATGTCGACCAGGCGCTCGAATCGTTCGTGCGCGGCGGCTGGTTCGGGCGCGGGCCGGGCGAAGGAACCGTCAAGCGGATCCTGCCGGAAGCGCATACGGACTTCGTTTTCGCGGTCGGCGCCGAGGAGTTCGGCATCGTGCTTTGCCTCGTCCTGGCGGCTCTGTATGCATTCGTCGTGGTGCGCGCGCTGCGCCACGCCCGCAATGACGACGATCCGTTCAGGCGCTTTGCGGTGGCCGGGCTCGCGATCCTGTTTGGTCTGCAATCGGCGATCAACATGGCGGTGAACTTGCATTTGATCCCCGCCAAGGGCATGACGCTCCCGTTCATCTCATATGGCGGATCGTCGATGATCTCGCTCGCCTACGGCATGGGAATGCTTCTGGCCCTGGCGCGCGAACGTCCGCGCTCGGAGCTGTTGCCGAGCGTGGGCGGACTCGCGGCTGCCGGGAGCCCGGCCTGATGCAAGGCGGCGCCGCGCCGCTCGTGCTCCTGGCCGCCGGTGGAACCGGCGGACATCTGTTTCCCGCCGAGGCGCTGGCGGAGGTGCTGGCCGCTCGCGGCCTGACCATCGATCTCGCGACCGACGTGCGCGCCGAGCGCTACGGCAAGCGATTCCCGGCCCGGCAGGTTCACGTGATTGCCAGCGAAACCTTGCGCGGGCGCAATCTCGTCGCGCTCGCGCGCACCGGCGCGATCATGGGCCTCGCGCTGGCGCGCGCCAGCATCCTGCTGGGACGCCTCAAGCCCGCCGTGGTGGTGGGCTTTGGCGGCTATCCGACCCTCGCGCCGGTCCTGGCCGCAACATGGCGGCGCATCCCCACGATCATTCACGAGCAGAACGCCGTCATGGGGCGCGCCAACAAGCTCCTGGCGCCGCGGGTGAGCGCGATCGCGATCAGCTTCCCCGGCGTGCTCGACCGCGCGCCCGCGCTGGCCGCCAAGTCGGCGCATACCGGAAATCCGGTTCGCCCGGCGGTGATCGCGGCGGCCGCGATGCCTTATCCGGTCCTGGCGAGCGACGGGCTCGTGCGCCTGCTCGTCTTCGGCGGCAGCCAAGGCGCGCGCGTCATGTCGCAGATCGTGCCGGTGGCGATCGAGCGGCTCGACCAGGCCTTGCGCGTCCGTCTGCTGGTCGCCCAACAGGCGCGCGGCGAGGATCTGGGAGAGGTTCGCGAGGCCTATGGGCGGCTGCGCATCAGCGCCGAGGTCGCGCCTTTCTTTCCCGACTTGCCGGCGCGGATCGCCGCGGCGCACCTCGTGGTCGCGCGTTCGGGCGCCTCGACCGTGGCCGAGCTCGCCGCGATCGGGCGACCGGCAATTCTGGTGCCGCTGCCGCATGCGCTCGATCAGGACCAGCAGGCCAATGCCGCGGTATTGGAGGAGGCCGGCGGTGCCATCCGGCTGCGCCAGGACGATTTTACGCCGGCGCGGCTGGCGGCCGAGATCACCGCGCTGGCGGCCGCGCCGCCGCGGCTCGCCGCCATGGCGGCGGCGGCCAAGTCGGCCAGCGCTATTGACGCCGCCGACCGGCTGGCTGATCTAGTGCGCGACACGATCGCCAGGAGAACGCGACCGCGATGAAATTGCCGCGCGACATCGGGCCGATCCACTTCGTGGGGATCGGCGGCATCGGCATGAGCGGCCTCGCCGAGGTCCTGGCCAATCTCGGCTATCATGTTCAAGGCTCCGACGTGGCCGACAGCGCCAATGTGCGGCGGCTGCGCGACAAGGGCATCGCCGTCGCCATCGGCCACAATGCGCGCAACCTCGACGGCGCCGATGTCGTCGTCGTCTCCTCGGCGGTCAAGCGTGACAATCCCGAGCTCCGGGCCGCGCGCGCCAGGCGCCTGCCGGTGGTGCGCCGGGCCGAGATGCTCGCCGAGCTGATGCGGCTCAAGCGCTGCATCGCGGTTGCCGGCACCCATGGCAAGACCACCACCACCTCGCTGGTCGCCGCCCTGATCGATGCCGGCGGCTTCGATCCGACGGTGATCAACGGCGGCATCATCAATGCCTACGGGACCAATGCCCGCCTCGGCGAAGGCGACTGGATGGTGGTCGAGGCGGACGAATCGGACGGAACCTTCCTGCGGCTGCCGGCCGATATCGCCATCGTGACCAATGTGGATCCGGAGCACCTCGATCATTTCAAGACCTTCGAGGCGGTGCAGGAGGCGTTCCGCGCCTTCGTCGAGAATGTGCCGTTCTATGGCTTTGCGGTCATGTGCACCGATCATCCGGTGGTGCAGGCGCTGGTCGGCCGCATCGAGGATCGCCGCATCATCACCTACGGCGAGAACCTGCAGGCCGACGTGCGCCTGGCCGATCTCGTTCATGCCGACGGACAGTCGCGCTTCTCCATGGTGTTCCGCGATCGCGCCGGCAAGACCGCGCACGAGATCAAGGAGCTGCGCTTGCCGATGCCGGGGCGGCATAACGCGCTCAATGCGACCGCGGCGGTCGCGGTCGCCCGCGAGCTCGGCATCGGGGACGATCTGATCCGCAAGGCGCTCGCCGGTTTCGCCGGCGTCAAGCGCCGGTTCACGCGCACCGGCGAATGGAACGGCATTCCGATCATCGACGACTACGGCCATCATCCGATCGAGATCGCCGCGGTGCTGCGCGCCGCGCGCGAATCGAGCCGCGGCCAGGTGATCGCGATCGTGCAGCCGCACCGCTATACGCGCCTCGCCCTGCTGTTCGAGTCGTTCTGCAGCTGCTTCAATGACGCCGATACCGTCATGGTCGCGCCGGTCTATCCGGCCGGCGAAGCCCCGATCGAGGGCGCCGACCGCGATGCCTTGGTGCTGGGGCTGCGCGCCCACGGGCACCGCCAGGCGATCCCGCTCGAGGCGCCCGACGACATCGCCGCCATGGTGCGCCGCCTCGCCCGTCCCGGCGATATCGTGGTGTTTCTCGGTGCCGGCTCCATCACGCAGTGGGCCTATGCTCTGCCCGGGGAGCTGGCGGCGCTCGACCGGGTGACGTGATGCCGCCGCGACCGTCACCGGCACTGTTGCGCCTGCTCCCGGTCATGCGGGGGGCCGGATCCGCCGCCGGCCGCTCGCCATGAGCTTTCCCGCCATCGTCGCCGACCTCAAGGCCGCGATGCCGGAGCTGCGCGGCCGGCTCATGGAGAACCAATCTCTCGCCGAGCTGACCTGGTTCCGCGTCGGCGGGCCGGCGCAGGCCCTGTTCATGCCCGAGGACGAGGCCGATCTCGCTTATCTTCTGGCGCAGCTGCAGCACGAAGTCCCGATCACGGTGATCGGTCTTGGCTCGAATTTGATCGTGCGTGACGGTGGCGTGCCGGGCGTGGTGATCCGGCTTGGGCGTGGCTTCAGTGCGGTGACGATCGAGCCCGGCGGGCAGGTGCGCGCCGGTGCCGCGGTGCCCGATGTCAAGGTGGCGCGCGCCGCGCAGGAGGCCGGCATTTCCGGCCTCGCCTTCCTGCGCGGCATTCCGGGCGCGATCGGCGGGGCGCTGCGCATGAACGGCGGCGCCTATGGGCGCGAGACCAAGGACGCGCTGGTCACGGCGCGCGGCATCGACCGGTGCGGGCGCATTCGGCTGCTGGCGCTCGCCGACATGCATTACGCCTATCGACATTGCGGCGCGCCCGACGACATCATTTTCATCGAAGCCTTGTTCCGCGGCGAACCCGGCGATCCGGCCGCGATTGCCGGGGAAATGGACAAGATCACGGAATCGCGCGAGGCGACGCAACCGGTCAAGAGCCGCACCGGCGGCTCGACCTTCAAGAATCCGCCGGGCCGGAAGGCGTGGCAGCTCATCGACGCCGCCGGCTGTCGCGGCCTCAAGATCGGGGACGCGCAGGTGTCGACCATGCACTGCAACTTCCTGATCAATCTCGGCAATGCCAGTGCGGTCGACATCGAGAGCTTGGGCGAGACCGTGCGCGCCCGGGTGAAGGAAAGCTCCGGCGTCGATCTGGAGTGGGAGATCAAGCGCATCGGGAGAGCGTAGCCATGGCGGCCGACGACGCGATCCTGATCGTCGGCGGCGGCCTCGGCGGTCTCGCCGCCGCACTGGCGCTCGGGCGCAGCGGTTGGCGGGTCCGCGTCCTGGAGGAAGCGCGTGAGTTCGGCGCGATCGGCTACGGCATTCAATTGGGGCCGAACGTCTTCCCGATGTTCGAGCGGCTCGGCGTCAGCGAGGCGGTGCTGCAA
>DASXXS010000354.1:0-11913 GCA_036502925.1 Xanthobacteraceae bacterium
AAGCCCGGCATGAACATCTCCGTCATCATGCATCCGCTTGGCGATGGCGCCCATGGCGGCCAGTTCCTGGCGGTGACGCTGCCGGACGGAACCCAGCTGGGCAATCCCAACGTCGAGCCCACCCCGGACCGCGCGCCGTAGCCCATCAGAAATCCGGCACGACCGCCTGCGGTATCGGCAGGGCAGCCGCACCCGCAAAAAGGAAGGAGGTCGGATTGTCGGCGCAGGTCATCTCCGTCAGCGGGCCTTCCGGTACGCTCGCCAACTGCACAAGGCGCTCGACGGGAATCTTGCGCACTGCCGCCTCATATTGCCGGAAGTGCTGGATGGCGTCCCAGGGCATCGTGAAGGCACCGGGGTCCTCGACGTGGGCGTTCGCTTCCAGCACGTCGCCGGACTCGATCAAGTGAAAGCGCTCGATGACGTGAAGCTGCTTGGTGTGCGGCGTGCCGAATCCGTCCACCCGCGTCCTGTCGTCCAGTCCAATCGTATCGACGACGAGTGCATCGCCTTCGTACCGGCCGATGGATTCGCCATACCAGGATGTCTTGATGTTGTCAGAATGTTTGTCCGTCAGGTGGATGTGGCGAACGTCATTGAAGCTGGTCAATATCATGACCACTTCCTTCGGCCCTTGAACGAAATACATCGGCTGCGTCATGGGTGAGAGCAGGAAGCCGGTAACGCCCTTGGGCCAGCAACTCGCTGTCGGGGACGGAACGAGCTTTCCGGCGAGGACAAGCTCGTTGCGCTTGCGCACGACATCCTTCGCCCAGGGCAGGAGGATGGGACTGTTGAGGTCAGCCACGCGCTCGGTCGGCTGCCTTCCGGTGACGCGGAACTCGTCATTCGAAACGTAGGGACGGGCGGGGTCCTGCAGCACGGGTCCGGGACCGCTCGCCGGCGCGATGAATAAGCGGTTATAGGCGTACCACCCGATGCTTGCATTGGGGGCGAAATTGGGCGGCGTGTCCTGCGCCATCGCCGAAAAGCTCAGGCTTCCGGCGAGGTAGACCGCGCCGGCGAGAACGCCGGTCAAGTTTCCTGCATGTCTGGACATCGGATGATCCTCCTCTGCGACACAGGCCGCCAAAATCGAAAACAGATTATACCAAGATCGGTGCCAAGATTCGAGCACGGCAAAGAAAATGCCCATACCAAGATGCGTCCCGAGCGCCGCGCGCATGTGTGCTCGCCAAGCTGTGCCGGGCGGTGGAGCGGAGGTCGCGTCAGGGCAAACAAGAGACATCGCGCCTCTATCCGTAGCGGCCTCTGTCCGTAGCGGCCTCTTCCGAGTACTCCGGCAAGTGGTGTAGCTTATTCACGAGCTGCCAGCAGGACGTGCCGAAGTCCTGTTTTTTCAGAGGCAGCGCTCACGCCATCGGCGGGCATCGCGTTCTGAACCTTATCTTCGCAACGTATCGCCGCTGGTCCGCAGCTTAGCTACGGTCCTGTGGGCCAGGCACTCAAATGGGAGGAACACAATGTATAGGCGTTGCATGCTCGATGCTTCTGCAGCGATGGTATTGGGACTTGCCTTGCTCGCCGGCAATGCCGCCGATGCCGCAAAGGCGCCGTTCCAGAAGAAACAGCTCGTGGGAGGTTGGGAGCTCGTCTCCGCCGGAGCCCCGAATCCCGATATCCGGCCCTTTGGACCGGGTGACGGCTATGCGGTATTTCAGCCCAATGGACATTTTTCGCTGCAGCTGGTACTTTCCAGCCTGCCAAAATTCGCATCCGACAATCGCGCCAAGGGTACGGCGGAAGAAAACAAAGCCGTCGTGCAAGGCAGCATCGGATACTTCGGCACATACTCGCTCGGCGGATCGGACGGCACGCTGACGCTGCACATCGAGCGCTGCACGTTCGCTAACTGGAACGGCACCGATCTCAAGCGGCCCATCATCTCGCTCACCGCCGACGAGCTGAAATATACCAACCCGGCTGCATCGGTTGGGGGAGCCACCGAGCTGATGTGGAGGCGGGTCAAGTAGGTGAAGCGAGCGCCCACTCCGTCCGTGCCACGTCCACGCGGTGCGGTCAGTTGTCGATGATCGCGTTCACCCAATGGCACGAACCATGTTGCCGGGTGAACGAGCCTCCCCAGGCGGCGTCGCCGCCGCGGGCGGTTTTGAATTGCACGTTGAAGCTCGACATCGAGCCGGGGTCCGCGGTTGAAAACTTCGACACGCCCACCGATGCCCTCCATTTGTAGACCGTGCCGCTGGCCTGATCGAAGATGCTGAAATCATAGTCCGCGGGATAGATCCGCAGTGTTCCGCTCTTGAGCCCGTCGAGGGTGTCATCCGCGCGCAGCACGATGGCGTTGCCCGCGTCATTGATGGATTTCGCGCGCCAGGGCGCGGCGTCCGCGGCAAGCGAAACGAGCGGCGTGACCAGGAAGTGGAGCATGCCCGAGTCCGCCTTGGCCTGGGCGTCGCATTGGCTCATGGCGGTCGCGAGCCAGCTGAGATCGGCGGTCGAGGGTGCCGCGATTTGCGCGTCGGCGGGCGCTCCGGTCGCGGTGGCGGCCGCCAGCTGGTGCCAGCGCAGCACCGCGACCGCCGCGACCACGATGGCGACAAGCAGAAGCACAAGCGCGCCCGCGACCATCAGGCCGGCCGGGCGCAGCCTGATCGGGGCGCCGCATGCGGGGCAGGCCTTGGCAAGGAGGAAAGTCCCGCCGCCGCAGTTCGGACATTCGCCGCCGATCGCGCCGGCATATCGCGACCACTCCATCAACCGGCCAACGCCGCGACTTGCCATCTCTGCCCGAGCTTGCATGACGACCAAAGCTTGTTTGCCCACCGAAGCTTGCACACCGGCGATCCGCGGCGGGCGGCGCCCGGTCCGCTCCCGAGCGGGGCGAAGATAGAGCGGATTTGCGGTCCCGCGAAACAGAATCCAGGCCGGCGGGCCTGCCGATTGCGGTCGCTCCCATCGCAGCTCTTGCGCGCGCTTGGGAATCGATCGAAGATAGGCTGATGAGATCCAGCGCCAGAAGCATCGCCGCCTCGATCTGCCTGTGCTGGGCCGCCTATTGCGGACCCTACGATTCCAATGCTTGGCCGCTGGCGTTCGGCATGACGCCCCAGGAAGCCAGCAGCGCGCTCGGCATGCCCCTCTCCTACTATTCGGGACCGCCCGGCTCGGAGATCTATCTTGCCGGCGGGTGGGCCGGGGTTCCGGGCCGGTTCCCGGTCGACGCCGCGATCGCGCTCCAATTCCGCCGCGGTCATCTGACCGGATGGAAAAATAACTGGAGCCTGCCGCGACCCTGGATCATCTACTGACGTTTCAGATTGGCGAGCGCAGCGGGCGCGTTCGCTCGGCACCGTCGAAGATTGCGCCAACGAAGAACCCCGGCCGGAGCCAGGGTTCAAATCGTTGAAGCGGATTGGTGGCTGTCGGTCACTGCGCCTGCGGCGATGTTCCCTGTGCCTGCGCCCGCAATTCGTCCGGTGTGGCCATGGCGGCTTCCTTGGTGCAGAGGTCCTTGAACAGGACGCTGCCATCCTGGAGATACTGCTTGGTCAGGCAATTGCAGGGAGCCGGGGCGGCGACGGTCTCGACCGGCGCATTGACGGTGTTGTATTCGACCACGCCGTAGTGCGGCTGGTGCCACCAGACCATCCAGGGGCGGTGGTGATGCCAATCGTGGTCGTGATCCCAGTCATGGTCGTGGTCGTGATCGTGGTCGTGATCGCAACTCTTGAAGGTCACGCAATCGATATCGATCGGCTTCTTGATCGCCGGTGAGCCGCCGGGATTTGCCAGATGGATCAGGCCGGGATTCAAATGAAGCCCAGGATTGATCGGATGGAGCGCATGGAGCGCGCCCGGATTCACTTGCACCGGACCGCCGAGGTGGACCGGGTTGACGGCATGCAACACGCCGTTGGGCACCGGCTTTGCGAAGGCGCTGGTCGCCGCCAATGCCGCGCTACCGATCGCGGCGACCGCAGCCAGGTTCAAGATATGAGAACGGTTCAACATGTGTTTCTCCTCGACGCTCGGTGTGAGCTTCACGCGCTTGGTTCATCCGAGCATTGGTCGGACGGCCCGGGGACGAGGTTCACCGAATCGCAGAGAGTCCTTGTGCCATCGGGATCAATCGACCGATTGCCGTTCAGTCCGCGTTCGGGAAAGCTCCGCCGCGGCCGCCGATTGCGGCGGCATTGCGATGCATGCGCACGCCGCCGGAGCCGGCACCGGCAGGTGTTGCTTTTCCGGCGCCGCCGTCGTGAAATTGCTGCGATCGGAGGCCGGGCCGTCTGCCCGGCCGCGACGTTTCACAGGAGGTCACCTTGGGTAAGCAATTCACACTCACCGCCGCCGACCAGCATCGCCTGGGCGCCTACCGGGCCGATCCCCAAGGCGCGGCCAAAGGCGGGATCGTGGTCATTCAGGAGATTTTCGGCGTGAACCAGCACATTCGCGCGGTCTGCGACCGGCTGGCAAACGAAGGCTATGCGGCGGTCGCGCCGGCCCTGTTCGATCGCATGGAGCCGAATTTCGAGTGCGGCTACACGCCTGACGAGATCGCCAATGCCCGCAAGTTCGTCGCCAATCCGGATTTCAGCGCCATGCTGCGCGACACCCAGGCCGCGATCGACCAGCTCAAGAAGGAAGGCCCGGTCGCCACGCTCGGCTTCTGCATGGGCGGAACAATCTCGTTCCTGGCGGCGGCCGACGCGACCGGCCTCTCGGCAGCGGTCTGCTTTTATGGCGGCCACATCATCAAGATCGTCGACAAGAGGCCGAAATGCCCGACGCAGATGCATTTCGGAGAGAAGGATGCCAGCATCCCACTCACCGATGTGGAGACCATCAAGAAAAAGCATCCCGAATGCGAAATCTTCACCTATCCGGATGCCGGGCACGGCTTCTGTTGCGATGAACGCGGCAGCTACAACGAGGCAGCCTGCAAGCTCGGCTGGCAGCGGTCGCTGGAATTTCTCAAGAAGCACGTGAAGAAGTGACGCGCCGACGACCGATTACCGATTGCTCGGATCAGTCGCGCGCGTAGCCGATAAGCGGCTTCTTCTTGCGTCCGAGTATCATGAGAAGCGAAGCCAGTACCGCCAGGACAAGCCAAATCGGCGCGTGCAGGAAAGAGACGGTCACCGGATCCCATAGCCAATTGGCGATCGGCGCGGTGAGCGGTCGCAAAACGTCCTGCGGACTCTTGGGATAGATCTCGGTCCAAAGTCCCTCCACGGTGGTCATCTCGACCGAGCGGTTGGCGATCGACCTGGTGCCATCGTAGACCAGGAACACGAAACCCAGGGCCAGCCCGAGCAGGCCGACAAAGCGAAACAAAAAACGGATCATGACCGTGCCGTGCTAGGCTGAAGGCTCGTCCCGACCCCACGCTTACACGGCTCAGGCCGTTGCTTCAATTACGATGCCGGAAACCGACCTCCATGAGGCTAGTCGACGCGACCGCAGGGCAAGCCTGGTCGAGCGATCGTGGGTTCGGCATTCCTTTGAGCTACCCGGGATCGATGCGCGAGATTCGTCGCCTCCCCCAAGTCGTGCTGTCTGGACAGTCAAGGAGTTGAAATGACTACAAAAAACGACGGCCGCAGCAAACGGCCCACCTTTACGGACCAGGAGGCGCTGCTGTTTCACAGCCAGGGCCGGCCCGGCAAGCTCGAAGTCATCGCCACCAAGCCGATGGCGACCCAGCGCGACCTTTCGCTCGCCTATTCGCCCGGCGTCGCCGTTCCGGTGCTGGCCATCGCCGAGGACGAAAGCCTCGCTTACGATTACACCACCAAAGGAAATTTTGTCGCCGTCATCACCAATGGCACGGCCATCCTGGGGCTGGGCAATCGCGGCGCGCTCGCCTCCAAGCCGGTGATGGAGGGCAAGGTCGTGCTGTTCAAGCGCTTTGCCGATATCGACGCCATCGATCTCGAAGTCTCGACCGAGGATCCCGACGAGTTCATCAATGCCATCAAGTTTCTCGGCAAGAGCTGGGGCGGCATCAACCTGGAGGACATTCGGGCCCCCGAATGTTTCGTGATCGAGCAGCGCCTGCGCGAGCTGATGGATATTCCGGTATTCCACGACGACCAGCACGGTACCGCCATCATCGCGGCCGCCGGCCTGATCAATGCGCTCGACCTGACCGGGCGCGACATCAAATCGACCAAGCTGGTCTGCAATGGCGCCGGCGCCGCCGGCATCGCCTGTCTCGAGCTGCTCAAAGCCATCGGGTTTGCGCCCGACAATGTCATTCTGTGCGACACCAAGGGCGTCATCTATCAAGGCCGCACCGCGGGCATGAACCAGTGGAAGTCGGCCCATGCGGCCAAGACCTCGGCGCGCACGCTCGCGCAAGCCCTCGCCGGCGCCGACGTGTTTTTCGGGCTGTCGGTCAAGGGCGCGGTGACCCGGGACATGGTCAAATCCATGGCGGAGCGGCCCATCATCTTCGCGATGGCAAATCCCGATCCGGAAATCACGCCCGAGGAAGTGGCCGAAGTCCGCCAGGACGCCATCATGGCCACGGGGCGCTCGGATTACCCGAACCAGATCAACAACGTGCTCGGCTTCCCCTACATTTTCCGCGGCGCGCTCGACGTGCGGGCGACCGCCATCAACATGGAGATGAAGATCGCGGCCGCCAACGCGCTCGCCGCGCTCGCGCGCGAGGACGTGCCGGACGAGGTCGCCGTCGCCTATGGGGCGCGCCCGAAATATGGGCCCGACTACATCATCCCGGTGCCGTTCGATCCGCGCCTGGTCGCGACGGTGCCGCCGGCGGTGGCCAAGGCTGCCATGGACACCGCCGTCGCCCGCAAGCCGATCCCCGACATGGATGCGTATCGGGCTCAGCTGGCGTCGCGCCGCGACCCGGTGGCCGGCATCCTGCAGCGCGTCCACCAGCGGCTGCGCCGGCGGCCGCAACGCGTGGTCTTCGCCGAAGGCGAGGAGGAGCAGGTGATCCGCGCTGCCGCGAGCTTCGTCCATCAGGGGCTCGGCAGCGCGCTCCTGGTCGGGCGCGAGGATCGGGTGCGCGAGACCGCGCGCGGGCTCGGGGTCGAGCTCGGCGGCGGCATCGAGATCATCAACGCGGCACTTTCCCACCGCAATGCCGCCTATGCGGCCTATCTCTATGAGCGGCTGCAGCGCAAGGGCTATCTGCTGCGCGACGTCCACCGCCTGGTCAACCAGGACCGCAATCATTTCGCCGCCTGCATGGTGGCGCTCGGCGATGCCGACGCGATGGTCACCGGGGTCACCCGCAATTTCTCGGTGGCGCTCGAGGACGTATGCCGATGCATCGATCCCAAGCCCGGCCATCGCGTTATCGGCGTCTCGCTCGTGCTGGCGCGCGGTCGCACCGTCCTGGTCGCCGACACCGCCGTCAACGAACTGCCAAATGCCGAGAGTCTCGCCGACATCGCGACCGAGGCCGCCGGGGTGGCGCGGCGGCTCGGTTACGACCCGCGGCTTGCGCTGCTGGCGTTCTCGACCTTCGGCCACCCGGCGAGCGAACGCTCCGCCCATGTGCAGGGCGCGGTCCACATCCTCGACCAGCGCCACGTCGATTTCGAATACGACGGCGACATGGCGGCGGATGTCGCGCTGAACATGGATTTGCGCGACGCCTATCCGTTCTGCCGGCTGTCGGGGCCGGCGAACGTGCTGATCATGCCGGCATTTCATTCCGCCTCGATCTCGACCAAGCTGCTCACCGAACTGGGGGGCGCGACCGTGATCGGCCCGATCCTGGTCGGGCTCGACCGGCCGGTGCAGATCGTGTCGCTCTCCGCCAACGACGCCCAGCTGGTCAATATGGCGGCACTGGCCGCGTTCAATGTGAACGGCTGACCGGGAACGGCGGAGCCGGCTCCAGGCCGTGTAACCGGCCAATCCCAGGCCCCGAGCCGGTCCGGACACCGAGCCCGGTCCGACATTGACGTAACGGAAGGCCGCAATTATAAGCGGCGCCGGCTGGCGGCGAGCATCTCGCCGCCGCACCTTTTTGCAAAATCGGCAAATCGGCGCAAGGAACCCAACTTTGGGGACATGCGGCGACCGCCGCCTGCCACAGGACGAGAACAGGTATGGCCAATACCGCTTCAGCCAAGAAGGCGGCGCGCCAGATGGCGCGCCGGACAGTGATCAACAAGGCGCGCCGCTCGCGGCTGCGAAGCTATGTCGGCAAGGTCGAGGACGCGATTGCCACCGGCGACCGCGCGCTGGCGCTGGCCGCGCTGGGCGAGGCCGAACCGGTCATCATGCGTGCCGCGCAGCAAGGTATCGTCCATAAAAACTCCGCGAGCCGTAAAGTATCGCGGCTCAGCCATCGGGTCGCCGAGCTCGGCAAGTAGCCCGTGAGTGACGCGGCCTGATCCGCACACCGACGCCCGGCTCGCAAGCCGGGCTTTTTGTTTTGCGGGCCTGAACGATAACCCCTTGGGAAGCCACCGCGCCTCGATGCCTGCGCGCGCACGATTTGTTTTGGAAATTCGAATTTCGAACGCAAGCTGTTGCAAAAGCGTCACTAAATGATTCTATCGTGCCCCCTAGGGTACTTTCTGTAGGGACCGAAAAGTCACATTTTGCATTCCAGTCCCCGCCGCGACGGGGCTAGGTCGTCTTTCCGCTCAGAAATACAGCTGCTTCCAGAACGATTTATGGGGAAAGAGGCAGCGAGGACTTTGATTCTGTCACATCAAAGCCTGCCCCGAACATCCCGCTCGGCATAAAAATCGGCGGCCATTGGGACGTCCCGTTCGGCTCTCTTGAATCCAAAAAAAAGCGCTGCGCCTCATAGGCTTAAGTAAGGTCATTTGGGGGCGGCCGGGTTGTTGCGCGGCGATTTTCTGGCGGAAATGCGAATTGCCTGGAGCCTTGTAGAGATTGCAGGCCCGAACCGTCGTGGTAACCTTAACTTCATCGCGGGGCCACCGGCGATTTATCTCGACACGGCGAGTATTCGAACTCATCGAAGATGGGAACGCCCGAACTATGTCCAGTTATTCTCAAATTTGGCCCCGCGATAATCAGGCGTTCGACGCTGGGTTCGACTCAATGAGCGTGAGAAAGAGCTGCCTATCGCCGAGTGAATAGTGCGCGGGCAGCACGAGGCGATCGCTTAAGACTTGGGATCGCTTAACAACTTGGGTCGGTCAAAAGAAATGTTTGGCATCGCCGTGCGGCGGCGATGAATTGGGGGGCCAACATCATGACATTCATGACAGCGCGTCAGGCCTGGAGCCATCCGGTCTGGCCCACATCGGTCTGGCCCTTTCACCTCGGCTGCGCTGCGGCCGACTCCCGGACCGTGGCGGGACGCCCGGCCCCGCCCGGCCGCTGACGCCGGCATTGGCCGCCGCCGGCGCTGACCGGCTCGCCTCTGCCCCGCCTCTTCATCGATCCGTCAGCGCTTTTTTCCATCCGCCGTTGGCCAGTTGCGTGCGGCCCGCAGGGTAATGAACCGCGTTCAATTCACCGCCATTGTCGACCATGTCGACCATTATGAGATGAAAATGACCAGCATGGATCAGGAGAGATGGTTGCGCGTGAAGGACCGCCTTCGCATTGAAGTCGGCGAGGACATCTATCTCAGTTGGTTCGCGCGCATGGAACTCGATGCCGTGGAGCTCGAGACGATCAAGCTCTCGGTGCCCACCCGGTTTCTCAAGAGCTGGATCCAATCCCACTACGCCGAAAAGCTGCTGGGCTGCTGGCAGTGCGAGCAACCCACGACCACGCGGATCGAGCTGATGGTGCGTTCGGCGGCGATCCGGCAGTTGCCGCCGAAAATCCAGCTCGCCGAGCCGCCGGCGCCGCTGCGCGAGAGCAAGGTCAACGGCCACGAGCCGCGCGGCCTGG
The DNA here is from genome assembly GCA_036502925.1 of Xanthobacteraceae bacterium. GTDB lineage: Bacteria > Pseudomonadota > Alphaproteobacteria > Rhizobiales > Xanthobacteraceae > VAZQ01. The sequence continues at coordinate 9,856 of DASXXS010000354.1, forward strand.
CGCCGCCGATCTCGGCGGTGCATGAAGGCCTCGGCGGCTCGCCGCTTGATCCGCGCCTGACCTTCGACGCTTTCGTGGTCGGCCGCTCGAACACGCTTGCCCACGCGGCGGCCCTGCAGGTCGCGCGGGCGCGCCGCGGCGATGCCGTCATGTTCAACCCGCTCTACATCCATGCGGGCGTGGGCCTCGGCAAGACCCACCTGCTGCAATCGGTGGCGTGGGCCGGCAATATCGGCCCCGAGCGCAAAGTGCTGTATTTGACCGCAGAGAAATTCATGTACGGCTTCGTGGCAGCGCTGCGGGCGCAGACCGCGATCGCGTTCAAGGAAGCGCTGCGGGCGATCGACGTGCTGGTGATCGACGACCTGCAATTCCTTCAGGGCAAATCCACCCAGGCCGAATTCTGCCACACCCTCAATGCGCTCATCGATTCCGGCCGCCAGGTGGTGATCGCCTCGGATCGGCCGCCATCCGACCTCGAAAGCCTCGACGAGCGCATGCGCTCGCGGCTCGCCGGCGGACTGGTGGTCGAGATGGGCGTGCTCGGCGAGGATCTGCGGCTGGAAATTCTAAAATCCCGGGTGGCGGCGGCCCGGCTGCATCATCCCGGCTTCGACGTGCCGCCGAGCGTGCTTGGCTTCATCGCCAAGTCCGTGACCCACAATGGTCGCGATCTGGAAGGCGCGCTCAACCGTCTGCTCGCCCACAGCAAGCTGACCGGCCAGCCGGTCACGCTCGAAATGGCCGAGCGCGAAGTGCGCGACCTGATCCGCCCGCTGGAGCCCCGCCGCGTCAAGATCGAGGAAATCCAGCGTGTGGTGGCGCGCCAGTATAATGTCAGCCGCGCCGATCTGCTGTCGTCGCGGCGCACCGCCAACGTGGTGCGGCCGCGCCAGGTCGCCATGTACCTCGCCAAGACGCTGACGCTGCGTTCGCTGCCGGAGATCGGGCGCCGCTTCGGCGGCCGCGACCACACCACGGTTCTGCATGCGGTGCGCAAGATCGAGAACCTGGTGAACAATGACGTGGCGCTGGCCGAGGAGATCGAGCTGTTGAAGCGGCAGCTGCAGGAGTAGACCTCGCGCGGCCGGCGGTTCGTTCGGCACACTGATGCGCAATCCCTCCCCCCGCAACCGGGAGGGTGGCGCCGAGGCACCGGGTTGGGGCCCTGTCTCCCGCCGGATTCCGTGCTTGTTGGTGCCGAATCGGCTGGAAAACCCTCCTGCGGACAGGCCATCGCCCTTGCAGAATCCGCGGGCTCGCGCCACCTTCGTGGCCCCCTGAGGCCAGCACATTCCCCTTGGCGGAGCAGGGTCGCAGATGAAGGTCACGGTCGAACGTTCGGAGTTGCTGAAGTCGCTGGGCCACGTTCATCGCGTGGTGGAACGGCGCAACACGATTCCCATCCTGGCCAATGTGCTGATCCGGGCGGAGGGCGCAACTCTGGGCTTGAAGGCCACCGACCTCGATCTCGAAGTGATCGAGACGATCGCCGCCGAGGCGAGCCCCGGCGGCTCGACCACGGTGCCGGCCCACATGTTCCACGACATCGTGCGCAAGCTGCCTGAGGGCGCGCAGATCGCGCTCGAAGCCTCCGGCGACCGCGCGGTGCTGTCGATCCGCGCCGGCCGCTCGCGCTTCACCCTGCAGACCTTGCCGGAGAGCGACTTCCCGGATCTGGCGGCCGGCGAAATGAGCCACAGCTTCAAGCTGGCGGCGGCGGATCTCAAGCGCCTGATCGACAAGACCCAGTTCGCGATCTCGACCGAGGAGACCCGCTACTACCTCAACGGCATTTATTTGCACGCCGCGGGCGCGGCCAAGACGCAAACGCTGCGCGCCGTCGCCACTGACGGGCACCGGCTCGCGCAGCTCGATCTGCCGCTTCCGGAGGGCGCCGGCGGAATGCCGGGGATCATCGTGCCGCGCAAGACCGTCGGTGAGGTGCAGCGCCTGATCGAGGACGGCAGCGGCGAGATCCTGGTCGAGCTGTCGCAGGGCAAGATCCGCTTCACCCTGGCGAGCGTGGTGCTGACCTCCAAGCTCATCGACGGCACG
>DASXXS010000355.1:0-2383 GCA_036502925.1 Xanthobacteraceae bacterium
GCGCTCGAAGTGGCGGCAGCCGGCGGCCATAACCTGCTGCTGGTCGGCCCGCCCGGCGCCGGCAAGTCCATGCTGGCGGCCCGGCTGCCCACCATCCTGCCGCCGCTGACCCCGGCCGAATTGCTCGAAGTCTCCATGGTGGCGTCGGTGGCGGGCGAGATCGAGGGCGGGGCACTGACCAACCAGCGGCCGTTCCGCAGCCCGCATCATTCGGCCAGCATGGCGGCGCTGGTCGGCGGCGGCCTGCGGGTCAAGCCCGGCGAGGTCTCGCTCGCGCATCACGGCGTGCTGTTCCTCGACGAGCTGCCGGAGTTCCAGCCGCGCGTGCTCGATTCGCTGCGGCAGCCGCTGGAGACCGGCGAGATCGCGATCGCGCGGGTCAATCATCGGGTGACCTATCCGGCGCGCTTCATGCTGGTGGCGGCGATGAATCCCTGCCGCTGCGGCCATGCTTCCGAGCCGGGCTTCATCTGCAAGCACGGACAGAATGCGCGGTGCGCGGCCGACTACCAGGTGCGGCTGTCAGGCCCGCTGATCGACCGCATCGATCTCCATGTCGAGGTGCCGGCCGTCACCGCCGCCGATCTCATCCTGCCGCCGCCGGCGGAGGGAAGCCGCGAGGTGGCAGAGCGCGTGGCGCGCGCCCGCGCCCTGCAGGCACAGCGCTACGCGGCCGCCGGCGCGCCGCATATCCGCTGCAACGCCGCTGCCGATGGTCCGCTGCTCGAGGACGTGGCACGGCCCGAGGCCGGCGGGCTTACGCTGTTGCGCGACGCCACCGATGCGATGCATCTCTCGGCGCGCGGCTATCACCGGGTGCTGCGGGTGGCGCGCACGCTCGCCGATCTCGACGGCACCGAGAAGGTCGGCCGCGTGCACCTGGCCGAGGCGCTGTCCTACCGGGCGCTGGCCGACGAGATGCGCCGCGCCGCGTAGGGGCGAGGGCAGGGTCCCCTTGCCATCACCATCGCGGCGGCCTAGCGAAGGCAACGCACCGCGCCGCGTTGGCGCCGCGCCCGGCATACTGAAATCGAGGCTCCCCATCAGCGCCACCGACATGCAGGCGGACACATCGGCACTCTGCCAGAGCTGCGGGGCCTGCTGCGCCTATTCAAAGGAGTGGCCGCGATTTTCCACCGAGGACGACGCCGATCTCGCGCGGATTCCACCCGCCTTCGTGGATGACACGCAGGGGCGCATGCGTTGCAACGGCGATCGCTGCACGGCGCTCCTTGGCGACATCGGGATCGCCACGTCGTGCACGGTCTACGCGGTGCGGCCCGAGGTTTGCCGGACCTGCCTGCCGGGGGACGATGCCTGTCGAATGGCGCGGCTTGCCTTCGGCCTCGCGCCGATCACATCCGCTGACGCCGCCGGGTCGTCTTAAGCCTGCCTTAACCTTGCCCGCAGCCCCGCGCCGGCCGCGTGCGGAATTCAAAGAAAGTGCAACACCGGTGGGCGCAAGGTCGGCCAACCTCGGCATGACCCTTGGCACGACGGCGGGCGGCACGACATGCGGTCTCTCATTCGATCGGTCCGATTGTTGTCGAGCCGGCGCAAGCCGCGCGACCAGCTGCGCGACGTGACCGACCGGGTCGAGGCCGAGCGTGCGCTGCGCGCGGCGCGCGACCAGGCGGAAGCGGCCAGCCGCGCCAAATCGCGCTTTCTTGCCACGGTGTCGCACGAGATCCGCACGCCGCTCAACGGCATCATCGGCATGGCGGATCTTCTGCTCGATACGGCGCTCACGCCGGAGCAGACAACCTATGCCCGGGCGGTGAAGACCTCCGGCGACACGCTGCTGTCGCTGATCGAGGAGGTCCTCGATTTCTCCAAGATCGAGGCCGGCCGGCTCGATCTCGACCTCGCGGTGTTCGATCTCGCGGCCTTGCTGGAAGAAACCGTCGAGCTCATCGCGCCGCGCGCCCAGGCCAAGGGCCTCGAGATCGCGTCCTGTCTGGAGGACAGCCTGCCGCGCCAGGTGACCGGCGATGCAGCGCGGCTGCGCCAGGTGCTGCTCAATCTCGCCGGCAACGCGGTCAAGTTCACCGAAGCGGGCGGCGTCGCGATCATGGTGCTGGCCGGCGCCGGACCCGATGAGATCAGCTTCCTGGTGCGCGATACCGGCATCGGCATCGCGCCGGCGGCGCAGAGCCGGATTTTCGGCGAATTCGAGCAGGTCGATACCGGCGCGGCGCGCAGATTTTCCGGCACCGGTCTCGGCCTCGCCATCGCCAAGCGGATCATCGAACGCATGGGCGGCCGCATCGCGGTGGCGAGCGCGCCGGGCGCGGGCTCGACCTTCCGGGTCACGGTCGCGTTGCCGGGCGCGGCGGCGGAAAGTGCGCCGGCCTTCGCCGCCCCCGACCTCGCCGGAATGGCG
>DASXXS010000356.1:0-1891 GCA_036502925.1 Xanthobacteraceae bacterium
CCTCGCCTCGATGGGTGATTTCGCGAATTACGTAAACGAGGGCGGCAGGATCAAGCTCGCCGCCTCGGCGGAGTTTGTCGAGAGCCCGTCGGCGCTGCCGGCTTTCGAGGCGACCTACGGCTTCCGGCTGTCGGACGAGCAATTGCTGACCTTATCGGGCGGCAACACCGCCGCCACCCTGCGCGCCGCGGCCGAGGAGATGTCCGGCGTCAACGCGGCAATGGCCTATGGTACGGACGGCGCCCTGGCGGCGCTCGGGCTCGCCGCGCTCAGGGACGACAAGGGCGCCCAAATCGTCTATGCGCCGGCCCCGGTCGTTCGCGAGCCGGTGCTGCAGGAGCATCCCGAGATCCGCACGGTGCTCGATCCGGTCTTTGCGACACTGACCCTCGAAACGCTGCAAAAGCTCAACGCCGAGATTGCCGTCAATGGACAAGAGGCCGGCGCGGTCGCGGCGTCCTATCTTCAATCGAAGAATTTCCTGCCGTGACCGTCCAACCCAGTCTGGCCGGCCCCCGTCCTGCTCTCCTCCTTTCGATCGGCATTCGCAACCAGGTGCTGTTCGTGTTGGTGATCGTTGCAGTGGCTGCAGTTGCGCTGTCGGGCTTTGTCGGCGAGGCGCCGAACCGGCTCGTTTCGGGCAGGCCGGTCCCGCTATGGGCGGCAGCCGGCGCCCTGCCGACCGCCGGCATTGCTGCACTTGGCGCGGCAGTGGCGGCGGCCTGCCTGATACGGCCGAGCGGCGCGCTCCACTGCGCCGTTGCCGCATTCGCCGCTGCGTTGCTGCTGCTGGTCCTGGCCGCCGCGGGGCAGGCGGCCAGCCTCCTGGTGCAAAGCGCCAGCCCCGCCTCCCGCATTTCGCTGGGTCCTGCATTTTGGGTCCTCGGCGCATGCGCCGCCCTTATTGTAGGCGATGCGCTGCAGCGCCTCGGCGCCGGCATCATTGCGCAGCTCGTCACCGTGGCCGGGCTCGCTTCTGGTTCGCTGCTGATCGCGGCGAGCGGCACATTCGCCGCGCTCTCCCTGGCGAAGGAATACGAAATCCATCGCCAGGTTTTCACCGAGGCAATGGCGCGGCACATGACACTGGTTGGAGCATCGGTCGGGGCTGCGGCGGCGATCGGCTTCCCTCTCGGCGTCGCCACTGCCAGGCGTCCGGGCTTGCAGGGCCCGGTATTCGCCGTCTTGAACATCCTGCAGACGATTCCGTCAATCGCGCTGTTCGGGTTACTGATCGTGCCATTGTCGGCGCTGGTTTCGGCAGTGCCGCGGCTAGCCGCATACGGGCTCGGCGGGATCGGGGTGACTCCGGCGATCATCGCGCTGGTGCTCTACGCGCTGCTGCCGGTCGTTCGCAGCACATCGGTCGGAATGACGGGTGTCGACAGTGCGGCGATCGAAGCCGGGCGTGGCATGGGGATGAGCCGGGGACAGATCTTCCGAGAGGTCGAATTGCCGCTCGCCTTGCCGGTGTTGCTCGCCGGGCTGCGCATCGTTACCGTGCAGGCGATTGGCTTGGCGGTGGTCGCCGCGCTGATCGGTGCGGGCGGTCTCGGAACCTTTGTCTTTGAGGGTCTCGGCCAATATGCCGTCGATCTGGTTCTGCTCGGTGCTTTGCCGGCCATCTTCCTCGCGCTCGGCGCCGATTTTATACTGCAGATCCTGACCGCCATGCTGCGTCGGCGCTTCGCAGGATGATCGAGATCGACGATGTCACTAAATATTATGGCGACCATCGGGTCGTCGACCGGCTTTCATTGACTGTTCCGGTGGGCGATTTCTGCGTGCTGCTCGGATCGTCCGGTTGCGGCAAATCGACAACATTGAAGATGATCAACCGGTTGATCGCGGCCGATGCCGGAAAAATCCGGGTCGCCGGCGAGGACATCGC
>DASXXS010000357.1:0-11693 GCA_036502925.1 Xanthobacteraceae bacterium
GATGTCACCTATCCGGGAGACCTCACTTCGGGCGCGAAGGCGACCTTCTGTTCCTCGCCGGTCGGCCCGGTCCGGACCGCTGCGGGCGCCGCACCGAATTTTGCGACTGGTGCCGTGCCTGGTTGCAATCCGGACTTCATGGTTTGGGGAGTTGGCACCCGCACGGTATGGAACCCGGTCAGGAACTTGGATTTGGGTGCGGAAATCATGTATTCGCGGCTCGATCAGAACATGGGTGCTGGTGTGCTGTTGAACTTCGGCGGCGCCGGCGGCACGCCCGCGGGGAACTTTGCTCCGCAGAATGCAAGCATCTGGAGCGGCTTGCTGCGGGCGCAATGGCATTTCGGGGTTCCGCCGGCCGAGGAAGCGCGCTCCTGACCTGGCGCTGACCCGGCCCCCGCCGTGCGGCGCGTGATTTTTGAGCAACACCTTGGCAAAAACCGCGCTCCCACGCGGCTGAGGGGGTGCTTCTTCGTTGCCTAAGCACCGGGGTCGGCTAAGGTGGGCCCGCGACCGGAGAGAATCTCGTCGTGAGGCGGGGTTCTGCACCCAGTGGCTGTGCGCTCGCGATTCTGCGCTCACCGTGGCCCATGAGCAGGGGCCGGGCGTGGATCAGGGGTGTTGGGGGAGAACATGCTCAAGAAGCGTCCGGCCCGGGCAGGCGTCGCCCAGGAGAGCGGCCAGAGGCGAGGCATGACGATGGTGTTGAGGGTTCTCCTGGGAACCGCCTCGGTTTTTGCCTTGGTTGCGGGGGCGCACGCGGCCGACCTGGGGGACAAGGCCGAGCCGGTGCAGTTTGTGAAAATCTGCACGCTCGATGGTCACAGCTACTACTATATCTCGGGCAACGATGCGTGCACCAAGAACGGTCTCTCGCTGATGATCGGGACCGACGACCGCCGCGGCCAGTCGCTGATGAACCTGTCGGCCGGCGGCGCGCCCAGAATCGGCGCCCAGCCCAACGACCGTCAGGGCGAGGCATGGCCTGACCCGTTCATTTCCTTGCGGACCGATCAGGTCTGGGGGTATGGCGCCGTGGTCGGGGGCGCGCACAGCCCTCATGCTACCTACGCAGCTGGCAACTCTGCTCTGGGCAACGCGGCCGCCAACGGGCTCACTGGGTGTCTGCAGGCGGGAGCGTTCGATTGCGGTCGCGCCAACGACAAGGCGGGCGTCTTCGTGGCGCTCGGGGGCGAGTTGAAGGTCCCCATTTTTGGCGCGGGGGACCGCATTGGCGCAGGCGTTCGCTTCAGCCAGGGCGGCTCGTCCGGCTTCGGCGGCGGGGGCCTCAATCTGTCGAGCCCCGATCTGCCCAGCGCCGGCAACAATCTGGCGGCCGCATGGCTGCCGGACGGTGGCGCCGGCATCGAGCTGACGAAAGCGTGGTCGGTGCAGGCCGGCTATGATCATCAGTGGTCGTCCAGCCTGAACACCAGCCTGTTCGCGGGCTATTCCAACATCACCTACGACAACGATCCCGCCAGCTTCTTTGCGGGCGCGGCCTGCGGCTCCGCCGGCAGCGGTGCGGCCGCGCAGGCCGGCATCAACTGCAAATCCAGCAATGTCGGAGCCGGCCTGCGCACCAGTTGGGCGCCGGCGACCGGCCTGACCTTGTCGGTGCAGACCATGTACAACTACGTCTGGTCGGGATCCGCCGGAACCGGAAACGTCTTTGGCGGCGCGTCGGCGGCGCGGCCGGCCGAATCCTACAACTTCGCAAATCAAGGCATCTGGTCGTCCTATCTCCGCATCAACCGCACCTTCAACACGGGCGATTGACGGGCAGCGTCCAATGGATCGCCATAGGCGATCGTGTTATGGGCGCCCAGGCATCTGGCGCTCAGCCATCTGACGCTCAGCCATCGCCTAGCCGAACCTCGCTTTGTCTGATTGGTGTGCGGATCGCTCGCAATGGGCGATGAATGCGGTGATATGGCCGATGGTCTCGCGCTCCACCAGCAACGGGGCATGACCTTGATCCGGCACCTCGATGGCATCGAGGTCCGGCCTGCGCGCGCGCATGGCTTCGACGGTTGTGGGCGATAGCACATCGGAATTGGCGCCGCGAATGACCATCACCGGCGTGCGGCCAAGGGCGTCGAATTGCACCCACAGCGATGGGAGCGGCCGCCCGAGATCGATAGCCTGCAGCGTCTCGGCAATTCTCACGTCATAGGTGGGAAGCAGCCTGCCATGCTGCTCCCTGAAGGCGCGCTTGGCAAAAGCGATCCAGTCGTCCTCCGACAGCTTGGGAAATTGGGAAGCGAACAGCCGCCGCAAGATCTCGGCGCCCTCGCTGAAGCTCTTCGGCTCGGGCAAGTTGCCGACATAGCTCTTGATCCGGGCCAGGCCCTGCACCTCGATGACCGGGCCGATGTCATTGAGGACGACCCCCGCAATCGCGGTCGGCCGCGCCGACGCGAGCAGCATGGCCAGGATGCCGCCGCGCGAGGTTCCGACGAATACGGCGGGACCGATATCGAGGGCGGTCAGCACCGCCAGCAGATCGGCCAGCTCGGTGGCCAAGTTGTAATTGAGCGGGTTGCGGTCGTAGTCGGAACGGCCGCGGCCACGATAGTCCATCGTGACGACATAGCGGGGGCGCTCCGGGTCGCCTGCAAGAGCCGTGGCGAGCGCGTCGAAATCAGCGCCGGTGCGGGCAAGACCGGGAAGGCACACGACAGGCACGGTCGTGGCCGGCCGCGCCCCATAGGCGCTGACATGCAGCTTCAACCCGTCATGCGAGGAAATGAATTGACTTGCGCCGCCATCCGCCATGCCTGGAATTTCAATCGGCGGCGGCGCCGCGGTGCAGGTCGGCCTCGATCATGAGACGAGGCCCGCCACCCAGGCGCACGCGGTAGACCTGCAGATTTTCGAGCACGCGTTCCACATAGTTGCGCGTCTCCGAAAACGGTATGCGTTCGACCCAATCGACCGGATCGACCTTGGCGTCGCGCGGATCGCCGTAGCGCGAAATCCAACCGCGCACGCTTCCAGCTCCGGCATTGTAGCCCGCAAAAGTCAGGATGTAGGAGCCGCGATAGCGCTCCATCAGATCGCCCAGCTCGGCAGCACCCATCTGAACATTGTAGACCGAATCGGACAGCAGTCGCTTCTGGTCGTAGGTCACGCCGAATTTCTTGGCGGTTTCGCGCCCGGCCTCCGGCGTGACCTGCATCAGCCCCATCGCCTTGGCGCTCGAAATGTCGCCCTGGTAGAAGGCGCTTTCCTGGCGGGCGATCGAATAGACGATGCTGCTGTCGACCGCGGGGCCGATGGCCCGGTAATCCGGAATTCCGATGGTCGGAAAGGCGTAGCGCTCAAGCGAATAGCCGCGCCCGAGCGCGGCCTTGCCGATGAGCAACATGCACCGCGCATCCTTGTTGCGGCCGGCGATCTCGCCCAGCTCGGCCAGTGCCGCGATATCGGTCGACCGCTCGCCGAGATCGGCGGCGAAAGGTACCACCAGGTCGCGCTCTCCGACGGCGTAGAGCAGCTCGGTCGCGCGCACGATGTCGAGCTGGGCAATGGCCGCGCGGCGTTCCGGCGAGGGTGCCGGCGGCGCGCGCAGCACGATGTCCTGGTAGCCGAGCCGCGCCCGCGCCAGCTGACCGTAATAGGCGGTGCCATGACGCGCGGCCGCCTCATAATATCCGCGCGCCTCCTCTTTCCGGCCCAGCGCCTCGGCAGCACGTCCCTGCCAATACCCCGCGCGCGCCTGGGTGATCGGATTGCTGGTCCCCTCGGCTACCTTGGAAAAATGGGCCATCGCGGTCGATGGATCATCGAGGAAACGCAGCGCGATCCAGCCGGCGGTGAATTGTTGCTCGCCGCGGTAGTTTTCCTTGTTCGGCACGGCGGCATCGCGGGCGACACGATAGGCGGTGCGGGCATCGTCCAGGTCGAGCAGCTTGCGGGCCACCAGACGACGCTCGACCCACCATTGGTCGGCATCGATCGGCTGCGCGGCATCGCGCGGCACCGACACAATCAATTCCGCGGCTTCCGCGGCCCTGTCCTCGCGCCTGAGCCACTGGGCACGGGCAAATGTGTAGCCAAGATCGCTGCCTGCCTCCGCCGGCACCGCCTCCAGCAGCGCCTTGGCATTGGCGGCTTTCCTGATCACCGCTGCCCATGCCTTGCCTATCGCCAGTGCGGTGGGTCCGGCACGGCTCGCCGCACGCAGGCCGGCATCGACGTCCTCCACATATAACCGCATGTCCATGCGGGCTTTATGATCGGCAGCCGTCAGAAGGTCCTTGAAGGTGTCGAGGACCTGGTCCTCGAGGTCGCTGGACAAGGCTTCGTTTCGCCAGGACGCGCGCAGCTGCGCTTGCGCGCCGGCCCGGTCGCCGAAAGCCATGAGTGCGCGGGCCAGCGCGAAATGCCCCTTGGCCGTCAGCGGCTGCTCCTTGGCGAAGATCGCGCGGACGGAAGCCGGCTCGGCCTGCTCTTGCCACAGCATGGCTTCCGCCCGGCGCCGAAGCAAACCGATGCTCGGCCAGCTCGGGTTGGCGGTGATGAAGGCGGCATAGCGGGAATAGTCGCTCATGTTGTTGTCGCTGCGCAGGAGCACCCACTCGACCAGCTTGCGGGCCAGGGGATCGCTGATGCTCCTCTGCAGATCGGTGACCTGGCCGGTTTTGCCGTTGCGCGCCAGGGTGATGGCCTCCTTGAGCGTGGCCAGCTCAGCGGGCGGGATCGCCAGGCTCGCGGCGGGCGGCAAAGCCGCGTGTGCGGGCGGGGAGCCTGGAATCACGGCCGCGCTGGCGGGTGTTGGGCTGCCGAGAGCCGTCACGTGGGAGGGGGCAGCCGCGCTCAGGCCGGTGGCCGGCTTCTGCGGCCGTGCAGGGGGAAGCGGGATGCGGTTTGGTACGCTGGACAGGGACTTCGCGGCGCTTTTTTCCGCCGGCGGGGCGGATTCGGCCCGCCCGCTCAGGTCGCCGGCCATCACAACGGCCAGAACCAGGGCGGCTCCCATGCCTGTCAAGTGAGGTCGCTTTCGGCTCATTCGATTGACGATCCTCGCCCGCCCCTGATCCGGGCCGGGCCTAGATCATGTTTTCGGCCAAATTGGGTTGATGAATTGCTAAAAAACGTGATTTGTCCCTCCCAGAGCGCCCGATCGAGGGGGCAAATCGCGCAGGCGGGCGAGGGGCGAACTTTCCACCGCCCTGCCCGGTCGCCCCCTAGAAGCAAGAGCCAACCCCGTCCCCGTGATATAGTATCCGTGAACAGGAAGCTGCGTTCCGGCGTTACCCAGGGCCTCGACCAACCAGGAATATCGACATGACCGCCAAGACGAGCTTCCGGGGATCGTTCACGGCGCTTGTCACTCCCTTCAAGAACGGTTCGCTGGATGAAAAGGCCTTCCGTGATCTGGTCGAGTGGCAGATCGCCGAGGGAACCAACGGCCTGGTGCCGGTCGGCACCACCGGCGAGAGCCCGACCTTGAGCCACGATGAGCATAAGCAGGTCGTGCAGTGGTGCGTCGAGGTGGTCGATGGACGCGTGCCCGTCATCGCAGGCGCGGGTTCGAACTCGACCAAGGAGGCGATCGAGCTCTCCCGACACGCCGAGAAGTCGGGCGCCGACGCGGTCCTGGTGGTGACGCCCTATTACAACAAGCCGACCCAGGAGGGGCTCTACCAGCATTACAAGGCCATCAACGACGCGATCGGCATACCCATCATCATCTACAACATCCCGGCCCGCTCGGTGGTCGACATGTCGGTGGACACCATGCAACGGCTGTTCGAATTGCGGAACATCGCCGGGGTGAAAGACGCCACCGCCAACGTGATACGGGTCTCGCAGCAGCGCCTGGCGATGGGGCCGAGCCTGAACCAGCTTTCCGGCGAGGACGCCAGCGCGCTTGGCTTCATGGCGCATGGCGGTCACGGCTGCATCTCGGTGACCTCGAACGTGGCGCCGCGGCTATGCGCCGAGTTTCAGCGCGCCTGCCTGAAGGGCGACTATGCCGGCGCGCTGGCATTTCAGGACAAGCTGATGCCGCTGCATACCGCCTTGTTTCTGGAGACCAATCCGGCGCCGGCGAAATACGCACTGTCGATTCTCGGCAAATGCGACGAGACCGTACGGCTTCCCATGGTTCCGGTCACCGCGACGACCCGGTCGGCGGTGCGCGCCGCCATGGTGCACGCCGGCCTGATCAATTAGTCGGAGTATTTCGGTAAAGATGCTGCCGCTGGCAGCACGGGAGGCGAAATGCTCGAGGAATTCAAGAAATTCGCCTTGCGCGGAAATGTCGTCGATCTCGCGGTGGCCGTCGTCCTCGGCATCGCCTTCAACGGCATCGTTCAGTCGCTGGTGATGGATCTCCTGATGCCGATCATCGGCGCGGTGACCGGCGGGCTCGACTTCTCCAACCACTTCATTCCGCTGTCGTCCAAGGTGACGGCCGACACCCTGGCCGAGGCCAAAAAGCAGGGCGCCGTGCTGGCGTGGGGAAATTTCCTGACCCTGGTCATCAATTTCATTATCGTTGCGTTCGTCCTCTTCGTGGTGATCAGGCTCATGAACCGACTCGCGCGTGCCGAAGCCACCAAGGACGCGGCACCCCCCAGGCAGGAGCAGCTGCTGACGGAGATTCGCGATCTCCTGAAAGCGTCGGTCAAATAGCGATGTCGGACCGCTCGAGCCGGCCGCTCAACCTTTCGCCCGCATAAGCCTGCCACGCTCCCGTTCCCATGAACGCTTTCGCTCGGTCTCGCGCTTGTCGTGCAGCTTCTTGCCGCGGGCAAGCGCCAGCTCGATCTTGGCGCGGCCTTTTTCGTTGAAATAGAGCTTGAGCGGCACCAGGGTCATTCCCTCGCGCTCGACCGCACCGGCAAGCTTGTCGATCTGGCGGCGGTGCAGAAGCAGCTTGCGGGCGCGCTTGGGGGGGTGATTGAAGCGGCCGCCCTGGAGGTATTCGGGGATATTGGCATTGACCAGCCAGATCTCGCCGCGGCGGGCGTCGGCATAGGATTCCGCGATCGTCGCCCTGCCTTGGCGCAGCGATTTGACCTCGGTTCCGGTGAGAGCGATGCCGGCCTCGAACACCTCGCCGATCTCATAATTGAATCGTGCCTTGCGGTTGTCGGCGACCACCCGCAGCTTGCGATCCGGCTTTGCGGCCATTTCGGCTCTCCGAATTTCCGCCCAGGAGCCAATGGCCGGCGGCGGCCTCACCAGGTTTGCAACTCAAACGCTTAAGAAATGCATCGCAAGGCCCTGGCGCCCGAAATCTCATGCATCCAAGAGCTCATGTATCCAAGAGCTCATGTATCCAGGAACTCACGCACGCGAGCAAACACGCTGCGGAACATCTCCGTGGTCAAGACGCCGGTATTGGTGTTGTAGCGCGAGCAATGATAGCTGTCGAACAGCCGCACCCTGCCGATCTCATGGGAGGCGCCGTGCGCGAAGGGAACCGCGGACCGGCGCGCGTCGAGTGCAGCGGCAGCGGTCTCGTGGGCAATCCGCCCTAGTGCGACGATGGCGCGCAGCTTCGGCACCTCGGCAATCGTGCTCCTGAGGAAACCACGGCAGGTGGCGATTTCGGCCCCGGTCGGCTTGTTCTCCGGCGGGACGCAGCGTACCGCGTTGGTAATGCGGGCATCGACAAGCTCCAGCCCGTCATCGGGCCGCGCCCCATAGGCGCCCCTGGCAAATCCGAAACGGCTCAGGGTGTCGTACAGCAGCACGCCCGCGTGATCGCCGGTGAATGGACGCCCGGTGCGGTTGGCACCCTGCAGTCCAGGCGCCAAGCCGACGATGAGCAGCCGCGCCGTAGCGGGGCCGAAGCTCGGAACCGGCCCATTGAACCAGGTCGGCTCGCGCCGGCGCCACTCCTGGCGGAACGCTTCAAGGCGTGGGCAGAGCGCACAATCGCGGCCGGGCTCGGCGGCCTCCGGGGACATCGTCGCCTCTTGCCTTAGCGCACCCTTTTAATCCTCGAAGTCATCGTCGTCGTCGTTGCCACCGCCGACCCGCTGAGGCGAGGTGCTGCGCTGCAGGAATTGCGGGGTGTGGCGCGGCTCCCGCGGCTCCCGCGGCGCCCGCTCAGAGGGGTCGCGCCCGATCTTGGGCTGCAATTCGACGATATCGAGAAAGACGTCGGCCTGCCGCCGCAGCTCGTCGGCGACCATGGGCGGCTGCGTCGAGATGGTGGATACGACCGTGACCCGCACCCCCCGGCGCTGCATGGCCTCGACCAGCGAGCGAAAATCGCCGTCGCCCGAGAACAGCACCATTTGGTCGATGTGCTCGGCGATCTCCATGGCGTCCACGGCAAGCTCGATATCCATGTTGCCCTTCACCTTGCGGCGGCCGGTTTGATCGACGAATTCCTTGGTTGCCTTGGTGACGACGCTGTAGCCGTTGTAGTCCAGCCAATCGATTAGGGGCCGGATCGACGAATATTCCTGATCCTCGATCACGGCGGTATAATAGAAGGCGCGCAGAAGGTAGCCGCGCGACTGGAACTCCCGAAGCAGCCGCTTGTAGTCGATGTCGAAACCCAGGGCCTTGGCGGTGGCGTAGAGATTGGCGCCGTCAATAAATAGAGCGATTTTGTCGGCTTGCGGTCCCATGATTTTTCCGTCTCCTGCAATAAAACCTTGGACCCGACACCACTCCGCAGCCTAAGCCGGCAGGGGGCGGCCGGGTCGATCGCCGTCAACGGGAACGATTGATCGCGTGTCGTAAAATGGGCAGACGCGCGCCGTCACAACCAATCCAAAAGTAAATAGTATCAAGTCGCAACGCGGTTCCCGCGCTTTGCCTAACAGAGGTTCGCCGCCCCGCCAAGATAAAACTTCAGGTGTGGAATTTGGCGCTTGCACGCGCCTTGCAACGCGGATACCTAGTGCCCAAATTCCAGACAATAGGTCTATTCCAGGAGCGACCCTTCCATGGCCCGTGTCACCGTCGAGGATTGCATTGATAAGGTTCCCAACCGGTTTGATCTCGTGCTGCTGGCCAGCCATCGGGCGCGGATGATCTCGTCCGGCACCCCGATCACGGTCGAACGCGACAACGACAAGAACCCGGTCGTGGCACTGCGCGAGATCGCCGATACCGCGGTTTCGACCGATGATCTCAAGGAAGAGCTCGTCCATTCCCTGCAGAAATATGTCGAGGTTGACGAGCCGGAACCGGCTGCCGTCCCGTTGATCGGTGCGCCCGGCGCCACCGTGGACGCCGACGATACCGAGGTGACGGTGGAGCGGATGACCGAGGAAGAGCTCCTCAAGGGGCTCGAAGGGCTGACGCCGCCGGAAGAACAGCCGGAAGAAGAGGAATAGAGGTACCCTCGCTGCGGCCACGGATATCCCATCGAGCCCCGTCCTGACCGGGCGCTGGGACCGCGCCATGCCCGTCCGATGGGCATTTAATTGACCAAAGCCCGATAAATGAAACGAGCGGTATCGTAATCGCGTTAGCGGGCAAGAATTGCCGTGATATCCTGAATGGGACGCCGGGCCTTCGCAATCCTGGCGGAAGGATGACCATGGCGCGCCCCTCGACCGACCTTCCGCGTATGCAAAATCAGGCGCGCCCCCGCGCGGGGCTTGAGCGCAGCCTGAACATTGGCGGGCAAGTCATTGAAAAGCAGGTAAAATCAGGCCGGCGGTCCAAGCCGCAGATGATGCGGCAATACGATTTGATTGAGCGCGTTCGGCGCTACAACCCCAACACGAGCGAAGCGCTGCTCAATCGCGCCTATGTCTATGCCATGAAGGCCCACGGCGAGCAGAAGCGCGCATCGGGGGATCCGTATTTCTCCCACCCGCTCGAAGTGGCCGGGATCCTGACCGATCTCAAGCTCGACGATTCGACCATCGCGGCGGCGCTCCTGCACGATACCATCGAAGATACCGCGGCGACGCGCGACGAGATCGACCAGATGTTCGGCAAGGACATTGGCGCGCTGGTCGAGGGATTGACCAAGCTCAAGCGGCTCGACCTCGTCACCAAGGAAGCAAAGCAGGCCGAGAACCTGCGCAAGCTCTTGCTTGCGATCGCCGACGACGTTCGGGTGCTGCTGATCAAGCTGGCCGACCGCCTGCACAATATGCGCACGCTCGACCACATTCCGAGCGAGGCGCGCCGGCGCATAGCCGAGGAGACGCTCGATATCTACGCTCCGCTCGCCGGCCGCATGGGCATGCACGAAATGCGCGAGGAGCTCGAGGACCTCGCATTCCGCGAGCTCAATCCGGACGCCTACAGGGTCGTCAACGAGCGGCTCGAAGCGTTGGAGGCGCGCAATCTCGGTCTCGTGGCCGAAATCGAGCAGCAGCTCACCAGGAAGCTTGCCGACCGGGGCCTGGCCGCGGAAGTGTCCGGCCGCAACAAGCGCGCCTACTCGATCTGGCGCAAGATGGAACGCAAGTCGGTCGGATTCGAGCAGCTGTCGGACATTGTCGGCTTTCGTGTCGTCGTGCGCACCGTGGCGGAGTGCTACCAGGCGCTCGGTATCGTGCACACGACTTGGCCCATGGTGCCCGGCCGCTTCAAGGACTACGTGTCCACCCCCAAGCAAAACGACTATCGCTCGATCCACACCACCCTGATTGGTCCCGGCAAGCAGCGCGTCGAGCTGCAGATCCGCACCAGGGAGATGCACGAAATCGGCGAATACGGCATTGCCGCGCACGCGCTCTACAAGGACGGAGTCGGCTCGCCGACCGAGATGCTGTCGCGCGAGTCGAACGCCTATGCGTGGTTGCGCCGTACCATCGAGCTGCTGGCCGAGGGCTCCAATCCGGAGGAGTTCCTCGAGCACACCAAGCTCGAACTGTTCCATGACCAGGTGTTTTGCTTCACCCCCAAGGGCAAGCTGATCGCCTTGCCACGGCACGCCAATGCGATCGACTTCGCCTACGCGGTGCACACCGATGTCGGCAATGGGGCGGTCGGCTGCAAGATCAACGGCAAGATCGCGCCGCTGGTCTCCGAGCTCACGAATGGCGACGAGGTCGAGATCATCACCTCCGATGCCCAGGTGGCGCCGCCGCCGGCGTGGGAATCGCTGGTGCGCACCGGCAAGGCGCGGGCGGCCATTCGTCGCGCCACCCGCGCAGCGGTGCGCCACCAATATGCGGGCCTCGGCCGGCGCATCGTGGAGCGCCTGTGCCAGCGCGCCAAGATCGCCTTTTCCGATGAGAAACTGCAGGGCGCCTTGCCGCGGCTCGCGCGCGGCTCGATCGAGGACGTGATGTCGGCGGTCGGCCGCGGCGAGATGCGGGCCGCCGACGTGGCGCGCGCCATGTATCCCGACTACAAGGAGGAACGCGCCGCCGCGCTCGCCCAGCAGCCCAAGCCGGAGAGCGGTTGGTTCGGATTGAAGCGCTCCAAGGCCGTCAAGTTCAAGCTGCCCTCCGAGACCGGCGGTGCCATACCGATCCGCGGCATCAATACCGATTTGCCGGTTCGCTTTGCCCCGATCGGGGGGGCCGTGCCCGGCGACCGCATCGTCGGCATCCTCACGCCCGGCGAGGGCATCACCATCTACCCGATCCAATCGCCGGCGCTGAAGGACTTCGAGGACACGCCCGAACGCTGGCTCGATCTGCGGTGGGATGTGGACGAGCTGACACCGCAGCGGTTTCCGGCCCGCATCGCGCTGCAGACCGTGAACGAGCCCGGCTCGCTCGCCCAGGTGGCCCAGGTGATCGCCG
>DASXXS010000358.1:0-2096 GCA_036502925.1 Xanthobacteraceae bacterium
GGCGCGGGCGCACGGTTTTCGTCTCGAAGGCGGCCGGCTCGCCGCGATCGAGACCGACACCGGTGACCTCGCTGCCGACGCTGCTGTTGTCTGCGCCGGGGCCTATTCGAGACCGCTCGCCGCGGCATTGGGCGACAAGGCGCCGCTCGAGACCGAGCGCGGCTATCACCTGATGATCCGCGATCCCGAAACAATGCCGCGCATTCCGATCGCTGATGCCGACGGCAAATTCGTTGCGACGCCAATGGATACCGGGCTGCGCTTTGCCGGCACGGTCGAGCTCGCCGGTCTAGAGGCGCCGCCCGATTGGCGGCGCGCCCGGATTCTGCTCGACCAGGGGCGCAAGATGCTGCCCGGTCTCGCCGCGTCCTACCCGCAGGAGCGGATGTCGGTGTGGATGGGCCATCGACCGAGCCTGCCCGATTCGCTGCCGATTCTCGGCCCCTCAGGCGCGACGCCGGACGTCATCTACGCCTTCGGTCACGGCCATGTCGGCATGACTTCGGCGCCAATGACCGGCAAGATCGTCGCCGACCTCATCGCCGGGCGGCCGCCTTCGATCGATATCGGGCCTTTTTCTGCCGGCCGGTTCCGTTAGCTGCGCACCCGGAGGAGCCCCGGCAAATCGGTCAATGCCGAGACGGTATGGTCGGGGGTGTGGCCGAGCTCCTCGGCGCGTCCGCGCAGCATGCCGAACATCGTGGCCGGAGCGCCTCCGCCACCGCGGCGGATCCAGGCGACCGCGAAACCGAAGGTCTTGGCGCCGACTGCGTCGAAGCTGTTTGACGAGACGAACAGCACTTCGTCCTTTGGCACGCCGAGCGCCGGCTCGACGAGGGCATAACAGGATCGGTGCGGCTTGTATGCACGCACGCTGTCGACGCTGATCGCGGCCTCGATCCACCGGTCGAGCCCGGAGTTGCGGACGAGTTCCTGGAGCATTTTCGGGCTGCCGTTCGACAGGATGGCGAGCTTGTGTCCCGAGAGCGCGGCGAGCGCCTCTTGCGCTTCTGGATAAGGATCGAGGTTGAGATAATTCTCCATCAGCGGTTGGCGGATGGCGTCGTTGGGCTCGACACCGGCCGCCTGCAAAGCAAAATCGAGCGCGGCCCCCGTCACCTCCCAGAAATCCTCATACTCCTGCATCAGGCTGCGCAGCCAAGCGTATTCCAACTGCTTCAACCGCCAGATCTGCGTGATCACCTCGCCTTTGCCCGGACACAAAGCCTCGGCCTTCGCCAGAACCGATTGAACGTCGTAGAGCGTTCCGTAAGCGTCGAAAACGAGGGCTCGAACCGGCATGACAAAATTCCTTCCCGCAAACGCGTCTTCAAGTCGCAAAGATCATGCGATGATCCGCTTCGGCAAAGGCGGCGGCCGGCCGGTCGGCGATCATCCGGCCGGCGCGCAGGCCGATCACACGATCGGCGAACTGGATTGCGAACTCGACCTGATGCAGGCTGACGAGCACGGCGATCATGCGCTCTCGTGCAATGTCGCGCAAAATCGACAGGACGCTCTTTGCCGATTCCGGATCGAGGCTGGCAACCGGCTCGTCGGCCAGTACAAATCGGCTCTGCTGCGCGAGCGCCCGCGCAATAGCCACGCGCTGCTGCTGACCCCCCGACAAGCTGTCGGCGCGCTGCATTGCGTAGGGCAGCATGCCGACCCGATCGAGCGCAGCGAGCGCCAGTTGCCGATCCCGCTGCGGGAAACGGCGCAGCATCACGCGCCAGGTCGGCACTTCGCCGAGGCGGCCCACCAAGACATTGTCCAGTGCGCTCAAGCGCCGGATCAGGTTGAATTGCTGAAAGATCAGACCAACTTCGCTGCGCGCCATGGACAGTTGGCGGCCGCCTAGGGTCCGGATTGCATGCTCGCCCAGGAAGATCTGCCCCCCGTCGGATTGCGCGAGCCGGGTGACGCATCGGAACAATGTGGTCTTGCCGGCGCCGCTGGCGCCGAGTATCGCGACGACCTCGCCCGCCGCCACCTCGAGGGACACATCGTCGAGCACGATACGGCCGCCGAACCGCTTGCTCAGCCCGACAATGCGTATTGCCGGATCGGCCGCCGACACTGCGGTCACACCAGTT
>DASXXS010000359.1:0-3283 GCA_036502925.1 Xanthobacteraceae bacterium
GGCTTCCGTTACCGAGATCAGACCCTTCAGCTCCTCGGCTTTGATGAGAAGTGCCATTGCGTGATCGATTGCGTTGCTATTCGGCCGCTTCGCTGGCCCGGGACGCGGGTTTTTTCGCCCAATAATCCGGATCGCTCTTGGAGCTGTAGGTGAGAGTAGCCATTATTTGATCGCGCTGCCAACGAGAGTCTGGCGGCGACCGGGGATGCTCGGCCATCGGACTTTCCTGTTGACGTCCTATCGCAAATCAGCTTATGCGGGAAATTGAAACTCAGGAATTGCGCCCGGCCGGGAAAATCGCGCCAATATGGCCCGTGATGGGTGTGCGCTCGTTGGGTGCTTGCATCTGACGTCTCCGATGGTTCGAGTCTGGAAACCCAAACCTATCGGATGCACGCCCATCGCCCCATGGAATCTACTGGCTCAGGAATTGCGCCCGGCCGGGAAAATCGCGCCGGGTTTTTTAATGGGCTAAAGGAGGCCACTTCCTCGGTGCATGTCGGCTCGCCCGCAAAGCGACCCCGGCTGGCCCGCGGCCATAACCGTGGTTCTCTGTTTCCGCCCTGTATTTTCAGGAACAACAAATGTGGACCGCACCCCTGCAATGAGACACAGAAACAAGCCTAAGCCGGCTGCAGCGCCCCGAGCCGCAGCAGCACGGCGACGCTTGAGCTTTGCGCGAGCTGCATGGCTGCGCCAGTCGTTCTGGGCCGGTCTATTGTTTCCGTATTGTATTTTTCAATGGTCCAACCCTCCGGAGCAATGCGGCTTTGCATCGGTCGTTTACGTTGCGTAATTCGCTCAACGTCAATGTCCGCGGCCGCTGCGGCGCGCATCGTTACCTGACTACCTCCGTTTTGGCAGAACGAATTCGATTTTCTCGAATGAAATCAGTAGTGGCTCGCTGCGGCCACCGTCTGCGGCGGCCCGAAGGCGCGGACCGGGGGTGCCGGGGCGGTGGCGCGCTCGATCTCGACCAGCACGGTCGCCGAGCTTGGTCCCTGGCCGAGCCGGGAGGTGCCCTGGTCGCGCGTCAGCACGTTGGGATTGCCGTGCGCGCAGACGGGGTCGCCATTGCCGTCGTCGTGTGGGTCGTACCAGGCGCCGCAGGAAAGCCGCAGCACGCCGGGGCAGACCGCGTCCGTGACGGTCGCGCCGGCGAGGCACGCGCCGCGGCTGTTGAAGATGCGCACCACGTCGCCCTCGACGATGCCGCGCCTGGCGGCATCCTGCGGATTGATAGCCACCGCCTCGCGGCCCGCGACCTTGCCCCTCCGGCTCACCGGTCCGCCGTCCATCTGGCTGTGCAGGCGGTAGCGCGGCTGGCTCGAGACCAGATGCAGCGGGTGCCGCGCGGCGGCGGCCGCGCCGAGCCATTCATAGGGTTCGAGCCAGGTCGGATGCGGCGGACAATCGGCGTAGCCGAAGCCGGCGATGCGCTCGCAATAAAGCTCGATCCGGCCCGAGGGCGTGGCAAGGCGATGCTGGTCCGGGTCGGCACGAAAATCGCCCAGGAACACGTATTCGTCGGCGCGGCGCGGGATCTCCAGAAAGCCCTCTGTCCAAAAGCCGTCGAAATCGGGAATTGCCGCCTGGTTGGTGCGCACCCGCTCGCGCCAGCGGTCGTAGAGATGGCGCAGCCACGCCATCTCATCGCGGCCTTGCGCGTAGGCAGGCTCGCAGCCCAGGCGGCGGGCGAGCGCGGTGAAGATCGCAAAATCGCTGCGCGCGCCGCCGACCGGTGCGATCGCCTGCTGCATGGAAAGAACATAGCGGTCGCGGTGGGCGGCGCCGATGTCGTTGCGCTCGAGCGTCGTGGTCGCCGGCAGCACGATATCGGCATGGCGCGCGGTCGCGGTCCACCACGGCTCGTGCACGATGATGGTTTCGGGGCGCTGCCAGGCGCGCCGCAGCCGGTTCAAGTCCTGATGATGATGAAACGGATTGCCGCCCGCCCAATAGACCAGGCGAATGTCCGGATAGGTTCCTTGTCGGCCGTTGTAGTCATAGGTCCCGCCCGGCTCCAGCAGGCAGTCGGCGATGCGTGCCGCCGGGATCGCGCGCGCCAACGGATTGGCCAGTACCTCCATGGCGGGCGGACCGAAGGCCAGCGGCGGCTCCGCGATGCCGGAGGTCGAGCCGTAGCCGAACCCGAAGCCGCCGCCCGGCAGCCCGATCTGACCGAGCGCTGCCGCCAACAGGATCACCGCCCAATAGGGCTGCTCGCCGTGGTCGGCCCGCTGCAGCGACCAGGACGCGCTCACCATGGTGCGCACCTGCGCCATGCGGCGCGCCAGCGCGCGGATCGTTTCGGCCGGGACGCCGGTGATCGCGGCGGCCCATTCGGCGTCCTTCGCCTGGCCGTCGGTCGCGCCGGTCAAATAGGGCAGGACGCGTTCGAAGCCGACGCAATGGCGCGCCAGAAATGCCTCGTCATGACGTCGCTCGGCGACCAGCGTGTGGGTGAGCGCCAGCAGCATGGCGGTGTCGGTATTGGGGCGGATCGGGATCCATCGCGCGGCGGCCGCGGCCGGTCCATCGTCGCGGATCGGGCTGACATTGACGACCTCGACGCCGGCGCGGGCGAGCTCGGCCATCCAGGCGGACGCCGAATGCTCGCCGCAGCCGCCCTTGCTCACCTGCAGGTTCTTGGGGTTGGCGCCGCCGAACAGCAGCAGGAGCCGGGTATGACGCGCGATCGACGACCAGGAGGTCAGCGGGCCGCTCACCGCCTGGGCGGAGCCGAGCACATGCGGCAGGAAGGTGAGCGCCGCCCCGAAGCTGTAGTTCGAGGTCTGGTCCACAAAGCCGCCGAAGGCGGACAGGAAGCGGCGGACTTGACCGCGCGCATCGTGGAAGATGCCGGCCGAGCCCCAGCCCTGCGAGCCGCCCATGATCGCATCGTGGCCGTGCGCGCGCCGCACGCGGTCGAGCTCGCCGGCGACGAGATCGAGCGCGCGCTCCCACGGCACGCACACGAAGGCCTCGCGTCCGCGGCCGGCGCCGCCGCCGGGACCGCGCGCCAGGAAGCCTTCCCGCACCATCGGCCCGGCAACGCGGCTCGGCGAATAGACCGCCGCCGGCATCGCCTCGATCAGCGGCGATGGATCAGGATCGCGCGGAAACGGCCGCACGCCGACGAACCGCCCGTCCTCCACCTCGGCCAGGAAGGCGCCCCAGTGCGAATGATGCGGGACAAGTCTGCTCGAGTCATTCATCTGTTTGTGCCGAAGCGTGTGAGAGAGCCACATGCCTCTCCGCAACACCTCCCCCTGAAAGGGGG
>DASXXS010000360.1:0-10011 GCA_036502925.1 Xanthobacteraceae bacterium
GCCTTTGGCCTCGATCTCACGCCTGATCTCGGGCGAAAAGGCCTTCCACATCAGGGCTTCGGTGAAGTCGACGGCGGGCGCGATCAGGACCAGGGCGGCGACCTGTGGGGCGCTGCGGGCGGCGGCAGGCGGGCTCCGGCGGGCGAGAGCGCGCATGAGCAGAAGAGCGAGCCAGCCCCCCATGGAGGAACCGATCACCACCTGCGGCCCGCCACCGAAGACGTCGAAAACCGCGAGGCTCTCCTCGAGCCAACGGCCGATCGTCCCATCCGCGAAGTGGCCGCCCGATTCGCCGTGGCCCGAATAATCAAACCGGGTAAAGGCGCGTCCGTGCCGCCGGGCCCAGCCGTCGAGAGCCTGTGCCTTGGTGCCCCGCATGTCGGATTTCAACCCGCCGAGCCAGAACAGCCCGGGGGCTTGGCGGGGCGCTACGACGGTGGCACCAACCGCAGCGCTCCCGGCGGCACCCGGCGCGCTGGCGCCGGCTACCGGCGCACTTGCGCCGGCAGGGCGCTGCCGCACCGCGATCCGCCGTTCCGCTGGGCCAGTTCCAACGGTCAAGGATTTCAGGCAATCATTGCTCATGGATCATCACCAGCGAATCGGCCTCCAAATCTTGGTCCAACAATCATCAGCCCCCCATGCATGACCCCGCAAGCGTCCTGAATGCACCATCGTCGCCGCTTTACGGCGTAAGCTGTCCCCGAAAGCAAGCGCATCGATGAATTCCATCCGCGCCTGCGCGCCGGGCGCCTGCGCGCGGAGCGCATCCGCGCCGAGCTGCCAGAAGGAAGCGCCGCCGTGAGCGCCGACTTCGAGGGGGTACGGGTTCCGCGGCGCACGCTCGCCGGCGCCACCATATTGCAGATCGTGCCGGCTTTGTACGAAGAGCCCAATGCCCGCGCCGCCATCAATGTGGCGTTTGCCTTGCTGCAGGCCGGTGCGCGGGCGCTGATCGCGGCCGACGACGGCCCCCTGGTGGGCGAGCTGCGGGCCTTCGGCGGGGAATGGATCGAATTCTCCAACGCGACCCTCAATCCATTCCGGCTGCGCAGGAACGCCCGCTTTCTGGAAAACCTGATCGCGGCCGAGCGCGTCGATATCGTGCATGCGCAGAGCGCGGGTGGCGCCTGGAGCGCGCGCGTGGCGGCGGCCCGGATGGCGTTCTGGCTGGTCACAACGCTGCCGGACGCGCCGGTCCGCAGCCGCCTGCCTTCGCCGACCGCGGGCGCGCTGGCGCAAGGCGATCGCATCATCGCACCGTCGATCTATGCGGCAACGCCGGTGATGGAACGCTATCGCATCGGCAACGACCAGATCACCATCATCCCGCGCCAGATCGACACCGCCATGTTCGATCCGCTGGCGGTGCGGCCGGAGCGCCCGGAAGCGCTGCGCAGCGCCTGGCGCATCCCGAATTACGCCCGGGTCGTGCTGGTTCCGGGACGGGTCGCGCGCTGGAACGGCCAGACCATCGTCCCCGACGTGGCGCGCCTGCTCGCCGACGATGGCGTGGAAGGCGTCGTCTTCGTCATCGTCGGCGAGCACGCCGCCCAGCGCAAATACGCGCGCGAGATCATGACTTTGGCGCAGGAGCAGGGCGTCGACGACCTGTTGCGCTTGACCGGACATTGCCCCGACATGCCGGCCGCCTTCGCGTGTGCGGACGTCGTGGCGGTGACCGCGATCGAGCCGCCGCTCATGGGCAGCGTGGTGGCGCAAGCCCAGGCCATGGGCCGGCCGGTGGTGGCCTCGGATGTCGGCATGCTGCCGGAGCATGTGCTGGTGCCGCCCCGGATGCCCGAGGAGTTGCGCACCGGATGGGTGGTGGCGCCGGCCGACCCGATCGGGCTTGCCCATACGCTCCAGCTCGCCCTGGAGCTCGCGCCGACCGACTACCACGCCTTGGCGGCGCGTGCGCGCGAGTTCGCCGAATACATGTTTTCCCCCGACAGCGCCGCGGCGGCGACCCGCGCCGTCTACATGTCGCTGTTGGCGCGCGATCTTTGATGCGGCCGTGGCCCCTTGCAAGCCGGCACGGCGCGACCCATCTGGCCCCTTCGTGGCGGCCCATTCGGTGGCTGTGGGAGCCAGGACGGTCGCATATTGCCCGTTGACTTGCCTCCGGTTTGTCCCGATCCTTCCGCCCGCCCGTCGGCGCGTGCGCGCTTGCGGGCTCCACGCAACAGCATGAGGAGAGCAAAGCCATTCGCCGCCCGATGAGAACCCAGGCGCCCGTCCAGAAAGACGGCCCGCGCCTCAACGAGGAAATCCGATCCCGCGAAGTACAATTGATCGATCAGACCGGTGCCAATCATGGCATCGTCGATACCCAGATCGCCTTGGCAAAGGCGGTCGAGGCGGGGCTTGATCTGGTCGAGATCGCCCCCAATTCGGAACCGCCGGTCTGCAAAATCCTGGATTACGGTAAATACAAATACCAGGCGCAGAAGAAGGCGGCGGAAGCCCGCAAGAAACAGAAGGTGGTCGAGGTCAAGGAGATCAAGCTCCGGCCGATGATCGACGATCACGATTACGAGGTGAAGATGCGCTCCATGCAGCGCTTCTTCGAGGAGGGCGACAAGGTCAAGGTCACGCTGCGGTTCCGCGGCCGCGAGATGGCGCACCAGGAGCTCGGTACCCAGCTCCTCAACCGCGTCAAAGACGACAACTCGAAGTACGCCAAGATCGAGCAGGAACCCCGGTTCGAGGGGCGCCAAGTGGTGATGGTGTTGGCGCCGCGGTAAGCGGCGCGCCCCACCCGCTGCCTCGGCCCTACCCCGCCGATCGGGAGCGCCCCTCGGCGAGGCCCGGATGGGCAACCGGCCCGGTGTCAGCCTGGGCTGCGGACCGGTTGTTTTTTCGGACGCCCTCTGCCATAACCCCGCCCTCCCCGCGACCCGGCTCAACAGGGCTGCCGTGGCTGCGGCGAAGTGCTCCATCAGCACACCTTATCGATGCGATCGCCGGCGGACCGAGCCGTTTGGCTCAAATTCATCCGGCCGGAACAGGAGAGCCAAATGCCCAAGCTGAAGACCAAGTCGGGCGCCAAGAAGCGCTTCAAGATAACGGCGACCGGGAAGGTGCTTTATGCGCATTCCCGCAAGCGCCACGGCATGATCAAGCGGACCAAGAAGCAAATCCGTCAGTTGCGCGGCACATCGGTCCTGTTCAAGACCGATGGCGACAACATCACGAAATACTTCCTGCCCAACGGCTGAGCCGACGGACCGCAACCCCAACCGCGAGGAGATCAGCCATGGCCCGCGTCAAACGTGGCGTTACCGGACACGCCAAGCACAAGAAGGTCTTCGAAGCCGCCAAGGGCTATTACGGCCGGCGGAAGAACACCATCCGGGTCGCCAAGCAGGCGGTCGAGAAGGCGAACCAATACGCCTTCCGGGATCGCAAGCGGAGAAAGCGCACCTTCCGGGCGCTGTGGATTCAGCGGCTGAACGCGGCGGTACGCCCGTTCGGGCTGAATTACAGCCGATTTATCGACGGCCTCGCCAAAGCCGGGCTGTTGGTCGACCGCAAGGTGCTGTCCGATCTCGCTATTCACGAGCCGACCGCATTCCAGGCGATCGTGGAACAGGCCAAAGCCGCGTTGCCGGCGGCAGCCTGATCCCACCCCTGCTTTCGGCAGGCCGCAGGGGTTGCGATTCGGTTCCCGAATCACAACCCCGAACCCGGCCTGGGCTTTTGTCCTTGCCGGCAGTCCAACACCTCCATGGCTGCGACGGGGACACCCATGCCCGACCCGATAGTGTCTGAACCGGTATCTGACCTGAAGGCGCTGGAAGACAAGCTTCTGGGCGACATCACGGCTGCCGGCGACGAGGGCGCGCTCGAGGCGGTACGGATCGCCGCGCTCGGCAAGAGTGGATCGGTCTCGGCGCTGCTCAAGACCCTCGGCGGCATGAGCCCGGAGGAGCGCAAGCAGCAAGGGCCGCTCATCAACGGGCTCAAGGACCGCGTCGGCGCCGCCCTCGCGGCGCGCCGCGAGACCCTGAAATCGGCGGCGCTCGATCAGCGCCTCAACAGCGAGACCGTCGACGTTACGTTGCCGCTGCGCGAAAGCGCGGCCGAAAGCGGCCGCGTGCATCCGATCAGCCAGGTGGTCGACGAGCTCACCACGATCTTCGCCGACATGGGCTTTGCGGTCGCGGAAGGTCCCGACATCGAGACCGACGACCTCAATTTCACCAAGCTCAACTTCCCGGAGGGCCATCCGGCCCGCGAGATGCACGACACGTTTTTCTTCAACCCCAAGCCCGACGGCGCGCGGCTCTTGCTGCGCACCCACACCTCACCGGTGCAGATTCGCACCATGATGAGCCAAAAGCCGCCGATCCGGGTGATCATCCCGGGCCGCACCTATCGGTGCGATTCCGACCAGACCCATACCCCGATGTTCCATCAAGTCGAGGGCCTGGTCATCGACAAGGGTTCCCATCTCGGCCACCTGAAATGGATCCTGCAGGAATTCTGCAAAGCCTTCTTCGAGGTCGATCAGGTGAAGATGCGGTTCCGGCCGTCGTTCTTCCCGTTCACCGAGCCCTCGCTCGAGGTCGACATCCAGTGCCGGCGCGACAAGGGCGAGATCCGCTTCGGCGAGGGCGAGGACTGGCTCGAGATCCTCGGCTGCGGTATGGTGCATCCCAATGTGCTGCGCAATTGCGGGCTCGATCCCGACGTGTACCAGGGATTTGCCTGGGGGATGGGGATCGACCGCATCGCCATGCTGAAATACGGCATGCCGGACCTGCGCGCCTTCTTCGAAGCCGACTTGCGCTGGCTATCCCACTACGGCTTTCGCCCGCTCGATTTCCCGACCTTGGCCGGAGGGCTGAGCGGATGAGCAGCAAGTATGGCGTAGCAACGATGGCTGCGGTGCCGGGAGAGGCCGCAGCCCCCGTCCTGCTCTCCCCCGCCAACGGGGGAGGAGGCACCGCCTCGACAAGTGTCGAAAAGAATCAAGCGGCCGGAGAGGCACACCCATGAAATTCACCCTCTCCTGGCTGAAGGAACATCTGGACACCGAAGCCAGCCTCGGCACGATCGTCGACAAGCTCACCATGATTGGCCTCGAGGTCGAGCGCGTCGAGGACAAGGGCAAGGCGCTCGCCCCCTTTACAATCGCCCGGGTGATCTCCGCTGAGCAGCATCCCAATGCCGATCGGCTGCGCGTCTGCGTGGTCGACACCGGGGCGGGCTATCCGGTGCAGGTGGTGTGCGGCGCCCCCAATGCGCGGGCCGGCATGAAGGGCGTGTTCGTTCCACCCGGCGCGTTCATTCCGGGCAAGAACATGACGCTCGGCGTCGGCACCATCCGGGGCGTCGAGAGCCGCGGCATGCTGGTCTCCGAGTTCGAGCTGCAGCTGTCCGACGACCATGACGGCATCATCGACCTGCCGCGCGATGCGCCGGTCGGCACGTCCTATGCACAATGGGCCGGCCTCGACGATCCGGTGATCGAGATCAACCTGACCCCCAACCGCCCGGACTGCACCGGCGTGCATGGCATTGCGCGGGACCTGGCGGCGGCCGATCTCGGCACTCTGAAGGAAAGCGCGATCAAGCCGATCAAAGGCGAGTTCCCCTGCCCGGTTTCGGTCAGCCTCGACTTCGGCCCGACGCCTTCGCTCTGTCGCGGCTTTGCGCTGCGGCTGGTGCGCGGGGTCAGGAACGGCCCCTCGCCCGAATGGCTGCAGCGCCGCCTGATCGCGATCGGGCTGCGGCCCATCAATGCGCTGGTCGACATCACCAATTTCATCACCTTCGACCAGGGCCGGCCGTTGCATGCGTTCGACGCCGCCAAGGTCAAGGGCAACCTGACGGTCCGCCGCGGCCGCGCCGGCGAGAGCCTGACCGCGCTGGACGGCAAGACCTATCGGCTCGACGAGACCATGTGCGTGATTGCCGACGAAGCCGGGCCAGAGTCGCTCGCCGGCATCATGGGGGGC
This sequence comes from Xanthobacteraceae bacterium, assembly GCA_036502925.1. Taxonomy (GTDB): domain Bacteria; phylum Pseudomonadota; class Alphaproteobacteria; order Rhizobiales; family Xanthobacteraceae; genus VAZQ01. Next base: position 5,967 of record DASXXS010000360.1, read on the forward strand.
GAATCGACCGGCTGCGCGGAGACGACCACCGATGCGGTGATCGAGTCGGCGGTCTGGGACGAGCTCAATATCGCGCAGACCGGCCGCAAGCTCGGCATCAACTCGGATGCCCGCTATCGCTTCGAGCGCGGGGTCGACCCGGCTTTCATGCTGCCGGGGCTCGAGCTCGCCACCCGCATGGCGCTCGACCTCTGCGGCGGCACGCCATCGGTGAACGCGATCGCGGCCGAGCCGGAAATCCCCGAGCGGGTCATCGATTTCCCGCTCGACACCATGGCGCGCCTCGCGGGTGTCGAGGTCGCTTTCCCCGAGTTCCGCGGCGTGCTCAGCCGGCTCGGCTTCTTCGTGGCCGGCCCCGGCAAGAGCGTAAAGATCGCGCCGCCATCCTGGCGGCCGGACGTGCACGGCAAGCCCGATATCGTCGAAGAGGTGCTGCGCATCATCGGGGTCGACCGCATCCCGGCGACGCCCTTCGATCGCGGCGAGGCGCCGCGCAAGCCGGTGCTGACCCTGCTGCAGCAGCGCACACGCAAGGCCAAGCGGGCGCTGGCGGCGCGCGGCGCGGTCGAGGCCGTCACCTGGTCGTTCATCGCCAAGGCGCCGGCGGAGCTGTTCGGCGGCGGCCAGTCCGAGCTTGCGCTCGCCAACCCGATCGCGGCCGATCTTTCCGACATGCGGCCGAGCCTGGTGCCGGGGCTGGTCGCGGCCGCGCAGCGCAATGCCGATCGCGGCCTGCCGGATGCGGCGCTGTTCGAGGTCGGCCAGATTTTCCGCGGCGACCAGCCGGCCGACCAGCTGACCGCCGCCGCCGGCGTGCGGCGCGCGCGCGCCAAGGCCTCGGGCAGCGGCCGCCATTGGTCGAGCCCGGCCGCCGCGGTCGACGCCTTCGACGTCAAGGCCGATGCGCTGGCGACCCTGGCAGCCGCCGGCGCCTCCATGGGGGCGCTCCAGATCGTGCCGGGCGGACCGGCCTGGCTGCATCCCGGGCGCAGCGGGACCATCCAGATCGGTCCCCAGAACGTGCTCGGCCATTTCGGCGAATTGCATCCGCGCGCGCTGAAGGCGCTGCGCGTCGAGGGCCCGTTGGCGGCTTTCGAGGTGATCCTCGAGCGTGTCCCCGACCCGAAATCCAGAGCCACGCGGGCCAGGCCCCGGCTCGAGCTCTCAGCCCTGCAGCCGGTCGAGCGCGATTTCGCCTTCGTGGTCGATCGCGCCGTCAAGGCCGGCGACATCGTGCGCGCCGCGCAGTCCGCCGACCGCAAGCTGGTCGAGGCCGTGACGGTGTTCGACGTCTACGAGGGCCAAGGCATCGCGCCCGACAAGAAATCGATCGCCATCGCGGTCACGCTGCAGCCGCGCGAGAAGACCATGACGGACCAGGAGATCGACGCGGTCGCCGCCAAGATCGTGGCCGAGGTGAGCAAGCGGACCGGCGGCACGCTGCGGGGGTGAAGGGCCGACGATCGGGCAATGTGGAGCAATGTGGAGCAGCCGACTGACCCCGCTCGCAATGGCGAGGTATTCTGAGATCATGACGTTTACCCGCATCACGATCGATCCGGATGTCTGTCCCGGGAAGCCTTGCATCCGCGGGCTACGGTTCCCGGTCGCCCGCCTGCTCGGGCTCATGGCGGCGGGCGAGACGCGCGACGCCATTCTCAAGGGCTACCCTTATCTCGAACCCGGCGATATCGACGAGGCATTGTGCCACGCTGCCTTCCTCGCGGAGGACGAGACTATCGAGCTCGTGCCCGCCGATTCTGCCAAGTGAGATTTCTGGTCGACATGCCACTATCGCCGTCTTTGCTACGGCCTTACCTGGGCCGGACTTGCACCGGCTGATCACGCCAGCTTTGGCTGGCGCCTTCCTTCAATAAATCATTTCGTCCCAAAATCCTCCAGCTTAATTAATGCCACGTGTGCTTCGAGCGCGGCCAGTCCCGGCCCGAGCATCTGTCAAATCTCTGAGGTCTTCGAGGAGTTCGGAGTGAGTTCCCATGGGCTGCGCGCACCTTGATCGATGAAACGGGTAGGATGCCCTCGGCCGGCATGGAGGTCGTTGCTTCCTTGGTGTCACGAATCCGAGAGTGAGTTTGATCCGAGGCCCTTGGCGCACTTTGGATTGTCGCCACGGCGTTGCAGCCCGCGAGGGTGGTAGCGCCCGGAGCACGTAGGAGAGAGTACAAATTCGTCAGGGCGTCACGCCGGCCACCTTGTTTTAAGGGAGGGCGTGATGAAGGTAATGCACCGACGGTGCGCGGGACTGGACGTGCACCAGAAAGAGATAGTGGCCTGTCGGCGGCTTGTCGGCGGGCGCAAGATCCAGACCGAACTCCGCCGCTTTGCGACCACGACCCGAGGGTTGCTCGACTTGGCGGACTGGCTGGAGGATGGCAAGGTTACGCACGTAGCCATGGAGGCGACGGGTGTGTACTGGAAGCCGGTCTGGCACGTTCTTCATGGCCGGTTCAATCTGATCCTGGCCAACGCGGCGCACATTCGCAACGTGCCGGGCCGCAAGAGCGACGCGAACGACGCGACCTGGATCGCCGAACTCCTGGCTCACGGCCTGATCCGGGCGAGTTTCGTGCCTCCACAGCCGATCCAGGAGTTGCGCGATCTGACGCGCACGCGCAAGGAGTTGACGCGCGAGATCGTCCGCCACACGCAGCGCATTCATGCCGTGCTGGAGGAGGCGAACATCAAATTGGCATCGGTGATCACCGATATTCTGGGCTTTTCCGGGCGCCGCATGCTCAAGGCCATCGTCGACGGCGAAACCGACGCGGGGCGTCTGGCCGACCTCGGCAGTTCCCGGCTTGCCGCCCCGCGCGAGGTTCTGGCCGCGGCCCTCAACGGCCGCATCCGCGATCACCATCGTTTCCTGATCGGTCAGCACCTGAAGACGATCGAACAGATCGAAACCACAATTGGCGAATTCGACGCGCGGATTGAGGTGGCGCTGGCGCCCTTTCGTGACGCCGTCGAGCGTCTGAAAGCCGTGCCCGGCATCAGCCAAACGGCGGCGCAGATCGTGATTGCCGAGATTGGAGTCGACATGAGCCAGTTCCCCAGCGCGGACCATCTGATCTCATGGGCCGGGCTCTGTCCGCGGCTCGACGAGAGCGCCGGCAAACGACGATCAACGCGCGTACGCAAAGGCGCGACGTGGCTCAAGCCTGTTCTGGTTCAGTCGGCCCTGGCGGCGGGCCGCAAGAAGAACTCCAGCTTCAAAACCCGCTACCACGCCCTCAAGGGCCGCATCGGGCCAAAAAAGGCCGCGGTCGCGGTCGCGGCAAACCTGCTGCGCGTCATCTATCACATGCTAAAGGACGGCACCTGCTACCAGGATCTCGGCGAGGCCTACCGTCGTCCCCGCAATCCCGCACGCGCCGCCGCAAACCTTGCCAACCGAATTCGCGCCCTAGGCTACCAAGTGGACATCAGGCGGGCCGCGTGACCCAGTTGAGTTTCAGTAGAGAGGCAATTGCGTCCCTGACTGAGCAGTGTCGGTCATCGTGACCTACCCGCCCGCGGCTCAGCGCCACTCCACCTTCTTGATTTCATAGGCCTTGGCGCCGCCGGGAGTGACCACCTCGACACTGGCGCCTTTGGCCTTGCCAATGAGGGCGCGCGCGACCGGCGAGGTGATCGAGATCTTGCCCTTCTTGGCATCGGCCTCGGGCTCGCCCACGATCTGCCACACCTTCTTCTGGTCGGTGTCCTCGTCCACCAGGGTGACGGTGGCGCCGAACTTGATCGTGTCACCAGACAGCTTGGAAACGTCGATGACCTCGGCGCGCGCGAGCTTGTCCTCGAGATCCGCGATGTGGCCCTCGTTGAGCGATTGCGATTCCTTGGCGGCGTGATATTCCGCATTTTCCGACAGGTCGCCGTGCGTGCGCGCATCGGTGATCTGCTGGATGATGCGTGGCCGCTCCACCTGCTGGCGATGCTTGAGCTCGGTCTCGAGCGTCGCATAGCCCTCAGCCGTCATGGGGAGCTTCTCCATCGGTCCTTCTAATCCTCCGAATCTGAACCTGTC
>DASXXS010000361.1:0-6957 GCA_036502925.1 Xanthobacteraceae bacterium
TGAGCTTCTGATAGGCCGCCGCCTTGGCTGACCCGTAGACGCGGCCCTGCACCACGATCTGCGCCCCGACCTCGCTCTGCGGCTTGAGCAGGACCGGATTCATGTGCACGCTCGGCGGGACGCGCGCGGCGCGCGCCTGCAACGCCTGGGCGCGGCCGATCTCGCCGCCGTCCGCCGTCACCGCCGCGTTGTTGGACATGTTCTGCGACTTGAACGGTCGCACCCGCAGGCCGCGGCTCGCCAAGGCGCGCGCGAGGCCGGCCACGATCAGCGACTTGCCGACATCGGACCCGGTGCCCTGGAACATGAGGGCGCGCGCCGTCACGGTCAAAATTCGATGCCGGCCTGCGCCTTCACGCCGGCCGCAAAATGATGCTTCACCAGCGTCATCTCGGTGACCAGGTCGGCAGCCTCGATCAATTTGGGCTTGGCATTGCGGCCGGTGACCACAACGTGCAGGCCGCTGCGGCGCCCGGTGAGAGCGGCGACGACCGCGTCGAGATCGAGATATTCATAGCGCAGCGCGATGTTGAGCTCATCGAGAATGACCAGGTCCAAGCTTCGGTCGGCCATCAATTCGAGCGCCTTGCTCCAGGCGCGTTCGGCGGCCGCGATATCGCGCTTGATGTCCTGTGTCTCCCAGGTGAAGCCTTCGCCCATCGTGTGCCACAAAATCCGCTCGCCGAAAACCGCGAAGGCATCGCGCTCGCCGGTGTGCCAGGCGCCCTTGACGAATTGCACCACGCCGACCCGGTGGCCGCGACCGAGCATGCGCAGCGCGAGGCCGAAAGCCGCCGTCGATTTGCCCTTGCCGGTCCCGGTATGGACGATGAGCAGGCCCTTCTCGATCGTCTTGCCGGCGACTTCCGCATCCTGCACGGCCTTGCGCTTGGCCATCTTGGCGCGATGGCGCTCGGCCTCGGCCGCATCGACTGAACTCGTGGTCATCAGTTTGGGCGTCCTTTCACGATAAGGGGCAGTCCGGCCACGAGCAGGACCACCTGGTCGGCCCGGGCGGCGAGCCGCTGGTTGAGCCCGCCCTGCAGATCGCGGAACCGACGCGCTAGCGCATTGTCGGGCACGATCCCGGAGCCGACCTCGTTGGCGACCAGAACCACCGGTGCCGCGGCCGTGGCCAGCGCCGCTTCGAGCCCCTCGATCTCCGCCTCGATCTTCGCATCCGCCATCATGAGGTTGGAGAGCCAAAGCGTCAAACAGTCGACCAGAATCGGCATCTTGGCGTGGGCCGCGAGGGCCGCCGCAAGATCACGGGGGACCTCGGCCGTGGTCCAGCCGGCACCGCGGCGCGCCCGATGCGCCCCGATGCGCGCCGCCATCTCGGCATCGAGCGCCTGCCCGGTCGCCAGATAGATCCACGGCGGCGGCAGCGCCGTGATGAGGGCCTCGGCGTACCGGCTCTTGCCGGAGCGCGCGCCGCCGAGGACGAGCGTAAGGTTGGCGCTCACCATCTACGTTTCCTAACGTGGTCCGCTGCCGAATCTCCTCATCGCTTGAACAGTCCCATGATCTCGGCTTTCGCCAGCGTATTGAAATGCAGGTTGAAGCCGACGACCGCCGCTGATGTGTCGGCCTTCACGTCGAGCTTGTCGGCCTTCACGGCGAATACGGTGAACAGATAGCGGTGCGGATGGTCGCCCGCGGGCGGGCAAGGGCCGCCATAGCCGGGCGCGCCGTAATCGGTGCGCGTCTGCAACGCGCCCGCCGGCAGCCTGCCGCCCGCGCTGCCCGCGCCTTCGGCAAGCTCGCTCACCTGCGCCGGGATGTTGACCACCAGCCAGTGCCAGAAGCCCGAGCCGGTCGGCGCGTCGGGGTCGTAGCAGGTGACGGCGAAGCTTTTCGTCCCCGCCGGCGCGTCCGACCACTTGAGATGCGGCGATTTGTTGCCGCCGGCGCAGCCGAAGCCGAAATCGGCCGACAGGATGAAATCCTTCGGCAGATAGTCGCCGTCCTTGAAACCGCTGCTGCTGACCGTGAACGCCATGTGCCGCCTCCTTCGCAAAAAGTGCACGCATCTTACAAATTACAAATCGACCCCGCCGCTAACGGCTCACCACATTCGCGCCCAGCCCGACGGTCCGGCCGGGAAATCCCCCGGCATCGAAATATCGCGTGGAACCGACCAGCTGATACAGCAACACCGTGCGCAGCCCCTGCGGCGTCGGGGCGGAACGCAATGTGCCGCGCATGACGCGAGGCACCGCCCCGTTCGGGAGTGCTTCCGTCATCACCCGGCCGACGAGCTGGCCGCGACTCGGGACCGTCAGGTCCATGATGTGGGCAATGGTCCTGCCCACATCGGCGTTGCTGACGGGCGCCGTATCGATGAAACCGGATTTGAAATCGGGTCCGATCGCGGCCATGAAATTCATCGTCTCGGCGCGGCTGAAGCCCCCGTGCATGCCCTGGCCCTGCTGCAGCGGCGTATCGGCGACCTCGACCGTACACAGCAGCGGCTGCTCGCAGCTCGAGGAAAATGACCGGAAATTCACCACCATCGCGGGGCGCGGCGTAGCGGCGCTGCCGCGGAAATTGATGCTGCTGAGAGGCAAGGTACCCGCAAAGCCGCCGAGATCGTCCTCGACGAACAAACCGCTCACGTAGTCCTGCGCCAGCAGCAGGTCCACGATTCGAGCCGCGAGCTTGCGATCCTGGTTTGGCAGATAAACGAGATCGGAGCCGCCGTTGGCGGCGACAACCACATCGGGCAGGGAGGGCTCGGCGCCGATGAGCCCATTGCCCCGTGCCTTCGAGTGCGCATTGTCGGCAACGGGCGCGCTGTCCGCATCCGGGTCGAACAATGACAGGCCAAGCCCCTTGGCAAGGTCGATCGCCAGAAACCCCGGCGGCAGGAATCCCTTGGCGACGTCGGAGTAGCTCGCCCGGGCGGCGGCGCTCGTCTCGCTTTGCTTGGAAATGGTCGAAAAACCGTGATCGGCTGCGATGATGATATTCGTGCTGTCGGCGAGACCAAGCTCGCGTAGCGCGTCCTGCAACCGCTTCAAATCATCGTCGGTGTTCTTGATGGCGGCGGACGACGTCGGGCCGTTGATGCCCGGCGTCAATGTATTGAGGCTGTCACCCTGAGCGTGCTGCGTGCCGTCCGGATCCCGCGCCCAATAGAGCAGCACAAATGGCTTGTTGCGCGCCTTGAACAGGGGAAGAACGACCTTGGTGGCAGCGGCGATGAAGTAACCCTGTTGAATCACGTTAGCGACGGTGGTCCCGGGAGTTTGAAAATCGCCGGTCCTGGCGTTGGCTGCTCGCGACGGGGTTGCCGACTGCAGGCCGATCGCGGCCGCGGCTGCCTTGAAGGCCTCCGCCAGCGGAATGCCCTTCGGGGTGCCGGTGGCATCGTCGATGACGATCGTCTGCTCGCCGCTGCGCTCCGTATGATCGAAAATCAGAGCCGGTCCCACTTTCCCGATGACCGCGGTGCTGAACCCGCGAGCTCGGGCGGCTTGCAGTATTGTCTCCTCGTTGAGATAGTTGCCGCCGAAGTCCTGGTCCATTTCGCCAAGCACAGCGTTGTCCTCGAGAAACGGCGTCACGCTGTTGCCGGCGCTTGAAATTCGACGGCCCGCATAGATCGTATTGCTGTAATCGCCGGTATCGCCGAGATAGTGTCCGGTGGCGAATGCCGATGCATTGGCGGTGGTGAAGGTCGGGAACATCGAGTGCGGGTTCTTGAAGTTCACGCCGTGGTCGCGAACGGCCGCCATCGTCGGCGCGCTTTCAGGCGTCACCTTCAACGCACGAAGTCCATCCGGCACGAAAAGAATAACGTTGTGCGGAACGCGCTGCTGCGCGACCGCCGCCGTCGGCATCGCCAAGGCAGCACAGGCGAGCAGGACAAAGCCTGGCCGATCGAAATGCATTTTCCCCTCCTGAGACCTCGTGCGCGAAAGATTAGCACAGACCTGGAGTAGCACAGACCTGGAGATGTGTGGGCGGGATACAGCGATCGCACGATGCGCATTGACAAGGCACCGGCCAGAGCCGTTAAGTGGCCGCGATCGACGGTCTCTCACGTGAGAGCGAACAGGGAATGCGGTAAGGAACGGGGAGCATGGTTCCTCGGGTTCCGATTCCGCAGCTGCCCCCGCAACTGTAAGCGGCGAGCCTGAACCACAGAGCCACTGGGACGACCCGGGAAGGCGGTGACAGGCGGCGACCCGCGAGCCAGGAGACCTGCCGTCGATTCGGTCGTGAGCCGGGCGGGGTGCCTCGGCGTCAGGTCGATTCGCGTCCTGCACCCATGGGACTTTTTGTCCCCGCGGAGTCGCACGGGTGGCCTTCAGCGAGAACAAGATCACGGATCGTGCACCAGAGGTGAGCGCGGCGGCCGACGTCGCGACCATCTTTGTGTGCATCACCTGCCGCGGTCCGGACGGGCTCGTGCGCGATCCGCTGCCGGGGGCGACCCTGGCGGCCGCGACCGCGCAGGCGGCACAGGGCACCGGCATCCGGGTGCGGCCGATCCGCTGCCTCGCGAATTGCTCGCGCGGACCCAGCGCCGCCATGCGGGCCGACGGCTCCTGGACCTACATTTTCGGCGGGCTCGACGCCGCCTGCGCGCCGGCTTTGGTGGTCGGCGCCCGCATGCTCGCCGCTGCGCTCGACGGCATCCTGCCCTGGCGCGGACGCCCCGATGTGCTCAAGCGCGGCCTTTGCGCCCGCACACCCCCGCTCGATTGCAAAGAGGATCCCGAATGAATGCTTCGCTCAAGCGCGTGCCCTGCACGATCGTCACCGGCTTCCTGGGCGCCGGCAAGACCACGCTCATCCGCCATGTGCTGGAGAACGCGCGCGGCCGCAGGCTCGCCGTGATCGTCAACGAGTTCGGCGATGTCGGCATCGACGGCGAGCTCATCAAGGGATGCGGCGATGCCGCCTGCCCGGCCGACAATATCGTCGAGCTCGCCAACGGCTGCCTCTGCTGCACGGTGGCGGACGAATTCATTCCGGCGCTCGACACCATCCTCAAGCGCGCGCCCGATCACATCGTGATCGAGACTTCCGGGCTGGCGCTGCCCAAGCCGCTGGTGCAGGCCTTCCTGTGGCCGGCGATCCGCAGCCGGGTGACGGTCGACGGCGTCATCGCGGTGGTCGACGGCGTGGCGCTCGCCGAGGGCCGCGTCGCCGCCGACCTCGAGGCGCTGGCGCGCCCGCGCGCCGCCGACAACGCGCTCGAGCACGACAATCCGATCGAGGAAGTGTTCGAGGACCAGGTCGCCTGCGCGGATCTGGTGGTGCTGAACAAGCGCGACCTGCTCGACGGCGCCGGCGCCGACAAGGCCATGGCCGCCATCGCGAACGTGCTGCCGCGCGCCGTCAAGGTCATCACGGCGAGCGGCGGCAAGGTCGACCCCGCCGCGCTGCTGGGGCTCGCGCTCGGCAGCGAGGATGCGATCGACAACCGCCGCACCTGGCACGACCAGGAGCTGGCGCACGACCACGACGACTTCGACAGTTTCGTGGTGGCGCTGCCCGAGGTCGCCGATCCGGGCGCATTGGCGGCACGCGTCGGCGCGCTGCCGGAGCAATTCGACGTGTTGCGCGTGAAGGGCTTCGCGGCCGTCGCCGGCAAGCCCATGCGCCTGCTGGTCCAGGCGGTCGGGGCGCGCGTCACGCATCAATACGATCGGCCGTGGGGCGCCGGCGAGACTCGCGCCGGCGCGCTGGTGGTCATCGGCCGCAAGGGATTCGATCGCGCCGCGGTCGCGCGCACATTGCTCGGGTGATCGATGCACCTGTTGGCCACATCCTCCACGGCGCTGGACGATCTGGTCGAGCCGATCGATCTCGGCCAGCCGCCCGGAGACCTGGTGGTGCTGTCGTTCGCGGACAGCGACCTCGCCGCCATTGCGGCCGCCTGGGCGATAGAGCGCCACGCGCTCCCGAGCGTGCGGCTCGCGCATCTGCGCGATCTGCGCCATCCCATGTCGGTCGATCTGTGGATCGACCGGGTCGGCCGGCACGCCAAGGTGATCCTGGTGCGGTTGCTCGGGGGCCTCGATTGGTGGCGCTACGGCATCGAGCGGCTGTCCGTGCTGGCGCGCGAGCGCGCAATTGCGCTGGCGGTGCTACCCGGCGAGGACCGCGACGATCCGCGGCTCGCCGCCGCCTCGACCTTGCCGCCGGACGAGCTCGACACCTTGCTGGCGTTCTTCCGCGAGGGCGGGCGCGAGAACCTGCGCGCGCTATTGCGCCGGCTCGCCGGTCACGCCGGCACGGCGCTGGATTGTAAAGCGCCGCAGCCGGTGCCGCGCATGGCCGGCTATCTTGTGGGCATTGGCGCGGTCGATCTCGATCGCCTGATCGCGACGCTGGCGCCCGGGCTGCCGGTGGTGCCGATCGTGTTCTACCGTTCGCTGCTGCTCGCGGCAGAGACGGCGCCGATCGATGCGCTGTGCGAGGCCTTGGCGGCGCGCGGTCTCGCGCCGGCGCCGCTGTTCGTGACGCGCCTCAAGGATCCGCAGGCTGCGAGCTTCATGGCGGATGCGTTGGCGCGGCTCGCGCCCGCGGTGATCGTCTGCACCACCGCGTTCGCGGCCGCTGGCGATCCGGGCGAGCCGACGCCGCTCGATGGACCCGACGTGCCGGTGCTGCAAGCCATTATCGCATCCACCAAACGGGCGGCATGGTGCGACAGTCCGCGCGGCCTCGGCGCCTCCGATCTCGCCATGAACGTGGTGCTGCCGGAGCTCGACGGGCGGATTCTGGCCGGGGTCATCGCGTTCAAGCATCCGCTGCCGGCGCATCCGGGTCTCGCCTTCACGGCGCTGGCCAACCAGGCGGAACCGGACCGCATCGATTTGCTGGCCGACCGCGTGGCGGCGCTGGCGCGCCTACACGCCACGCCGCGCTCGGCACGGCAAATCGCCATCCTGATGCCGGACTATCCGGGCGCGCCCGGGCGCACCGGCTATGCGGTCG
>DASXXS010000362.1:0-2806 GCA_036502925.1 Xanthobacteraceae bacterium
GGCGCCGCAGGAATTCGGCACGCCGCTCCCCGGCAACGGCGTCGAGGCGCGCTTCCCAGGCGCGGCGCACGGGCTCGCCGCGAGCGCCCGCCGCACGCCACTCCGCGCGGATGTCCTCCGGGATCACGAAAGGCGGCTCGCACCACCCGAGCCGCTGGCGCGCGCCGGCGATCTCGGCGGCGCCGAGCGGCGAGCCGTGCGCCGCGGCGGTTCCGGCCTTGGTCGGCGCTCCGAAGGCGATCGTCGTGCGGCAGGCGATGAGGTTCGGACGATCGCTGTTCTGTGCCCGCCGGATCGCCTCGGTGACGGCCGCGTGATCGTGGCCGTCGATCCGTTCGGCCGCCCAGCCATACCCGCGGAACCGCAGCAGCGGGTCGTCGGAGAACGCCAGCTCGGTCGGGCCGTCGATCGAAATCGAATTGTCGTCGTAGAACACGATCAGCTTGCTGAGGCCGAGATGACCGGCAAGCGAAGCCGCCTCGTGGCTGACCCCTTCCATCAGGTCGCCATCGCTGGCGATGACATAAGTGTGGTGATCGACGATCTGTTCGGCGAACTCGGCCGCCAGCATCCGCTCGGCGAGCGCCAGCCCGACGGAATTGCCGATCCCCTGCCCAAGCGGCCCGGTCGTGGTCTCGATGCCGGCCGCGTGCCCCCGCTCGGGATGCCCGGCGGTGCGGCTGCGGAGCTGCCGGAAGCGCTTCAGCTCGTCGAGCGTCATGTCGTCGTAGCCGGTCAAGTGCAAGAGCGCGTAGAGCAGCATCGAGCCGTGCCCGGCGGACAGCACGAAGCGGTCGCGGTCGGGCCAATCGGGCGCCTGCGGGTCGAACCGCAGAAATTGCGTGAACAGAACGGTCGCGACATCGGCCATGCCCATCGGCATGCCGGGGTGCCCCGACTTGGCCTGCTCGACCGCATCCATGGCGAGCGCCCGAATGGCATTTGCCATGCGGCGGAGTTTCGGGTCCTGCGGCGCGGGGACCGGAGAGGCCGTAGCGGCGGAGGGGGTGGCGGTGCTCATCACGGCAAGATAGTTACCGGCGCCGCGAGAGCAAGCTGGCGGCGATCGGCCCGCCACACGCCTGCTTGATAAAACAGAAAAAGAACAGGAGGGATGCCTGCGTTAGGCGGGGAAATCCGCGGGTTTGAGGGTGGCAGCAGGAAAGATTTTCAGGGAGCAGGTAGAAGAATGTCATACAGGGCGCCTCGCCGTTAACCGCGATGATGGGTTTACCACCCGATTACGGCTATTCTTCGGGCGACGTCACGTCGTGCCCGTCAAGCAATTGGGCCTGTCCAGCAATCGGAGGAAGAATGCTGACCATCCTCGATCTCAACGCCGAGTTCGCCAAACTGAAGATGTTGCGCGGACGCACGCCGGAAACACCCGAAGCCGATCGCCAGGGCGCCTTTGCGCGCTTGGCGCCGTACCGCGACAGCGCCATCAACGTCGCCAAATTCTCCGGCGAAGGCCCGTGGGAGCGCCATCCGAACGGCGACGAGATCGTCCAGGTGGTCGACGGCGCGGTGACCTTCCACATCATGACCGAAGACGGGGCGCAATCCCATGCGCTCAAAGCAGGGATGGTGGTGATCGTCCCGCAAGGGGCGTGGCACCGCTTCGAGGCTCCCGACGGGGTGAGCCTGATGACCGCCACCCCGCAGCCGACCCAGCATCTCACATTCGCCATCGACGATCCGCGAACCCTCGGATGACACTAATGTTCAGATCCATTCAGACGATACATTGGTCGACGCCGGACCAATGCTATCGCCAAAAAAATCCGCCACACCGGCGAAGGCCGGTGCCCATCGCGGAAATGGGTCCCGGCCTTCGCCGGGAAGGTGAAGTAGGGAGACGCGGTATTGAATCATGTGAACGCGTTCGAGCACTAGCGGCTATGTCGTAGCCGGGGGTCGCAGCTTTGCCCTGGGTTGGCATGGTGACTGCAGGCCCTGTGGGGAGAGACGGAACATGTCAGGGCGAAGGAAATGAGCACTGGATTTTTCTTGCACATTGACGGGGAACAGCCCGGGCAGACGCTCATAATATCGGCCTTATGAAACACATCGCGGTCCTTACGAGTGGTGGTGATGCCCCCGGCATGAATGCGGCCATACGCGCCGTCACGCGCAGTGCGCTCGATCTGGGCATGACGGTCTACGGAGTGCGCCAAGGCTGGCAAGGCCTGGTCGAGGGTCAGTTCCGGCAACTCAGTGCGCGCGATGTAGGCGGCATCATTCAGGTCGGCGGCACGTTCCTCGGCAGTGCTCGATCGGCGGAGTTCCGCGAGGAGAGCGGCCGGTCCAAGGCGCTTCGCAACCTCGCCCAATGGGGCGTCGACGGTGTGGTGGTGATTGGCGGCAACGGATCTCAGGCGGGCTCCCACATGCTCAGCCAGCTCGGGGTTCACGTGGTCGGCATCGCGTCCACCATCGACAACGACCTGTTCGGGACCGATATTACCATCGGCTGCGATACTGCCATCAATGTCACTCTTGGCGCGATCGACCACTTGCGCACGACCGGTTCCTCGCACAATCGCGCTTTTTTGGTCGAAACCATGGGACGAGACTGCGGTTACCTGGCGATAATGGCGGGTCTCGCGGGCGGCGCAGAAGTCATCTCAATTCCTGAGTTCGAGGTACCGGCAAGCGAAATTGCGCAACGGCTGCGCGCCGCATTCGAGCGCGGCAAGACGCATGCAATCGTGGTCATTGCCGAAGGCGTCAAAGAAAATGCCGCCAAGATCCTCGCTTATTTCGACGCTGATAAGCAGGGGACAGGTTTTGAGCTGCGTGCCAC
>DASXXS010000363.1:0-35338 GCA_036502925.1 Xanthobacteraceae bacterium
GTGATCGCCGAATATGTCGTGGGATTCGATCTCAAGGATGCGCCGCCCGAGGTGATCGATCGCGCCCGGGTGGCTTTCACCGATACGCTCGGGGTGATGCTCGCGGGCTGCCGCCAGGATGTCTCCCGCATTCTCTGCGACATGGTGCGGCTCGAAGGCAGCGCGCCGGCCGCCGCCATCGTCGGGCAATCGCTGCGGGCTTCCCCGCAGCTGGCCGCGCTCGCCAACGGGGTGGCGGCACATGCCATGGATTACGATTTGACCTTTGTGGCGGGTCAGGCCGCCTCCGCGGTCATTCCGGCGGTCCTGCCGGTGGCGCAAATCACCGGCGCGACGCCCGCCGAGACCATGGCGGCAACCATCATCGGCTACGAGATCGCGGCGCGCGTCGGCCGCTCGAACTTTCTGGCCTCCAGCGTCGGCGGCTGGCACACGGTCGGCACCGTCGGAGTCATCGCGGCGGCCGCGGCCTGTGCCCGGCTGATAAAGGCTTCGGTCGAGCAGATCCCCGACATCATCGGCATCGCGGCCTCGATGGCGAGCGGGCTGAGCGTCAATTTCGGCAGCATGACCAAGCCGCTGCATTCCGGACACGCGGCCCGCGACGGCGTGATGGCGGCGTTGCTGGGCGCGCACGGCTTCACCTCGAATCCGAACGCGCTCGAGGGGCATTCCGGTTATTTCGAGGATTTCGGCCGAGGGCTCGAAGTCTCCTACGATCCGTTCAAGGACCTCGGCCGCCGCTACGACCTGATCGCGCTCGGCTACGATCTCAAGGCCTATCCGTGCGGCGGGCTGGCGCATACCTCGATCGAGGCGGCGCTGGCGTTGCGCGGGCGCCTGACGGCGCGCCTCGCCGACATCACCAGCATCCATTGCTCGGTCACCCGCAATGCCGGGCAGCGCGCCGGCACCCAATATCCGCAGTCGATCGAGAACGCCAAGTTCAGCCTCTCCTATATGGTGGCCTATTCGCTGGTGCACGGCGCCCCCATGATCGCGGCTTTCACCGAGGAGGCGATCCGCGACGAACGGGTGAAGGCGCTGGCCAGGACCGTGTCGGCCACCGTCGATCCGGCATTGGGCCCCGGCACCCGCGAGAGTCCCGCCATCCTGAAGGTGACCCTCGCGGATGGCGAGACCTTCGAGCAACGCGTCGATCATCAGACCGGATCGATCAAGAACCCGATGACGCAGGCGCAGATCGAGAACAAATTCCGCGATTGCGCCGCCCAATCGGTCAACGCCGACGTGGCGGGCAAGATCCTCGGCGTCCTCAACGCCCTGCCGGCGCGCCCGTCCTTCGATGATTTCTGGCCGCTGATAAGGTTGAGCTGACAAACTCCGGTGTCATCACCGGGCCGGCGCGAAGCGCCGTGTCCCGGTGACCCCGATTGTCAGTGCACTGCCGTGCCTCAACAAACGAGATCGCCGGGACAAGCCCGGCGATGACACCTGAATTGTCGGCTGGATCGAGATTAGTGGTTCAGTAGATCGCACCGCCGACCGAGGCGCTTCGCTGCGTCATCGGCAGGACCACGACTTTGGTGCCGACATTGACGCGGCCGTAGAGGTCGCTCACGTCCTCGTTGGTGAGCCGGATGCAGCCGGAGGACACGCGGTGCCCGATGGTCGAGGGATCGTTGGTCCCGTGGATGCGATAGATCGAGCCGCCGAGATACATGGCGCGCGCGCCGAGCGGGTTGCCGGGGCCGCCGGCCATGAAGCGCGGCAGGTAGGGCTGGCGCTCGATCATTTCCGGGGGCGGCGTCCAATCCGGCCACTCGGCCTTCTTGGTGACGTTCTGGACGCCCGACCAGGTGAAGCCCTCGCGGCCGACGCCGATGCCGTAGCGCAGTGCCCGGCCATTGCCGAGAACGAAATAGAGATAGGTGTTTGGCGTATCGATGACGATCGTGCCGGGCGCCTCGGTGGTGCGGTAGTCGACGATCTGGCGCTTGAAGCGAGCCGGCAGCTCGGCCGTGTCGTCGATGCCCTCATCGGCCGGCGCCTGCATCATCGGGGCGGGCTGGCTCGGCGGCCCGAACGGCAGGAACGGGCTCGCGGAAGCGGTGGCGGCAAAGGAAGTCGCGGCGGCGATCACGACGACCGCGGCGGCGGAGCGAAACAGGCTGATTGTGTGCATGACGACCCCCAACATCGGTTTCCTATTGGTCGGGCCAACCGGCGAAAGGGTTCATGAGGGATGAAAATAATTGCGCCGCGGGGTTAATCCACGTGCGGAGCGGGCAGGAGCCAGCGGGATTGGCGTCAGGGCTTGCGGGCGGCGTGCCAGCCCACCAGAGCATCCGGAACCGCGTCGGTGGAGGCGAAATACGGCTTGATATCGAGGAGCGGCGTGTTGTCGAGGCAATCGAGCCCGATGACCGAAAGCGTGCTGCCCTCGATGTGCAGAAGCCGCACGACGCTCATGGCGATCGGATTGGGCCGCACCGGCGAGCGCAACGCGAAGGTACCCCGCTGTTCTGCATAATGGCGCGGCGCCTGCAGCACGAGGTCGCGCCGTGCCCGGTCCATCCAATAAAGCACGACGAGGTGGCTTGAAGCCTCAAGCCCGCGAAGGCCCGGCGCCCAGCGCGAATCGAGCTCGATGGTGCAGACCGCCTCGGCCTCGCGGCCGTTCTTTGGGCAGTCCTCGCGCCGCACCCACGGGGTGCGGATGCGGCCGATGAAATAGAGCGAGGCTTCGAAGCGCTCCGGCAGCTCGACCGCAACCTCGCCGTCCCGCAGCCCGTAAGGGTCGGGAGCGGCGGCAGTGCGAGGGTCGTTGCGATGGTCCTGGTCGTTGTCCATGAACTGGAGTGTCGCCTGGCGCCGCAGCCTCGCCAAGTGCGGACTTGATATCGGCCTTTTAAAGGTATAAAGATATCTTTATATATGCTCCGATCAAGCTTGGAGACGGCCGATAAAGCGCCCACTCTTGGCGACTCCATATCTAGGACTTCTTAGCCCGATGAATCCATTATTCAGCTCCCTGTCAGGTCGGGTTGCCCAGCTGCCCTTCATGGCGCTCAACGGTGCCCTGAAGGCTGCCGGCGAAGCGACCCGGCTGCGCATCCTGGCGCTGCTGGCCGAGGCCGAGCTGACAGTCTCCGACCTGACCGACATTCTGCGCCAATCGCAGCCGCGCATTTCCCGCCATCTCAAGCTCTTGGCGGAAGCCGGTCTGGTGGAGCGGTTCCGCGAGGGCTCCTGGGCTTTCTTCCGGCTCGGCGAGCATGGCGGCAGCGCCGAACTCGCGCGCGAGCTGATCTCGCGCCTGGATTCGAACGACGCGACCATCGCCCGCGATCGCGAGCGCCTCGCCGCCGTGCGGGCGGAGCGGGCCGCCGCCGCGCAAGCCTATTTCCGTGAGCATGCGGCGGAGTGGGACCGCATCCGCAAGCTGCATGTGACCGATGCCGCCGTCGAGGCTGAAATTCGCGCCGCGCTCGCCGGCGCGCCGTTTCGCTCCCTGCTCGATCTCGGCACCGGCACCGGGCGCATGCTCGAGCTGTTCGGACCCGAGATCGAGCGCGGTCTCGGCCTCGACCTTTCGCTCGACATGCTGGCCATGGCGCGCGCCCGGCTCGATCGCGCCGGCCTGCGCCATTGCAGCGTGCGGCAAGGCGACATCTACGATCTGGCGCTGCCGCGGGATTCCTTCGATCTCGTCATCATCCACCAGGTGCTGCACTTCCTCGACGACAGCGCGCGCGCGATCCGCGAGGCGGCGCGGGTCCTGCGGCCGGGCGGGCGGCTCATGGTGGTCGATTTCGCGCCCCATGACCTGGAGTTTCTGCGCGACGAGCATGCCCATCGCCGGCTCGGCTTTGCGCCCGAGACCGTGACCCAATGGCTCAACGCCGCCGGCCTTGAAATGCTGCAACAGAAAACGTTGCCGCCGGAGCCGAACTCCGACGGCAAGATCGCGGTCTCGCTCTGGCTCGCACGCGATCCGCGCATCGCGCTCGCCGGCGCGCGGGAGGTTGCCTGATGAACACCGCCATTCCGCGCCCGAGCCGCTTCGTCCAGGCGGGCGGAACGCCGCGCATCCGCGTTTCCTTCGAGTTCTTTCCGCCCAAGACCGCCGAGATGGAAGCGACGCTGTGGGAGGCGGTCAGCCGGCTGGCGCCGCTCCAGCCGAACTTCGTTTCGGTGACCTATGGGGCCGGCGGCTCGACCCGCGAGCGCACCCACGCCACGGTCAAGCGCATTCTCGCCGAGACCATGCTGGTGCCCGCCGCCCACCTCACCTGCGTGGGCGCGGTCTGCGCCGACGTTGACGCCGTCATCCATAATTATTGCATGGCCGGGGTGCGTCACATCGTGGCGTTGCGCGGCGATCCGCAGGGCGGCGTCGGCGAGCGCTACGCGCCGCATCCGGGCGGCTACCGCAACGCTGCCGATCTGGTCGCCGGCATCAAGCGCATCGCCGATGTCGAGGTGTCGGTCTCCGCCTATCCGGAGCGCCACCCCGACAGCCCGACCGTCGAGGCCGATATCGACATGCTCGAGGCCAAGGTCGATGCCGGCGCGTCGCGCGCCATCACCCAGTTCTTTTTCGAGAACGATCTCTATTTCCGTTATCTCGACCGGGTGCGCGCGCGCGGCATCAAGGTGCCAATCGTGCCCGGCATCCTGCCGGTGCAGAATTTCAAGCAGACCAAGAATTTCGCCGCGCGCTGCGGCACCTCGGTGCCCGATTGGCTGGCCGGGCGGTTCGACGGCCTCGAAGACGATGCCGCGACCCGCAAGCTGATCGCCGCCGCGGTCGCCGCCGAGCAGGTGATCGACCTGGTCGATCGCGGCGTCACCGATTTCCACTTCTACACCATGAACCGGGCCGACCTGGTCTACGCGGTCTGCCACCTGCTCGGCCTGCGGCCCAACAATGAGATCGACGGTGAACTTGCGGGCGAAAAGCTAGGTCATTTGAATCCGAAGCCCAGCCCAGACGCAGGCGAACTCCCTCGCCCCGAAGGCGAGAGGGTTGGGGTGAGGGGGCTCCGGCGATGAGCGATAATACCGAGCAACGGATTCGGCGGCTCGCGGCTGAGCGCATCCTCGTGCTCGACGGCGCCATGGGCACCATGATCCAGGAGCTCAAGCTCGACGAGGAAGGCTATCGCGGCGCCCGCTTCGATGCCTGGAACCGCGAGGTGCGCGGCAACAACGATCTGTTGATCCTCTCACAGCCCGCCGCGGTGCGCGACATTCATCTCGCCTATTACCGCGCCGGCGCCGACATCGTCTCGACCAATACCTTCTCCTCGACCGCGATCGCCCAGGCCGACTACGGCCTGTCCGACCACGCGCACGAGCTCAATCGCGAAGGCGCCAGGCTCGCGCGCGCGGCCGCCGCGATCGCGCAAGCCGAGGACGGCCGCCCGCGGTTCGTGGCCGGCGCCATCGGGCCGACCAATCGCACCGCCTCGATCTCGCCCGACGTGGCCAATCCGGGCTTCCGCGCCATCACCTTCGACGAGCTGCGCGCCGCCTATGCGGAGCAGATCGACGGCCTCATCGAGGGCGGCGCCGATCTCCTCCTCATCGAGACCATCTTCGACACGCTCAATGCCAAGGCCGCCATCTATGCCGTCGCCGAGGTGACGCAGGCGCGTGGCGTGCGCCTGCCGGTGATGATCTCGGGCACCATCACGGATCTCTCGGGCCGCCTCTTGTCCGGCCAGACGCCGGCCGCGTTCTGGAACTCGGTGCGTCATGCCGCGCCGGTGTCGATCGGATTGAACTGCGCGCTGGGGGCCAAGGAGATGCGCGCCCATGTGGCGGAGATCGGGCGTCTCGCCGATACTTTGGTGTGCGCCTATCCGAATGCCGGGCTGCCCAACGAATTCGGCTATTACGACGAGAGCCCCGACTACATGGCCGAGCTCATCGGCGAGTTCGCGTCGGGCGGCCTCGTCAACATCGTGGGCGGCTGCTGCGGCACCACGCCCGCGCATATTGCCGCCATCGCGCGCGCGGTCGCCGGCAAGGCGCCGCGCGCGATCCCGGAGGTGCCGCCCCGGCTGCGCCTGTCCGGCCTGGAAGCTTTCACGCTGACGCCGGAAATCCCGTTCGTGAATATCGGCGAGCGCACCAACGTCACCGGCTCGGCGCGTTTCCGCAAGCTCGTCACGGCGGGCGACTACGCCGGCGCGCTCGAGGTCGCGCGCGATCAGGTCGAGAACGGCGCCCAGATCATCGACGTGAACATGGACGAAGGCCTGCTCGATTCGGAAAAAGCCATGGTCACGTTCCTCAATCTGGTGGCGGCCGAGCCCGACATCGCGCGCGTTCCGGTCATGGTGGATTCCTCGAAATTCGCCGTGATCGAAGCCGGGCTCAAATGCCTGCAGGGCAAATCGGTGGTGAACTCGATCTCGCTCAAGGAGGGCGAGGCGGAGTTCGTGCGCCAGGCCCGGATCGTGCGCCGCCACGGCG
Organism: Xanthobacteraceae bacterium; assembly: GCA_036502925.1. GTDB lineage: Bacteria > Pseudomonadota > Alphaproteobacteria > Rhizobiales > Xanthobacteraceae > VAZQ01. Next base: position 6,448 of record DASXXS010000363.1, read on the forward strand.
CCGCGGTCGTGGTCATGGCCTTCGACGAGCGCGGCCAGGCCGACACGCTCGAGAAGAAGATCGCGATCGCCAGGCGCGCCTACGACATTCTGCTGGGCGAGGTCGGCTTCCCGCCCGAGGACATCATCTTCGATCCGAATATCTTCGCGGTCGCGACCGGCATGGAGGAGCACAACGGCTACGGCGTCGACTTCATCGAGGCCGCGCGCTGGATCCGGGCCAACCTGCCGCACGCGCATGTCTCCGGCGGCGTCTCCAACTTCTCGTTCTCGTTCCGCGGCAACGAGCCGGTGCGCGAGGCCATGCACACGGTATTTCTCTATCATGCCATCAAGGCCGGCATGGACATGGGGATCGTCAATGCCGGCCAGATCGCGGTCTATGACGATCTCGATCCCGAGCTGCGGGAGGCCTGCGAGGACGTCGTCCTCAATCGCCGGCCCGACGGCTCCGAGCGGCTGCTCGCCCTGGCGGAGCGCTACCGGGGCCACGGCAAGGAAAGAAAGGAGGCCGATCTCGCCTGGCGCGAATGGCCGGTGGAGCAGCGGCTCTCGCACGCCTTGGTGCACGGCATCACCGACTTCATCGAGACCGATACCGAGGAGGCGCGGGTGCGGGCGGAACGTCCGCTCGCCGTGATCGAAGGTCCGCTGATGGACGGCATGAACGTGGTCGGCGACCTGTTCGGCGGCGGCAAGATGTTCCTGCCGCAAGTGGTCAAGTCGGCGCGCGTGATGAAGCAGGCGGTCGCCTATCTGTTGCCCTACATGGACCAGGAAAAGCGCGACAAAGGCATAGCGATGGGTGGCACGGCCTGGAACAGCTCGAACGGCAAGATCGTGCTCGCGACCGTCAAGGGCGATGTGCACGACATCGGCAAGAGCATCGTCGGGGTCGTGCTCCAGTGCAACAATTACGAGATCATCGATCTCGGCGTCATGGTGCCGGCGGCGAAGATCTTGGAGACCGCCAGGGCCGAGAAAGCCGATATCATCGGGCTCTCAGGCCTGATCACGCCGTCGCTCGACGAGATGTGCCACGTTGCCGCCGAGATGGAACGGCAGGGCTTCGAGCTGCCGCTGATGATCGGCGGCGCGACCACCAGCCGCACCCACACGGCGGTGAAAATCCATCCGAATTATCAGCGCGGACAGGCGATCCATGTCAACGATGCGAGCCGTGCCGTCGGCGTGGCGGGAAGCCTGATGTCGGCGGCGGCGCGTCCCCCCTACATCGCCGGCATCCGCACCGAATATGCCGCCATCGCGGCCGCTCACGCCCGCTCCGAGGAGAACAAGCAGCGGCCGTCGCTCAAGCTCGCCCGCGCCAACGCGCTCAAGCTTGATTGGTCGGGGGCCTATCGACCGCCGCGCCCGAGCTTCCTCGGCACCCGCGTATTCGCCGATTATTCCATCGCCGAGCTCATTGATTTCATCGACTGGTCGCCGTTCTTCTCGACCTGGGAGCTCAAGGGCAAATATCCGGCGATCCTCGATGACGCGAAATACGGCTCCGCGGCGCGCAGCCTGTTCGACGATGCCAAGGCCATGCTCGGCCGCATCGTGCAGGGGCGGTGGCTGCAGGCCGCCGGCGTCGTCGGATTCTGGCCGGCCAATGCGCAAGGCGACGACATCTTGGTGTTTGCCGACGAAGCGCGCGGCGAGCCGGTCGCCGTCCTGCACACGCTGCGCCAGCAGCTTGCCCGGCGCGAGGGCCGCCCCAATCTGGCGCTCGCCGATTACGTCGCGCCGCGCGCGAGCGGGCTTGCCGACTATATCGGCGCCTTCGCGGTCACGGCCGGCATCGGCGAGGATGAGCGTGCCGCGCGCTTCAAGGCCGCCAACGACGATTATTCGGCCATCATGGTCAAGGCGCTGGCGGACCGGCTGGCCGAGGCCTTCGCGGAGCGGCTGCACCAGCGCGTGCGGCGGGAAATGTGGGCCTATGCGCCCGACGAGACGCTCGGCCCCGCCGAGCTGATTGCCGAGAAATATCGCGGCATTCGTCCGGCGCCCGGCTATCCGGCGCAGCCCGAGCACACCGAGAAGGCGACGTTGTTCGCGCTTCTCGGGGGCGAGAGGGAGATCGGCGTGCGGCTCACCGAAAGCTTCGCCATGGCGCCGGGCGCATCCGTCTGCGGCGTCTATTTCAGCCACCCCGAAAGCCGCTATTTCGGCGTCGGCAAGCTCGAGCGCGACCAGGTCGAGGACTATGCCCGCCGCAAGGGCTGGTCGCTGGCCGAAGCCGAGAAGTGGCTCGCTCCGGTGCTCAACTACAACCCGGCGACGGCGGCACGGGTCGCGGCCGAGTAGCATGTGATGTCGCGCACCCGCAAAAACCAACACCGGAGAGGTTGCCCGCTCCGGTGTCGTCTTGAACTTCCTGTCTTTAGCTTTGCGGTTCTTGCAAGATCGGATTGTGGGGTGGCCGGTCGTGCAACGATGACCTCAGAACGCTCCCAACAAAACCGCACCTAAGAAAGTGAACACAGCCAATACCACGAGCATGTCGAGCTTCACGGTAAGGTCCACAGAAGGTGCTCCATCCTTGTTGACGTAAGTGAAGTCTAGCAAAGCATCGCCTAGAATTGAAGTAAGAAGTATTTTTGCAGCGCCGCAATTTCCACAGGGATTCCAGCGATGGTGCGATGTCCATCTCCAAGGCCATGATATCTCGAAGCAAACCTTTCAAGTTTACCGGTCATAACGAAATGAAATTAGCATTTGTCGGTTTCACAAAATCGCGAGCGCGCGGATGCTTTAGACGATTACTCGGGGGGCGAATACGAGATTATACGTGGTTGGACATATGGTTAGACATGAAGTTGGCCAAGAAAGCCAAGAGTTGGGCTCGCGCTTTGGCCAGGGCCTCGCCCGGGCATAGCCAAGGCGTAGAGCGGCGGACTGTGCCAATCATTCGCAGCGCGGTTTCTCTTTAACCCGCCATTTCGGAGCGGCGGGTTGCGTGGAGTTTATCAGCCGGCCGAAGCCCGGACCCGTTGGCTAATCCGCCGAACGGTCCATTGCGCGCGGCGGATTGCGCCAACCATTGAAGGGTCCTTAATAAAATTCACCGCATTCTCCGCCTCATGCTGCGGAGATATCGCTTCTACCTTTTCGGTGCCGTCGCGGTCGGGGCGCTCGGCGTGCTTGCGGGCTGCGGCGGGCATTACCTGTTCGCCGAGCGCGAACCCTGGCGGCACGAGGCCGAATTGCAATGCATCAATTCGGGTGTGGTCAAGGAAGGTCCCGGCAAGGTCCGCATCAGCCCGATCGACGGACCGGGCGTGTGCGGGGCCGACTTTCCGCTGAAAGTGTCGAGCCTCGGCGACAGCATCCCGCTGAGTTATGGCGACGAGTTGCGCCCTCCGGCAGCCGTTCCCGATGTCGGATCGGCGCCGCCGCGTTGGCCGATCGCGCCGCCGCGCCCGAACGTACCGGCTGTGACGCGGGACGATCTGCCGTCGCCGGGTGACGGCACGGGCGAACCGTATCCCGCGCCGTATTCTCGGCGGATCGCGCCGCCGGCAGGCGCCGGACCGCGCCTTCCGTCCGGTCAGCCGCTGTCGCTTGATCCGTCCAGCCTGCGAGACCGAGCGGACGCATCGCCGCAACCTTATGAGTTTCGCGCGCCCTATGGGGCGGCCGGATCACCCTCGCGGCCGGCGGGTGCGTCGGGCCCGACGCCGATGCCGGACGCAAGCTCGCCCTACGATTTCTCGCCCGAGCCCTACGACCACCGCGCGGTCATCGGCGGAGCAAGGCCAATGCCGCGCTCCGGCCCGTCACCGCCCGCGCTTGATCCTGCGTCGATGCCGCCGGTCGCGGTCAGTCCCGCGGCGACGCTCGCGTGTCCGCTGGTCTCGGTGCTCGATCGCTGGATCGACGAAGCCGTGCAGCCTGCCGCCCTGAAATGGTTCGGCGTGCCGGTGGTCGAGATCAAGCAGATTTCCGCCTATTCCTGCCGCGGCATGAACGGCGACCCCAATGCGACCATCTCGGAGCACGCTTTCGGCAATGCGCTCGACATCGCGGCTTTCACGCTGGCCGATGGCCGCAAGCTCGACGTGCAGCATGGCTGGCACGGCGCGCCGGAAGAACAAGCCTTCTTGCATGATGTGCAAGTAACCGCCTGCGATCTATTCACCACCGTGCTGGCGCCGGGATCCAACGCTTTCCATTACAACCACATTCACGTCGACCTGATGCGCCGGCGCAACGACCGACATGCCTGCAATCCGCAGCCGATCACCGGCGACGAAATGGCGGCGCGGCTGGGCGCTCATGTCGCGGCCAGGCACAGCGAGCCTTTGGTGACCGGTTCGCTCGGCCCCCATCGCGCCGCCGCGCCGCCGCAGCGGCTGCGCTCCAGCTACTCGGATCGCAAATCGGACCGCGACCTGCCCGACGCGGTGCCGGGCGCGGATGGGGAGAACTGACTCTGCCAGGGACGCTTTTCCCGGACGCGGTGCAGCGCGCAGCGGTGCACCGCAGAGCCGGGATCGTTCCAAACTCGGAATGTGGAACGATCCCGGGTGTGCAGCGCACCACCAAGGGGTGGTGCGCCGCGCCCGGGAAAAGCGGGACGGTGTTTCCCATCGCGGTCACGTCATGGCAGGATGGCGCCATGCATCGCCTAGTGACACGCGCCGCCGTCCTGCCTCTGCTGTGCATTCTGGCGTTGGTCCCCGCATCTGCGCAGGCCCAATCCTGGCCGACGCGGCCGGTGCGGATCGTGGTGCCGTTCTCGGCCGCCGGCACGGCCGACCTGCTGACCCGCATCGTGGCCGATAAGCTCGGCGCCGCCCTGGGCCAGCCGTTCGTGGTCGAGGACCGGCCCGGCGCCGGCGGCATCATCGGCCAGGAGTCGGTCGCGCGCGCCGCGCCCGACGGCTACACGCTGGTGGTTTCGAGTCTCGGAAGCTTCGTCATCACGCCGGCATTCACGCCGCTGCCGTTTGATCCGTTCAAGGACTTCACCCACATCGCCTATCTGGGCGGCCAGCCGACCGTGATGTTCGTCAACAAGGACCTGCCGCAGAAAACCCTTGCCGATTTCGTGGCCTACGCGAAGGCGCATCCGGGCGAGCTCACCTATGCGACGATCTCGTATGGGTCGCAGACCCAGCTGGTCAACGAGATGCTGCAGAAGGAGGCCGGCATCAAGATGACCTATGTGCCGTATCGGGGCGCCAACCTGATCGTCAACGACGTTCTCGGCGGCCATCTGACGTCCGGCTCGCTGGCGCTGTCGGCCGCGGCCGGGCAGTTGAAGGCAGGGGCGTTGCGCGGGCTCGGGATCGGCACCGAGGAGCGCCTGCCGGCCTATGTGGACATTCCGACCTTCAAGGAGCTGGGCTATCCGAGCCTGGTGTCCTCGACCTGGTTCGCTTTGTCGGGGCCGGCGAACCTGCCGCCGCAAATCGTCGCGCGGCTTAATGCCGAAGTGGTGAAGGCCTTGCACGCGCCCGAGGTGCAGGCTCGCTTCGAAAGCGAGGCGATCGATACCAAATCGTTGAACGCGGCCGATTTCACCGCCTTCTTCAAGGAGGAGGTGGTGCGCTGGACGCCGATTGCCAAAGCGGTCGCCGCGCAAGCCAAGGCCGCCGGCATGGCGCCGCCATAGAATCAGCGGCGCTCGTTTCAGCGTACCAGATAGGCGGCCAGGAAGACGCGCACCGCGATCTTGACCACATGCTCGATCCGCTCGGGCGCAGGCGTCGTGCCGAAATTGAACAGGATCGGCTTGTACACCGTCGCCAGGCAGGCTTCCATGAATTGCGCGGCGGCGAGCTCGCAATCCTCCGCCGCCAGCACGCCGGCAGCGACCTGTGCCTCCAGATACGCCTTCAACCGCGCGATTCCGAGCGCCGGTCCGGTTTCGTAGAACCGGCGGCCGAGCTCCGGCATGCGCTCCGCGATCGCGACCACGGTCCGTATCGGCGATGCCCCGCCGGGCCGGCACACGAATTGGACATAGGCTATTCCCAGCCGCGTCAGCACCGCTTCGACATCGTGGTCTTCGGGGTCGAGATTGAAGATCTGCTCGGCCTGGGCCCTGCATTGCTGCCCGACAATGGCCTCGAACAGCTCTTCTTTGTCCTTGAAATAGACGTAGAGGGTGCCCTTCGACACGCCAGCCACCCGGGCGATCTCGCCCATGCTGGCAGCGTCGAAGCCTTGCGCCATGAAGACCTGCCTGGCGCCATCGACGATCTGGCGCCGCTTGCTGCTGTCCTCCTCAGCGGTATCGGCTGCTGCTATCCGCTCTTTCAGTGCGTTCATCTCGCGATCCTCCGCCGTTTCTAGGCCCTGCATCTCAACCAGGGCAGCCATGACATTTAGCATTGACCGAACGGTTCGGTCAACATTGACCTTCCGGTTTTCCACATGTATATAGGTGACTGAACGGTTCGGTCAATGCCTCTTTGGCTCCCGAACCCGGCAGGATGGAGGAGCACATTATGTACGCAGAACGGGAAACCGGTGGCTTGGCCAGGGGCGGGACCACTCAGGAAAAAGCCAAGCGAGCTCGGAATGCCGAGGCCATCACCGGGACCGTGGATGGTCGCGAGCATGAGGATCAACCGGAGCTTAAAGAGCAGTCCCCGGCGCTCGTGCGGCTGCCTGCCTGGTCGCGCTCGCCTCGCGCGCGCAGGCTGGCTTTGCTCGGCGCGGCGCTGCTGCTCGTGGCCGGGGCGGGCGGAACGTTCGGTTACCACTGGTGGACGGTCGGCCGCTTCACCGAGACGACCGATGACGCCTATGTGAGCGCCCACAACACGACGCTCGCCGCCAAGGTCGCGGGCTATGTTTCCAACATCATGGTCGAGGACAATTCGCGCGTGCGCGCCGGCGACGTGATCGCCACCATCGACGACGGCGATTTCGTCCTGGCGGCGAACGCGGCGCGCGACAAGGTCGCGACGGAGCAAGCGACCGTCGACCGGATCGGGCGCCAGATCGTCGCCCAACAGGCGTCGGTCGATCAGGCGAAGGCGCAGCTCGCCTCCGCGCAGGCGGCGGGCACGCGGACCAAGCTGGAGCTCGACCGCCAGCAGTCGCTGGCGCAGCGCGAATTCGCCAGCCGCCAGACGCTCGAGCAAGCGCAGTCGAACCGCGACCAGGCGGTGGCCGGCGTGGATAGCGCGCACGCGGCCCTGGATGCTGCCGCCGCGAATGTGGATGTCCTCAAGGCCCAGCAGCAGGAAGCCACGAGAACGCTCGAGGAGCTGCGCACCGCCTTGGCCAAGGCCGAGCGCGACCTCTCCTTCACGGTGATCCGCGCCCCGGTCGATGGCGTGATCGGAAACCGGGCGGTCCAAACCGGCGACTTCGTGCAGACCGGCCAGCGGTTGGCGAGCCTTGTCCCGCTCGACGAGGTCTATGTCGATGCCAACTTCAAGGAAACCCAGCTGGCGCATCTGCGACCCGGCCAGAAGGTGGCGATCACCGTCGATGCGCTGCCCGACCAGCCGATCGAAGGCACCGTCGCATCGCTGGCGCCCGCCTCCGGCGCCGTGTTCTCGCTGCTGCCGCCCGACAATGCGACCGGCAATTTCACCAAGATCGTGCAGCGCCTGCCGGTGCGCGTCAGCGTGCCGGTCGACGTCGCCACGCTCCAGGTGCTCCGCCCCGGCATGTCGGTCGTGGTCAGCGTGAACACCAAGCCGGGCGCTGCCGCAGAGCCGACGCGGACCGCCGCGGCGCAAGCCAGCTCATCGAGATGATCAACTGATCGCGATCATCGACTGATCACCGATTGATTATCCGCTGCGGAGTTCAGGCCATGCCGACGACAACAGCTCGCACACCCGGACCACCGGCCGATGCCGGCGAGCGGATCGATCCCCGCCGCCTGGTTGCGTTCCTGGCGATGTGCTTCGGGATGTTCATGGCGTTTCTCGACATCCAGATCGTGTCCGCGTCGCTGACCGAGATTCAGGCCGGGCTGGCGGCGTCGCGCGACGAGATTTCCTGGGTGCAGACCTCGTACCTGATCGCCGAAGTGGTCGCCATTCCGCTGTCGGGCTTTCTTTCCCGCGCGCTTGGCACGCGCGTCATGTTCGCGGTCTCGGCCGCGGGCTTCACGATCGCGAGCCTGATGTGCGGATTCACCTCGTCCATGAACGAGATGATCTTCTGGCGCGCGGTCCAGGGATTCATCGGCGGCGGGATGGTCCCGACCGTGTTCGCCTCCACCTACACGATCTTTCCGCGCTCCAAGCAGGCCATGATCGTTCCGATGATCGGTCTGGTCGCAACGCTCGCCCCGACCATCGGTCCGACCATCGGCGGCTATCTGACCGACGCGCTGTCGTGGCACTGGCTGTTCTTCATCAATATCGGGCCCGGCATCGCGGTCACGGCGGTCACCTTTGCGCTGATCGACTTCGACCAGCCGGATCTGTCCCTGTTCAAGCATTTCGACTGGTGGGGGCTGGGCTTCATGGCAGCGTTCCTGGGCGCGCTCGAATACGTGCTGGAGGAGGGACCGCGCTACGACTGGTTCGACGACCAGACCATCACGCTCTTGGCCATCGTCTCGGCCGTGTCGGCGGTGGCCTTCTTCGCCCGCGTTCTGAACGCGCGCTCGCCGATCGTCGATCTCAAGGCCTTTTCCAACCGCAACTTCGCGGTCGGGAGCCTGTTCTCGTTCGTGCTCGGCATCGGCCTCTATGGGTTGACCTACCTGTTTCCGGTCTATCTCGAGGAGATCCGCGGCTACAACGCACTGATGGTCGGCGAGACCATGTTCGTGTCGGGTGCCACGATGTTCCTGAGCGCGCCGGTCGTCGGCAAGCTCGTGACCAAGGTCGATCCGCGCCTCGTGCTGATGACCGGCTTCGTCATCTTCGCGGCCGGTTCCTGGCAAATGACCTACGTGACCCAGGATTGGGATTTCGCGCAGCTGCTGTGGCCGCAGATCTTCCGCGGCGCCGGCATGATGATGGCGATCGTGCCGATCACCAACCTGGCGCTCGGCACGCTCGCGCCCGAGCGGCTCAAGAACGCCTCCGGCCTGTTCAACCTGGCGCGCAATCTCGGCGGTGCGGTGGGCCTCGCCACCCTCAACACCGTGCTCAACCATCGCATCGACCTGCATCTCGCGCGCCTGCACGAGGCGGTCGGCTGGGGGCGCCAGCCGGCGCAGGAGATGCTCGCCAACCTGACGGCGCGGTTCCAGAATTTCGGCAGCGACGCCCAGACCATGGCGCTGCGGCAGCTGATGCAGCTCGCGCGCCAGCAGGGCACCGTGATGGCCTTCGCCGATGTTTTCCTGATGCTCGCGGTCCTGTTCGTGATGTTCGCGACGCTGGCGGTGGTCATGCGGCGGCCCCCCGCGGCTCCGGGAGCCGCCGCGGGCCACTGATGAATGCAAATGCTTTCAATGCGTTACGAAAAAGTCATGCAAGAGGTTAACCATAAGTGAACCAAACCCGTCCTGGCCGCGACTAATGCATCAAGCGCCTGGCAGGGGTTGGCTTCGGCTCAAGGGGATACGCAGATGGCCAAAATTCGCTCCACGCATCGCATCGGCATCCTCGCCGCGCTGGCGCTCGCGCTTTGCAGCATCGGCCTGTCTTCGCCCGTGCAGGCCGCCCAGGCCCAATGCGCCGGCACGCTCGCGCAGTACGACGCCACCATCAAGCAGCTTGAGACCTTCTCGGCCCGGGCGCAGGCCCTCGCCGAGCAGAATCCGCTCTACATCAGCGACGTCGAATATTACGCTTCGGCGCTCGCCCAAGCCGAACGTTGCGCCAAGAATCTGAGCCCCGTGGCGACCGTGTCGCGCTGAGCGCACACCCGCCGCATCTGCGACCCGAATTGCGTAGGGGCGGCCCTTGTGGCCGCCCTCTTTTTCCGCCGGGGATGAACCGCGTCACGGGCGCCCACGAGGGGCGCCCCTACGAAGGATCGCCGTAGCCGCCCGCGGTCGGGGTCTGGATGATGATCGCTTCGCCGGCCTCGAGCACTGTGGCGTCGCAGGCTTGCAGCTTCTCCTGCCGTCCATCCTGCCGCCGCACGCGATTTTCACCGACCTGGCCGGGCTCGCCGCCGCAGAGCCCGAACGGGCGCACCCGCCGGTGGCCCGACAGGATCGTGCATTCCATCCGCTCCAGAAACCTGATGGCGCGGCTGATGCCGTCGCCAGCGCTCCATTGGCCGCGGCCGCCGGAGCCGGCGCGAATGTGGAAATCCTCGAGCACGACCGGATAACGGAATTCGAGCACTTCCGGATCGGTGAGCCGCGTGTTGGTCATGTGGGTCTGGACCGCGTCGGTGCCCGGAAAGCCGGGTCCGGCCGGCGAGCCCGAGCAGATGGTCTCGTAATACTGGTACTTTTCATTGCCGAAATTGAGATTGTTCATCGTCCCCTGCGCGGCCGCCAGCGCCTCGAGCGCGCCGAACAGGCAATTGGTCACCGCCTGCGAGGTCTCCACGTTGCCGGCCACGACCGCGGCCGGATACTGCGGCGAGAGCATCGATCCTGGCGGAATGACGATCCTGATCGGCTCGAGGCAGCCGGCATTCATCGGAATGTCGTCGTCCACCATCACCCGGAAGACATAGAGCACGGCGGCGCGCGTCACCGGCTCGGGCGCGTTGAAGTTGCTCGGCTGCTGCGGCGAGGTGCCGGTGAAATCGACGGTCGCCTCGCGCTTGCGCTTATCGACGCTGATCTTCACCTTGATCCAGGCGCCCTGGTCCATCTCATAGGCGAAGGCACAATCGTGCAGCCGGTCGATGACGCGGCGCACGCTCTCGGCGGCGTTGTCCTGCACGTGCCGCATATAGGCCTCGACCACCGGCAGGGTGAACTCGCCCACCATCTTGCGCAGCTCCTGCGCCCCCTTCCGGTTGGCCGCGATCTGCGCCTTGAGATCGTTGACGTTCTGCAGCGGATTGCGCGCCGGATATTTGGCGCCGGCGAGGAGCGCATAGAGCTCGGCCTCGCAAAATCGCCCGCGCTCGACCAGCTTGAACCTGTCGATATAGACGCCTTCCTCATCGATCGTGGTCGCGTTGGGGGACATCGAGCCGGGCGAGATGCCGCCGATATCGGCGTGATGGCCGCGGCTCGCGACCCAGAACAGGATGCGCGCGCCGGCGTCGTCGAAGACCGGCGTGCACACGGTAATGTCGGGCAAGTGGGTGCCGCCGTTATAGGGAGCGTTGATGGCATAGACATCGCCGGGCGCGATCCGGCCTTTGTTCTCGCGAATGACGGTTTCCACCGCGCGGTCCATGGAGCCGAGATGCACCGGCATGTGCGGCGCATTGGCGACGAGCGCGCCCGTTCCGTCGAAGACCGCGCAGGAGAAGTCGAGCCGCTCCTTGATGTTGACCGAATAGGCGGTGTTCTGCAGCGCCACCCCCATCTGCTCGGCGATCGACATGATGAGGTTGTTGAATATTTCGAGCATCACCGGATCGGCCTGGGTGCCGATCGCGCTTTGCCGCTTGAGCGCCACCGTGCGCGCCAGCACCAGGTGGTTCTTGGCCGTGGTCTCGGCCCGCCAGCCGTCCTCGACCACGATGGTCTGATGGGGCTCGACCACGATGGCGGGACCCGAAACCTTGTGGCCGGGCGCAAGCTGCGCCCGCGTGTAGATCGCGGCCTCATGCCAGGTGCCGCCGGAATAAAACCGCGTCATGCGCTCGGGCGCCGGCAGCGGTCCCGAGGCGGGCGGCCGGACCGGCTCAGCGAATTTCGCGCCGGCGCCGACCGCCTCGACCGATATCGCCTCGACCACGAGTGCCTTGCTCTGGTCGACAAACCCGAAGCGTGCCTCGTGGGCGGCTTCGAAGGACGATTTCATTTCGCCAAGGCTCGCGAGATGAGTCGCGACATGCGTCGCGAGCTCCGCGGACCCGCCCGTTGCCGAGGGTGCGGCGGACAGCGTGCCCGCACTCACCGCTAGCGCCGTGTCGGTTCCGGCATAGCGCAGATGGGCGCTCAGATGCACGCTGACGGCGGGCGCGGGAATGCCCTGGCCGGCCACCTCGTTGCGGGCCTGCGCACCGAGCCGGCGGCCGATCGCGGCGATTTCCGCGCGGGCGCCGTCGCCGAACGGCGCCTCGATGGCCTGCTGCCGGGTCGCCCGAATATCGGCGAGACCCATTCCATAGGCCGACAGGAGCGAAGAGAACGGATGCATCAATACCGTAGTCATGCCGAGCGCATCGGCTACCAGGCAGGCGTGCTGGCCGCCGGCGCCACCGAACGAGTTGAGCGCATAGCGGGTCACGTTGTAGCCGCGCTGCACCGAAATCTTCTTGATCGCATTCGCCATGTTCTCGACCGCGATCCGGATGAAGCCGTCCGCGATCTCTTCGCGCGTGCGTCCGCCGCCGATCTCGCTCGCCAGCGCCGCAAACGCCGCCTGCACCGCCGCCGCGTCGATCGGCTGGTCCTGGGTGCTGCCGAAGATTTTCGGAAAGAAGCCGGGAATGAGCTTGCCCACCATCACATTGGCGTCGGTCACCGTGAGCGGCCCGCCGCGGCGGTAGCATTTTGGCCCGGGATCGGCGCCGGCCGAATCGGGGCCGACCCGCAGGCGCGACCCGTCGAAGTGCAGGATCGAGCCGCCGCCGGCCGCCACCGTATGGATGAGCATCATCGGGGCGCGCATGCGCACGCCCGCGACTTCGGTCTCGAACGTGCGCTCATATTGGTCGGCGAAATGCGACACGTCGGTGGACGTGCCCCCCATGTCGAAGCCAATGAGGCGGTCAAATCCCGCCGCGCGGCCGGTCTCCACCATCCCGACCACCCCGCCTGCCGGGCCCGACAGGATCGCATCCTTGCCCTGAAACAAATCGGCCGCCGTCAACCCGCCGGCCGATGTCATGAACATGAGGCGAGGGGGCTCGTCCGCGCTCAGCGCCTGCGCCACCTGCGCCACATAGCGGCGCAGGATCGGCGACAGGTAGGCGTCGACCACGGTGGTGTCGCCGCGGGAGACGAGCTTGATGAGCGGCGAGACTTCGTGGCTCGCCGAGACTTGCGGGAAGCCGAGCCGGCGGGCGAGCGCGGTCACGCGCTGCTCGTGCGCCGGATATCGATAGGCATGCATGAACACGATCGCGACCGCTTTGATGCCTGCGGCGAGCGCATCCCGCAGCTGGGCCGCTAGCGCATCCAGATCAGGCTCCCGCTCCACGGTGCCGTCGGCGCGCAGGCGCTCGTCGACCTCGATCACCCGTTCATACAGCATCGCCGGCTTGATGATGTGGCGGGCAAAAATTTTCGGGCGCGCCTGGTAGCCGATCCGCAGCGCGTCGCGAAATCCCTTGGTGATGAGGAGGAGCGTGCGCTCGCCCTTGCGCTCGAGCAGCGCATTGGTGGCGACGGTGGTGCCCATCTTCACCGTGCCGATCCGCCCGGCCGGAATGGGTTCGCCGCCGCGGAGCCCGAGCACATCGCGGATGCCCTGCACGGCGGCGTCCCGATAGGCCTCGGGATTTTCCGACAGCAGCTTGTGGGCGACGAGGCTTCCGTCCGGCCTTCGGCCGATAATGTCGGTGAAGGTGCCGCCGCGGTCGATCCAGAAATCCCAGCTGCCCATCGTCGAAGTCATGTGCGGCGCGTCCCCGCCCCAGTGTCACGCATCGGGATGAGGTCTCAATTCGCAGGCTCTGCTCACAAATTTGGCCGGCGCCCGGCGGCGTTCATTTGGACTGAACTCACTCAGCCACAGTATCTGCGGACTCTTAGGTTTCGATCGCCATCACTTCCTCGATCGCGCGATGCGCTTGGTCAATCGCGGAATCAGTATAGGCCCCCGCCCCGGAATCGGAGTTAGCGATGGTGATCCGCCCGAACGGCGCCCGTCCTATGACGTGCGGCTGCTCGTGCTCGGTCCAGTCCGGATCGAAGAGCGGATTGTACTCGTAGGCGTAGCCATGAGGCCAGCGATTGACTGTGATCGCGATGATGTCGGCTGCCGGATCCAAGCCGCCTGCGCCAAAGGTGCGCGCGAGCTGGTCGCGGATGTTCCGTTCGAAGACCTCGAAGCTTGTGCGCAAGAGCTCGGCACGGCCGACGCGATGCTGCTCCCGCTCGTCCAGACCGGGCCGGCACGGCGTGCGCACCATATGGACGAGGATCGGATCGTCCGGCGACCGTACGCTCAGGTAGTCGCCGATATCGACCGTCTGGTTGAGCCGGACGCTCGAATGATAGGAGCCGGGGGCGTAAATTTCATACACGCCCAACGCCTTGAAGGCGCGCCAATTGCGAATCGCGACGCTGGTATAGACGAGTGGCGTCTTGACCAGGTACCGGAGTGCGTCCTCCTGCCGGGCGGGCAGCTCAGGGCAGAGATAAGGGATCATCATGTTCCAGCAGGCGAGGACCACAGCCTTGCCGCGGGCCGCGGCCAGAGTGCCGTCCCGCGAATAGATGACCTCGGCCTCGCGCGCCGAACCTGGTTCCCCGACATTGCGTGCATAGACTGCGATGCTGCTGAGCCGGATGCGCACCGCCGCCCCGGGGCGATCGAGTTGGCGATAATCGGCCGTCGCGGTTACGATGTCCTCTGCCGTCCGGCCCGTGATCGACGAGGGCACGAGGCTGCGCACCAGCAGCCGCGCGATCGAGGCGTTGCCGTCGGGAAAGTGGAACGTGCTTGAGCCGCGAGTGGCAGCATAACCCGAGGCAGTGAACCCCATATGCGGGGCCGCGCCCGGCTCAAGGTCAAGCCCTTGGAAGCCCGGGAGCCCGAACGGCCACACTTCGAGCGCGCCCACCGCATCGATCCCGACACCCCATTCGCCGTGCGTCATGGCCTGGAAGACAGGGACCACACCCGGATCGGCCTTGGCGACATTCATCAGGAAATCACGATAGCTCATCCTGGCGAGGCGGTCCTTCTTCTCCCTCGAGGATAGGCTTGGCATGTAGTCGATCTTGGCCTCGTAAAGCCGCGCGATGTCGGCGCGCACCGTGGGGTTGAGCGGCGTATCGGCTAGCAGTTCAGCCCACGGCTTTCTGCCGACACCAACCACCAACTTGTCGGAGCCGAAGGTGTCGCGGTCGAAGAAGATACCGCGCTGGAGCCCGATCGAGCCGTAGAAATCCTTCTTTGCGCAAGTCACTTCGAGCTTCACCGGATCGACGCCGAGCTTGCGCAGGAGCCTGGCTGCAACGACGCTGTAGGGCCGCGGGCTATCGATCTCCAGCGTCCCCCCGTTCATCAGCTCTATCCGGCCGCCGAGCTCGAACTCGTTGCGCTTCGCGTGCCCGCCGAAGTCGTCATGATTGTCGAGGATGAGAATGCGCGCCGCCGGGTTGCGCTCACGGTAGAAATAGGCGGCTGAGAGACCGCTGATGCCGCCGCCGACGATCACGAGATCGTAGGTCTCGGTCAAGCCCGGCGACTGGAGCGCGAGATCGCCATCGCGCAGCCTGTGCGCCAGCTCGAAAGACCCCGGATGGCTGCCCCTGAGGCCGGTCAGCCTCGGCGGATAGTAGCCCGGTTGATCTTGCGCTGCCCCTTCGTCCGCCAAGACTGCCGTCACCATGTCGGGCAGCACCCCGCTGGCGATCGAGCCGGTCACAATGGCCACGCCATTGAGGAAATCGCGCCGTGCGATCGGCTGGTCCATCCCCAGCCCCCGATCGTCAGCCCGCATCTCCCTCTCCCGCGATACCGGATCGGCAATGCCCTGCTTAGCCGGATCGCGGTCGGAAGGCAATTTCACGACCACAGATGCTCTTTGATGGTGAGGGCGCTCGCGGCCATCTGCCACACCGGCAACGTGCGGCTCGTCCTCGCGCCAGTATCACGCATTGCGACGAGGTCTGAAATCACCAGCTTCACCTACAAAATTGGTGGGGGCCCGGCGGTGTTTCCGCCGAGCCCCCTTTATGGCATCAGCCGGCCTGTAAGCCGGGTTCTGTAGGGCGTGTGGCGCGAGCCGCACGCGTGACGGCCATTCCTCTGGGACGCCAGTTGCCTGGCGCCTCGAGCAACCTACCCGGACGGCAGGATCCGGACATCGATCCCGGCGCTCTCTTCCCGCTTGCGCGAGGAGAGGCACCGCGCCGTCCCTATTCGGTCTTGCTCCCGGTGGGGTTTGCCGTGCCGTCGGCGTTGCCGCAGACGCGGTGCGCTCTTACCGCACCGTTTCACCCTTACCGCGCCTCATTCCCAATCCTGCCCCGCAAGCGGGGAGGGATCAGTTTGGGGGCGGCGGTCTCTTCTCTGTGGCACTTTCCCTGGGCTCGCGCCCGCCGGTCGTTATCCGGCACCGTATGTCCATGGAGCCCGGACTTTCCTCCCCGGCCACCTTTCGGTGCTTGCCGGAGCGGCCGTCCAGCCGACTGACCACGTAGGGAATGGGCACCCGGCGCGCCCGCGTCAAGGGCCGCCCGCGGCCGTGACCGGCTCCTGTTGCAATTTGGTTAGCTTTGTCCCTTGTCCTGATCGACAATCACGGCAGCGACAAAAACATTGCCCGTTCTGCGCTGGGTGCCCAAAATGAAACTGGAAGGCGGCAATTCCGGGCTTTCGGCGGGGGCAATGGCGACGCAAAAGTCTGGCTTTATCGAACGTCACGGTCTCTGGACGAACGATCAGCGCGGGCAAGCCGCCGAGCTCAAGCGCAGGCTCGAGGCGGAAAAGCTGCAATTCGTCCGCCTGGCCTGGGCGGATCCCCATGGCGCCTCGCGCGCCAAGGCGGTCACGCTGCCGGCCTTCCTCGCCGCCCTGACCAACGGCTACAACATCAACGTCGCGACCACGACGCTCGATTCCGCCAATGCCCGCACCTTCGGCTCGTTTACCCGCGGCGGCGGAATGGGCCTCGACGAAATGACCGGCTCGCCCAACCTCACCATCGTGCCAGATCCCGCGACCTTTCGGGTTCTGCCCTGGGCGCCGGGGGTCGGCTGGATCCTGTGCGACGAATATTTCAACACCGGCGTGCCGTTTCACTTCTCGCCGCGGCAACTGCTGCGCAAGCAGCTGCGGCGGTTGCAGGAAAGGGGGATGGGCTGCGTGGTGGGGCTGGAGATCGAGTGGTACCTGCTGCGCGTTGCGGAAGATGGTCTGAACGACGAGCATGTCGGCGGCCCCGGCGTGCGCGGCCGCCCGCTCAAGACCGCCCCGCCGGAACCCGGTTACTCCTATCATTCCGAATCCAACCTGGATCTGATGCAGCCGGTATTGAGCGCGCTGGCGGACGCTTTCGAGAAGATCGATCTGCCGCTGCGGTCGGTGGAGAACGAGTGGGGACCGGGTCAGGTCGAATGCACCTTCGCGCCCCGCGACGCGCTCAACGCCGCCGACAACCTGCTGCTGTTTCGAACCGCGACCAGGCAGATTTGCCGGCGGATGGGTTACTTCGCGAGCTTCATGTGCCGCCCCGGCTTGAAGGGTTACTACGCGAGCGGCTGGCACCTGCACCAATCCCTGGTCGACGCGGCCGGGACCAACCTGTTCATGCCGGAACGCGCGCCCGAATGCCTGTCGGCGCTCGGCCGCGGCTTTCTCGGCGGGCTGTTGCACTACGCCGCGCCGGCGACCGCCTTCACGACCCCCACCGTCAACGGCTACCGGCGATTTCGGCCGAACTCGCTCGCGCCCGACCGCGCCACCTGGTGCCACGATCACCGTGGCGTCATGATCCGCGTGCTGGGCGCGCCCGGCGATCCGGCGACGCGGCTGGAGAACCGCGCCGGCGAGCCGGCCGCCAATCCCTATCTTTACATCATGTCGCAGATCGTCGCGGGTCTTGAGGGAATCGACCAGGCCATCGATCCGGGCCCGCCGAACGACGAGCCCTATGGGTGCGACCGGCCGCTGCTGCCGAAGAGCCTGATGGAGGCGCTCGATGCGCTCGAGCGGGAATCGGCGTTTCGCAACCAGCTGGGCGATGTCTTCGTCGACTATTTCCTCAAGCTCAAGCGCAACGAAGCGGGGCGCTTCCTGCGCTGGCTCGAGGAGCATGGCGAGCCGCAGCCCGGCGACGAGACCACGACCTGGGAACAGAACGAATATTTCGACTTCTTCTAGGCTTCCGCCGGGTCTGCGTCCGCTCTAACCTCGCCCCGAACAGGGACCAACGTCATGCTCGAGAAAATCTCGACTGGCCGAATCGAACATGCGGCAGGACTCTATGACTGGGACGAGCTCGTGCAACGCGACCGCGTCCATCGCCTGATCTATACCGATCCGGCGATATTCGCCGCGGAGATGACGCAGATCTTCGGCGCGGTCTGGGTCTATCTCGGCCACGAGAGCCAGATCCCCAAGAACGATGATTTCATCACCGTGCGTCTGGGCCTGCGCCCCATCATCCTCACCCGCGATCTGCACGGAAAGATTCGCGCGCTCTACAACCGCTGCAGCCATCGGGGAACGACGCTCTGCCGGAAGGACCGCGGATCGGCCAGATTCTTTCAGTGCCCCTATCATGGCTGGAGCTATTTCAATTCCGGCAAGCTGCGCGCGGTGCCCTGGCCGGACGGCTATGCCTGCGACTTCAAGGATGCCAAGTTCAACATGGCGCAGGTGCCGCGCGTGGAGTCCTATCGGGGCTTCATTTTCGCGACTCTCAATGCCGACGCGCCGCCGCTCATGGATTATCTCGGCCCGATCGTGCGCCCGATCGACGAATGGCTCGATCGGCATCCCGGAGGGCGCGTCGTGGTGTGCGAGGCCAATCGGCTGAAATACAAGGGCAACTGGAAGCTCGCCTACGACAACTCCGCCGACGGCTATCACGTCGTGTTCTCGCACCGCTCGCTGCTGGAGACCGAGAACCGCTTGGCGAAGGAAGGCGACAAGGGCATGTCGTTCTACCAGGGCAGGCCCGACGATGCGCCGATGTATGTGCAGGCCATGGCCCACGGCCATTCCTTCAAGGACAAGCGGCCGAATATCGATGAGCGCGCCGGCGCCCTGTGGGCGATCGAAGGGGCGCATCCCGGCATGGAATATTACGAGCAGGCGGTGCGGCAGCGTCTCGGCGACAGGGCGGACGCGGCGCTTGATCTCGCATCGTCCGAGCCGGTCAACATCAACGTGTTCCCGAGCCTGTCGATCCTCGGCAACCACATCCAGGTCATCGAGCCGGTCGCGGTCGATGAGACCAACGTCACCTGGTACGGCACCGCGATCGTGGACGAGCAAGACGCGCTCGGCGGGGCGGCCGACGACGTGAACGCGCTGCGCATGCGCACGCAGGAGAGCTTTCCCAATTTCGGCGAGGTCGATGACCTCGCCAATTTCGAGGAGATCCAGCGCGGCCTGCAGGCGCCGGAGGACGAGTGGGTCTACATGCACCGTGGTCTGGATATTCCGGGCCGCATCCGCACCGATGCCGACGGTATCATCACCGCGCCGGCGACCGACGAGGTGTTCATGCGCGAATACATCAAGGAATGGAAGCTGCTGATGCAGGCGACGCCAAATCTCATGGTCCAGCGTGAGCCCTGAGGCCGCCATGCAATCCGCGCTCGATCCCTCGCGCAGCTCCTACTACGTCAGCAATGCATTTTACCAGCAGGTGATGGAAAGCTTCTCCGACTGGCAGCGCGACGATCTGGCGGTCGCCGATCCTGCCGTGCGAGATCACTTCCGTCGCCTGCTCGAGCGCGAGGCGCGCCTGCTCGACCAGCTGCGGTTCGATGAATGGCTGGCGCTCTATGCACCCGAATGCATCTATTGGGTGCCAGCGACCGTGACCGGCGGCGATCCGCGGCGCGAGGTGGCGATCTCGTTCGACGATCGCCGGCGGATCGAAGACCGCATCTACCGGCTGCGCACCGGCTACGCCTGGTCGCAAGCGCCGAAATCGCGCACCGTCCGGTTGATCTCCAATGTCGAGGTCTTCGCGAGCGCCGAAGGGCCGGCCCGCATGGTGCGCTCGAACTTCCTGATCAGCGAGTTTCGCCCCGACGGCACCCGCGCCCTCGCGGGCTGGTGCGGGCACCGGTTCGTGCCGCGCGATGAGCGCTGGGAGATCCAGGTCCGCCAGGTGAACCTGATCGACTGCGATCAGAACCTGCGCAATCCCAGCATCGTGCTCTGATCAGCATTTTCCAGGAAAAGCCGACGGGAAGCGAAGAACCCTCGGTTTTGACATCAGAGGTCTCTGTACGTAGCATCACGCATCATGAGGACGACGCTTGATATCGACGACCCCATCCTGAGAGAGGTCAAGGCCATCCACGAGAGGGAAGGCCGATCGATCGGGGCGGTTGTCTCCGAACTGCTGGCCGAGGCGCTCGCCCGTCGCCGTCCGTCGCGCGCTCGACCATCGTTCCGCTGGATCTCTCGCCCTATGAAGTCTCTGGTCGATCTGATGGACAAGGAGACCGTCTACGCGGCCCTCGACCCGCCGTAATCATACGCTCCCCGGCACATTGTCAGAGGCTGCATCTCAGTCAGCATGAATGACCTTCGCGGCACCGGGCAGTGCAGACTCGATGGCCGCCAGGAGGCTTGGAACCAACGGCCTGAGATCGGCAAGCCGGTTCGTCCTCGCCTGAAGCACGATAACGGCGATCGAGAAGCTTTCCAGATTCTGCTGAAAGGACAGGTTTCGATCCACAGTGACGAACGCGTCGAAGTGTTCCGAGGCAAGCGTCAGCAACGTTCCATTCTTGATCGTCGTCCAGCCCATCTGACGAGCGGTCTTGACGTCGTGGCCGACAATGTCGCGCGCGAGGCGCCAATCGACGCATTCGTCGAGAAACACCTTCACGACGCGGCTTCGATTACCCGGTCCTTCGCTTCCTCCAGGAAAGCGATGACATGCTCTCGCGTTACGGACGGGAACCCCTCGAGAAAATCATCGATTGATTCGCCGGCCTCCAGGTAATCGAGCAGAGTTTGCACGGGAACTCTCGTTCCGTGGAACACGGCGGTGCCGCCCATCACGTCGGCGCTACGTGAGACAATTGGCTGCTTCATGGGCGCAGATTACCCTTCACGGCCTAAACACGCAACGGTGAGAGACGGTCGGGAGACCTGGCGCGAGCCGACACGAAACGAGGGCGACGAAATCTATACGGCGGTTCTGCCGCCATCGACCGGCAGAATCGCACCGTAGATGAAACTGGCGCGGTCGCTCGCCAGGAACACGATCGCCTCGGCAATCTCCTCAGGCGCGGCCGGACGCCCGGCCGGCGCTTGCGCCGCGAGCTGTTGCAGCGCGTCGCCCATTGCCGCCGTGCCTTCGGTGCGGGTCGGTCCGGGACTGACCGCATTCACGCGGACGCCCTTGGGTCCATATTCGGCCGCCCATGCTTTGGTCAGCAGGTTGATGGCGGCTTTGGTCGATCCATAGAGGCTCATGCCCGCCACGCCGTAAGCGGCGACCATCGTTGAAACATTGACGATCGCTCCTTTGCCTCGCTGCGTCATCAACGGGGCAAGCTCGGCGACGAGGAAATAGGGAGCCTTCACATTGAGCGCATAGACGTCGTCGAACGACTCCTCGCTCGTTTCATGCGTCGGGCCGAATGGAAACACGCCGGCGTTATTGATCAGCACGTCGACATGGCCGTTTCCCAACTCGACGGCCTTTTTCGCGGCCGCACGGGCGGTCGCAGCATCGCGAAGGTCGGACGCGATGAAATCGGCTTTCCCGCCCGCCGCCCGTATTTCGGCAATCGTCCTTTCACCACGTTCCACGTTGCGGCCCACGACCATAACATGAACGCCCGACTGCGCCAGTTTGTCGGCTACCGCGCGGCCGATACCGCTCGTCGCTCCGGTGATAAGGGCTGTCGTCGTCATGATGGCGTCTCCTTGTCTCGTTCTTTTCGGCCGCCCGCCTAATGGCCGGCTGCGCAAAAAGATGACGTCGAACGGGCGCGCGCAGTAGACGAGCGCCGCGTATCTGACTTATACGCCAGACGTATGAGTGACCGGCTCCGGGAATTGACCGCCTTCGTCCGCGCCGGCGAGACCGGCAGCTTCTCTCGCGTCGCGCGCGAACTCGGGGTGTCGCAGCCGTCGATATCGCGGATGATGGGAAGCCTCGAGGCGCGGCTGGGTGTGAAGCTTCTCTTGCGCACCACGCGGCACGTCACGCCGACCAACGCCGGCCGGGTGTTTCTCGAACGGGCGCGGCAAATCCTCGGCGATCTCGACGACGCCGAAAATGCCGCGCGCGGCGTGGACAGCCTGCGCGGCACCTTGCGGGTGGCGCTGTCGGGGGCATTCGGAATTCGTGAAGTCATCCCTCGTCTGCCTGGCTTCGCGGCGCAGCATCCTAAACTAGGCATCCAGCTGCTGATGTCCGACCGGACCGAGGATCTGATCGCCGAAGGGGCCGATATGGCACTGCGGCTGGGCCCTCTGCCCGACTCCGGATTCGGCGCGCGGTTCCTGGCCAAGGCTGCGCGCCTTGTCGTTGCCTCGCCTGGTTACATCGCACGCAAGGGAATGCCGCAAACGCCTGCCGATCTCGCCGGGCACGACTGCATTCTCGGCCCGGGTCTCTCCGGCCCGACCGCATGGCGTTTCACGCGATCGGGGCAAGTAGCGTCCGTAGCCGTAGACGGGCCGATAAAGGTCACCTCGGCCGACGGCGTCACGGCTTGCGCCAAAGCAGGGCTCGGAATAGCCGTCGCCTCGCGATGGATGTGCCGCGCCGAGCTCGCGGCCGGCGAGGTCGTCGCGCTCCTTTCCGATTATCAACTTGATTGGCTCGAGCTACACGCCGTTTACCCGGGCGGCCGTAGACCCTCGCTCAAGGTACGAGCCTTTTCCGATTATTTCGCGGCGCAGCTCATGCACAAAAATGAAGGCGGCTGAGGCGTCTTCAGGAAGCCGAAGGCTGTTTTGTCGTCAAACGCTGGTGGCACGGATGATGCGGCCGCTGCTTTACCCTTCAACGGCCAGGCGGCACCGCGCTTGCGGCGGCGGCGCAGCGGGTTGCGTGTCGCGCGGCAGAGGCGCGACCAGCTTGCCTGAGGTGGAGCGCGTTTGATCTCAAAGGAAAATCGGTGCGCCCGAAGAAATCCGCACTTCCGACCCCAAAAATTCGTCGGCTGATCCGGTCCTTCGAGGCAGCGTCTCAATCAACGCCCAGGGGCCCATTCTCGAACACCCTATGCCCGATCATGCTCGGCCCGGCAAATATCGGAATACGCACGCCAAGTTTGACCTCAGTGATATCGGTGTGGTTGCGATATATGAAGCCGGGCGATCCCGCATTGTCGAAGGTCGTGTCCGGCAGGATGATGCGATTGATCTGGGTGGAAAACGCCACCGGGTGTCCGGCGACCTGCCAGTCGGGCTGGAATGCGGCCCCGAGGCCGAGGTTCACCCCGATGCCCGTTCGGCTTACCGACGTCACCGGACCGCTGAAATTGAGGTTCTGGTCAAGCGTGGCAAATGCCGGGCCGGCCTCTCCGTAGAACAACAAATGCGGGGCGGCGACGACGCCAAGCTGCGCATTCACCCCGCCGATAACGCCGGTGGTTTGTCCGATAAAGAACCCGTTGGCAAAGTTACGATTGACGACTTCATTGAGAATATCCAGGTAAGCGGACGCCCCCACCACAATGTTGGGGATACCGGTTTGGAACAGATAGCCCCCGCTGAAGCCAAAGCCGATTGCCTGGCTGGAGTCCGAGAAGCTGTTGGTGACCGCATTGGTCATCTTGAAGCGCTCTTCCTGGCCCAGCGTATTGAAATTGCCTGAGCCGTCGACGGCGACATACCAGCCGCTCCAGTGTACCGGCGGCTTAACTTGCGTTCCAACCGAATGGAGTTTGGGAGGTTCATACCGTCGTCCAACCGAATAGAGTTTGCCAGGTTCACGCGCGCCGACTCCGATATGCGTCTCAGTGGCAAAGCCGCGCTCAGTTTGCGGTGTGCTACCACCAGCGGAGTTGTGGCAACGAGGAAAAGCTTTGATCTTGCGAAACAGCGCTTGCAAATCTCGCTTGCGTGCCTGCGCCGCGTCCCAGAGCGGATTGAAGTCCTGATCGCTGATTTGCCTGGCTTTGTGTGCTGCGGACGCTGTACCGGCGTCATCACGCAGCTGCCCCATGGTTACGCTGATTCGCTCTTTGAGCTCTTCCGCGCGGTTTTCGAACAGGCACTGTTCCGTCTTCAGAATACCGCCAATTTCCTCGATCACCGGGTCGGCGATTTTGTAGAAGTTCACATCAACAATGTTTATCTGCGCTTGCACAGTCCGATACGTGGATGAGAGCGCGATCGTCGCCCCCGCGCATGCAATGAGGCCGGCGCGACAGCGACGCCGCCAGCCGATCTGCGCTGATCTGCGAACGAACCGAACCGTGGGCGCAGCCATGGCGCTAACGCGCGGCAATCCAGACGCGACCTGCATGCGAGCCCCCGACCTAGTATTCCCCTCGAACGCGGCCCCGAGCCGGCACGCGTCGCCAACCCTAACGCCCGTGCCGCGCCATAACCGTCATCGGAACTGGTGACGGCGTTGTATTCAGCCTCGCCGTGTCATTTGTGCCACAGTCGGCCACCACGAGCCGTGGGCCATGTCATCAGAACTGGTGACGACTTCCGACCCGCGATGCGCCGATGCTGGCTGACCAGAAAACGGTGATGGCAGCGGATGTCGGGCGGGGCTATGGTCGATTGTCGCGTGGGCCAGCCGCGCGTCAACTGCCGGGGGCGGCATGACGAGGGGCAAGGATCTCGCTTCCACCATCGGGGCCGTCTACGCAGCCGGGCTCGATACGACGCTATGGACGCCGGCGCTTGCGGCCATGACGGAGCTTGTTGGAGGCGTCGGTGCGACACTCGAAGTGATCGCGAAGCCGTCTCTCGCTCATCGCGAATTTCATCAATTCGGCTTCCCGCCGGCCCAGATGCCTTCCTATCTCGATCACTACAGCCAGCTCAATCCACGGCTGCCTTTCTCGCTGCGTCAGAGATCAGGAGAGATCGGATTCGACCATCTGATCCTGGACGAGCAAGCGATCGATCGTTCGGCGTTCTATGCGGAATTCCTGTCCAGTCTCGGCCTCCGCTATTGCGTTCAGGGAATTCTCGGAAACACGCCACAGGAGATCGCGGTCCTGACGATTCAGCGCTCACCACGCCAGGGCCACGTCGATCGGGCGGGAATCAGCATGATGGAGTTGCTTGTTCCACATGTTCGCCAGGCGCTTGACGTGGCAACCCGGCTCGGCGCTGCAGCTGAAACCGGTCGTGCGCTCGAGAGCGCGCTCGACTGGCTCGCTGACGGGGTTGCCCTGGTGCGCGCCGACGGTGCGATCGGCCACGCCAACGCCGCCTTTGCGAAGATCGCCCGCGACGGCGACGGCATTCGCATCCGCAAAGGCGCGATCGAATTCCTGATCGCGGAAGCGCAGGCGCGCATCGATGAAGCAATCGGCAGTGCCGCCCGGCTGCGCGGCGGCGATCTGCGCCATGCGGGTGTCGATTTCCACGTTCCGCGCCCGTCGGGAACCGCGCCTTATCTCGTCTCTGTTCGTCCACTGCTCGACAAGGCGCCGCCCAAGGGCGCCGTCGCGGTGGTCTTCGTTCGCGACCCCGTGATTGCCAACGCGGCGTCGCTGCGCGCGCTGCGCGAAATGTTCGGAATGACCAAGGCGGAGGCGCAGCTGGCGCAGGCGATCCAGGCTGGCATGCCGGTCTCACGTTACGCGCAAGTGCATGGCACCAGCATCAATACCGTCTAT
Source organism: Xanthobacteraceae bacterium (assembly GCA_036502925.1). GTDB lineage: Bacteria > Pseudomonadota > Alphaproteobacteria > Rhizobiales > Xanthobacteraceae > VAZQ01. Next base: position 32,110 of record DASXXS010000363.1, read on the forward strand.
ACCCACTTGCGCCGGATCAAGGAAAAGACCGGCTGCGGCCGCATGGTTCAGCTGGTCCGCAAATTGAACGAACTGCAGTTTCCGCTGCGCGACGGGTAGCTGACGCCGCGCGGGGGCGCGCCACGGTCGATGAAGATGGGCACTATTCGTTCGCTGTGCCCCTGCCGCAGCCCACCACGCGCTCCAATCGGTAAATCTGCTACGGCCTGCGATCTTGCGTACGCCTCATGGGCGGCTGTCTTCCCGATTTCGCAGGGTAGTCCGGTTACCCTTCGATAGCGGCCCTCTCGATCAATCCCGGGATCGACGTGATGGGCCCATAACCGGCCCCCCGCACCGTAGCAACGGCACCGCTATTCGATCACCTCGTCGGCACGCAGCAGGAACGATTCTGGGATCGTCAGCCCAAGCGCCTTCGCAGTCTTGAGGTTAACGACCAGCTCAAATTTGGTCGGCTGAATGACCGGAAGTTCGGCCGGCCTCGCACCCTTGAGAATTCTGGCAACGTACCCGCCAGCCAGTCGACCTGAATCCAAAAAGGCGGGGGAGTAGGTCATTAGACCGCCGGCCTCGGCAAAGTTATGTACTGAGTAAATCGCGGGAAGCGCGTGCCGGGCTGCCAGTGCGACGAGTTGACTGGGGTGGCTGTTGAAGAGCGGATCTGGAGCGATGACGAGCGCACCGTCCCCCCGCTGGGCGAAGGTTGTGAAGGCTGCGTCGAAGTCCTGCTCGCTGCTGGCACCCAGAACATGCGTCTGCAGCCCAAGCGCGCGCGCTGCCGCTTGCGCCTCTTCCGTGACGGACCTGGAATTCAGGTTGCTCGGGTTTATCAGCACGGCAATCAAGTTGGCGTTAGGCACCAACTCGTGCAGCAGCTCCATTCGCTTCGCTCCTAACTCAACGGCCAAATTGCTCACACCGGTGACATTGCCGCCCGGTCGAGCGAGGCTGGCGACCAGGCCCAGCTTGACTGGATCAAAACCGATGTTGAAGACAATTGGTATCGTCGAGGTAGCCGCCTTGGCGGCAAGCGCTGCTAGATTGCTGCCAGGTGTAACGATCACGGTTACCCGGCGGCGAACCAGATCGGCGGCCAATTCCGGCAGCCGATCATATTGACCGTCCGCCCAGCGGTATTCGATCGCGACATTCTGGCCCTCGACGTAGCCCGCATCATTCAAGCCGAGATAGTATCCAGCAAAGCGGCTGGAGTCCTTATCGGCTGATGTTTCGCTGCCGAGCCATCCTATCACCGGCATCGCCGCTTGCTGCGCCCGCGCCCCGAGCGGCCACGCCGCCGCTGCGCCACCGAGAAGGGTGATAGCTTCGCGCCGTCTCATGTAGTCCTCCCCAAGAGCCTCAGGGACCACGCCCAAATTCAGTCCAAGATACCACATCGCGTCATGGCGGTCTGGAGGTCTGGAACGGGTTCAGAGCGTCCGCTCTACCTCGATAACCGGAAATTCGCTGCCGCCTCATGAGCTTCCGGGTTGGGCCAACAACGGAAGTCGGCGTGTCTCATTCGATCGAGTTGGTGGTGCGGCGGAGCCGCGGGGCCAGAATAGCAAGGCTGAGCGGGTTGCATTTTTCCGGCAATCGCAGGTGAAGGTCGATTTCACGCTCGAAGGGTAATTTCGCAAACAAGCCCTTCGGCACGCCAGTCGAAATGCGCTTTGCCCTTGAGCTGTTTGATCGTGCTGTCAATAACGCGCCCGCCAAAGCCGTGACGTGTCGGCATCTGTACTGCCGGACCATTCGTCTCTGTCCAGCGAAGGATCAGCCGCCCCTCCGCTTCCTGCGACCATTTGATCTCGATCCGGCCCTTGTCCGTAGATAGAGCTCCATATTTTGCCGCGTTAGTCGCCAGCTCATGCAAGATCACTGCAATCGCCTGAGCGCTGTTGGGCTCCAGCAGGACCTCTTCACCGTCTATTCGCACGCGCGCGTCGTCCCGCTCGACATATGGCGCAAGCTCCTGTTTGGCGATGGTCGATAGCTCGGCTCCTATCCAGCGTGTCTCAGCAAATAGCGAATGAACATTCGCAAGCGCCCGGATGCGCCCTTCGATCGCGTGCTTCAGACCCTGTGAGGTATCGGACTGAGAAAGATTGACAGTCGCTTGCACGTTCGCAAGCAGGTTCCTGCTCCGATGCTCCGCCTCCCGAGCCAAGATAGCGATTTGTTCCTGATTTCGCTTCTGCTCGGTAATGTCTCTGGCGATCTTCGATGCACCGACAATTTTCCCCGCAGCATCTTTCACGGGAGAAACTGTCAGCGAAACGAAGATCAGGCTGCCGTGCTTGCGTTGCCGAACGGTCTCGAAATGGTCGATACGCTCTCCCCGCCTAATACGCGACAGTATTGTGCGCTCCTCGTCCTGCCGGTCTTGCGGGATTACGATCGTGATGGGCTGACCGATCGCCTCTTTTGCGGTGTACCCGAAGATACGCTCTGCACCGCTATTCCAGCTTGTGACAATGCCATCGAGGTTCTTGCTGATGATTGCGTCGTCACTAGACTCGACGATGGATGCCAGCCCGCGCAATCGCTGCTCGCTTTCGCGAAGCGCATTTTCGACCTGCCTGTGCTTGGTAACGTCGCGATTGGCCTCAAGCACCGTGTCACCGAGCAATTGCATCCGGCTGTCTACGATGACTTCATGGCCGTCCTGGCAAATATGCTGTAGCTCGCCGGACCAGTAACCCTCTTTCAAGAGCTGTGAACGCAGTTCGATAAATTCGATCGGAAATTTGGTTTGCAGTAGCGCGTGACTGTTTTGACCGATCGCCTCATCCTTGGCAAACCCGTAAAGTCGCTCGGCGCCGGCGTTCCAGAACTCTATCGACCCATTTAGCCCCCAGGCGAGCATCGGCTCATGGGACAACGTGATCAGGCTAGCTAAACGCTCAGGATTCTCGGTGGTCGCGCCCGTCTCTGCGGACTCGCGCTGTAACTCAACCTCGCGCCGCACCATTGAACCCTCGCGACCCGATGCTTATGCCCTTCGACAGTCCCAGACTAGCACGCTGTGTGGTTGGACGCGAGTTCGGGACACAAATTCAGGAGCCGCCACGTTAAGGTCCGCTTCGGGTCTTGTGTCACGAGTAACGCCGGTCCACACGGCGATGCGTAACTGTACGAGAGATGAAGGAAGGCCCTTCGAGGTCGGCAATCAGGTGTTGATCTCAAGCCACCGCAAGCTGCTGTCGTCAAAAGCGACGGTGGTGAA
>DASXXS010000364.1:0-1730 GCA_036502925.1 Xanthobacteraceae bacterium
TCGTTTTGGCCCAGTCCGCCAGGACGTCGTCCACCGCGGGATTGGCGGGATCGATCGGCTTTACGACCTGGAATCGCTCCGGATATTTGGCATAGACCTCGAGCGCGTAGCTCGGGTCGTAGCGGTAGAGGTTGAAGGTGGAGACGATGATCGCGGCATCGACGCCGACCACATCCATGGCCGCTAGCATCTCCTCGCCGGTCGCCGATGCCGGGCCGTGCAGATGTCCGGCCCAAGGCCGACCGGGATGGTTGCGTTCGTAGGCGTGTACCTGGACGTCGATTACCGCCATCGTTGATCCTTTGTGGTCAGGCAGCAAGCAGAGGCAGTGTCCCGAGCCGGTCCACCCCGGTGCCGAGCACTCGCTCGACCGCAAGCGCGATAGTGAGCAGCTTCTCCTCGGCGCGGGCAGGAGCGGTCAGCTGCAGCCCGACCGGCATGCCGGCCCGGTCGCGCCCGACGGGCATCGTGATCGCGCAGAGGCCGAGATAGTTGACCCAGCCCGTGTTGCGGACGATGCGGCGGTTGACCCGGAGATGGCTGTCCGCGTCGGCAACCTCCGACATCAGCGGCGGGGTCAGGCAGAGCGTCGGTGAGGCAATGACATCGACAGTATCAAGCCGCGCCGCCGCCGCTCGCGCGAGATCGGCAAGCCGGGCGACACGCGCCAAATAATCGAGCGCGCTCAGGCTCTCGGCCCTCCGTACGGCCGGTGCGATCACAGGGTCGGGCTGATCGAGCCACTCCGGCAGCTCCCGGTTCAGGAAACTGCGCAGCTCGACGGCGCTGAGGCCGCCGGCAAGAAATACATCGTACGACGCCTCCGCTTCCGGCAAGTTGAAATCGCGCGCGACGGCACCGGCGCGAACAAGCGTATCAACGGCTTCCTGCACTGTTTCGGCAATTCCCGGATCACAGTCGCGCCACAGGAACGGATCGCCGATGCCGATGCGAATTCCCGCCAAGTCGCGTGTGCCTGCTTGCGCGATCAACGCGGGCGGGTCGATACCGGCGGGATCGAGCGCGGCAAAACCGTAAGCCAAATCGCAGACGCTGCGCGCCAGCAGCCCCGGCGTGTCGAACGTAAAAGACAGCGGCACGACGCCTCCGGTGGACCAGCGCCCGACCGTGACCTTCAGCCCCGCATTGCCGCTCATTGAGGCCGGGATGCGCACCGAGCCCGCCGTATCGCTGCCGAACGCGAGCAAGGCCGAGCCTTCCAGAAGGCTGACACCGGCGCCGCTGGACGAACCGCCGACCGAGCGATGCGCCGCCGCATCCCACGGGTTGTACGGCGCCCCGTGATGGCTGTTCTGCCCGGTGCCGCCGAACGCGAATTCGACCATATGGGTCTTGCCCATGATTATGCCCAACTGGCGGCGCAGCGTCGCCACAAGCGGCCCGTCCTGCTCCCAGGGATCCGCCGCCAGACGCCGGCTCGATCCTGCGAAGCAGGGATATCCGTCAGCGGCGAACAGGTCCTTCAGCGAGACCGGCATTCCCTGGAGAGGCCCGGCCGAAACGCCAGCGGCGAATGCAGCATCGGCCGCGTTGGCGACGGTGCGCGCCTGATCGGGCGCCCAGAACGAATAGGCGTGCAGGCGCTCGCCGAAGCGCTCGTGCCGGGCGATGGCTGCTTCGACCAGTTCCCGGGCGCTCATCCGCCTGTCGCGCAATTCCCGCGCGATCTCGATCAGCGGACGGGAGAGCGGATCGCCTGGCATGATCAT
>DASXXS010000365.1:0-9654 GCA_036502925.1 Xanthobacteraceae bacterium
ACGCCGACCGGCGCCGGCGGCCACCAGACGCCGCCCCAATGGCTCAAGCCCGGCGACGTGGTCGAGGTCGAGGTGCCCGAGATCGGCGTGCTGCGCAACGCGGTGGTGGACGAGGGGTGATGCGGGCACGGCACCTCGCCCCGCTCGAGTTACGCCCGCACAGCCGGCGTCGTCCCGGCCCATAGCGCGTCGAAGACGCGCGTAAACGCGCTTAGGGAGCCGGGACCCATACGCCGCAGCCGATTGAGAGGGCACGGCGTATGGGTCCCTGCTTTCCGCAGGGACGACATCCGGAGAGTCATCAAGTCACGATCTCCTCTCCCGCTATTTCCTTGCCGGCATCCGCATGGTAACCCAGCCGCCGTCATGTGAGGGACCGGGGAAATATCGCCAATGGCCAATCTGCAACTGACGTTTGCGTCCGCTTTGTACGACCGCATGCAGCCGATCTATACCGGCGAGGTCAAGCCCGACGGCATCGATCTCAATTTCATCCGCATCGAGCAGCCGCGGCCGATTTTCGATCGCATGTCGGGCGGCCAGGAGTTCGACGTCGCCGAATATTCGAGCTCGGAATACGTGCAGCGCTACGCCAACAAGCAGTGCCCGTTCGTGGCCATCCCGGTGTTCCCGTCGCGCTGCTTTCGCCATGCCTTCATCGGCATCAACCGCAAGAAGGGTATTGCCAAGCCGAAGGACCTGGAGGGCAAGCGGATCGGCGTCGCCCTCTACACGATGACGGCCGCGATCTTCATCCGCGGGATGCTGCAGCACGAATACGGCGTGGACTTCTCCAAATGCACCTGGGTGCAGGGCGCCATCAACACCGCCGGCGCCCATGGCGCCCCGGTCGTGCTGCCGCTGCTCAAGCCGATCAAGCTCGAGCAGGGTCCCCATAACAAGTCGCTCGACGATCTCATCCAGGAGGGCAAGGTCGACGCCACCATGGGCACCAGCATGCCGGAATCGTTCCGCACCAATCCGGACATCGGGCGGCTGTTTCCCAACTTCGTCGAGCTGGAGAAGGACTACTACAAGCGCACGAAAATCTATCCGATCATGCACCTGGTCGCCATCAAGAAATCGATCTACGAGCGATATCCGTTCGTGGCGACCAGCCTGTTCAACGCGTTCCAGCGCGCCAAGGAGATCGCGCTCGAGCGCATGTATAATCAGCGGGCGCTGCGCTACATGATGCCGTGGCTGCCGCGCGACATCGACGAGATCTACGAATATTTCGCCGGCGATCCGTGGCCGTACGGGGTCGAGCCGAACCGGCCCACCCTCGAGGCGCTGGTCACCTATCTGCAGGATCAGCACCTGACCGACTGGAAGCCGACACTGGAAGAGCTGTTCGCGCCGATCTACGGCCAGGAATAATCTTCGAGAACAGCTTCGAGAATGACGCCTTCTGCCGTTTCGAGCCGCACCTCACGCATTTCTCTTGTCTGGACACTCCCATGAGCAGCATCGACACGCTTATCCAGGACCTCGTGATCGCCAACCGGATTCTGGCGAAGGAAGACGTCGTTGACGCCTACGGGCATGTCAGCACGCGCCATCCGGACAATCCCAAGCGCTTCTTCATCTCGCGCTCGCGCGCCCCCGAGCTGATCGAGCGCGACGACATCGTCGAGCTCGATCTCGAAGGCGAGCCGGTGCGCGACGAGAAGCGCGCGCTCTATCTGGAACGGTACATCCATGCGGGAATCTACCAGCTGCGGCCGGACGTGATGGCGGTGGTGCACGCGCACGCGGAGGACATCCTTCCGTTCGGCATCGCCAAGGCCACCAAGCTGCGCCCGGTGATCCATTCCGGCAGCTTCATCGGGGCGAGCGTCCCGGTCTGGGATATCGCCGACAAGTTCGGCGACACCAATGTGCTGGTGACCAACATGGCGCAAGGGCGCGATCTCGGCAAATGCCTGGGCAAGAACAATGTCGCCCTGATGCGCGGCCACGGCTTTGCCTCGGCGGCGCGTTCCTTGATCGAGGTGGTGCGCATGTCGGTCTATCTGCCGCGCAATGCGCGTGCCCTGATGCGCGCAAAGCAATTGGGCGGCAAGATCAAGTATCTCTCCCAAGGCGAGATCGACGCCCGCAACCGCGGCTACAGTCCATATTCGACGGAGACCTGGCGGGCCTGGGAATATTGGGCCACCAAGGCGGGCTGCGGCCACATGCTCAGCAAGCCCGACCACGCGCACGAGCACAAGAAATAGCACCAGGAAAGAGCCATGAAACTCGCAAGCTATGTGACCGACGGCAAGGCGGCGTTCGGGGTGGTGAGCGGCGACGGCGTCATCACGCTCAACGATCGGCTGCGGGCCCGCCACCCCAGCCTGCGCGATGCGCTGGCGGGCGGCGCGCTCGAGGAAATCCGCAGCACCGCGCAATCGGCGCGGCCCGATCGCAAGCTCAGCGAAATCCGCTTCCTGCCCGCCATCCCCAATCCCGAGAAAATCCTCTGCGTGGGCATCAACTACAAAGCCCATGCCGCCGAGCACGGCCAGGACGCCCCCAAGCTGCCGAACATCTTCACCCGCTTCGTCAACACCCTGGTGGCGCACGAGGGCGAGATGATCCGGCCGAAAGTGTCGACCAGCTTCGACTTCGAAGGCGAGCTCGCGGTGATCATCGGCCGCGGCGGCCGGCACATCAGCCAGGAGAACGCGCTCGATCACGTCGCCGGCTATACCTGCTTCTGCGACGCCACCGTGCGCGACTTCACCAAATACTCACTGGTGGCCAGCAAGAACTTCGCTGGCACTGGGCCGCTCGGCCCCTGGATCGTGACCGCGGACGAGATTCCCGATCCCACGGCGCTGACGCTGACCACCCGCCTCAACGGGACCGAGATGCAGCATTCGGGCACCGACATGCTGATCCACTCGATCCCCACGATCATCGCCTTCTGCTCGGTCTTCACCCCGCTCGCGCCGGGCGACGTCATCGCCACCGGCACGCCCGACGGCATCGGCGCCAAGCGCAATCCCCCGATCTGGATGAAGGCCGGCGACGTGCTCGAGGTGGAAATCTCGGGCATCGGCACGCTGCGCACCCGGATCGCGGACGAGAAGTAGCGGCCGGGATTTGTATTCTGGGCGTTGCCACACGGCTCCTTCTCCCCGCGTGCGGGGAGAAGGTCGGGATGAGGGGGCCTCACCGCGAGTCTGAGCCTGTGGAAGCGCCCCCTCACCGAGCCGAGATTTGGTTTTCGCTCGCCGGGTGTCGCCCTCTCCCCGCAAGCGGGGCGAGGTGCGCTGTGCCCTACTGCACCAGCTGCACGACCTTGCCGTCCTGGTCTTTGCCTTGCGCCCGGTACTGCCCGATATTCTTCAAGAGCGCGGCATCCGTCACGGTGTAGAGCACGGCGTCGCCGCTGCCGGTATTGATGTGGCGCCGCCACAGGAAGTTCGGCACCACCATGATGTCGTTGGGCTCCCAATCGAAGGTCTGGCCGCCGATCTCCGACTTGCCCTTGCCGTCCATCACCACGATGAAGGTGCTCGAGGTCTCGCGCTTGGGCAGCGTCGCCTCGCCGGGCCGCAGCAGCTGCGCCTGGTAATTGAGCGTCGGGAACACCGGCCGGCCGGTGACCGGGTTGACGAATTCCATCTGGATGCCTTCGTGCGGGTCGCCCTTCTCCTTGCGCAGCCCCTCCAGCGCCTCGCGGATGCGGGCGCCGCGGAAGTGAATCATCGGGGTCGGATCGCGCCCGAAGCCGAGCTGGTGGGAGATGAAGGTCGGCACCATGCCGCCGCTGCCATAGAGCCGGTTGGAGTAGCCGTCGCCATGGATGGCTTCCTGGCTCTTGGCATTGCTGCCGGTGCCGGGCTGGAAATCCTGGTCCACCCAAGCGCAGTCCAGAAACTCCATCAGCGGCCAATCCAGCATATCGATCCAGATCACCGGCGCGGCGCCGTCATTGCCGTGATCGTGCCAGGTGCCGTTGGGGGTGATGATGATGTCGCCGCGGGCCGCGTCGCAACGCTCACCCTCCACATTGGTGTAGCCGCCCTTGTCGGACAGGATGGTGCGGCTGGCATTGGGGCTGTGTACGTGGGCGGGCGCTATGTCGCCCGGATTGTAGATCGAGATCGCGCAGCGGATGGTGTTGGTGACCTGCAGGCGGCCGTTGAGGCCCGGATTGGTCAGCAGGATGCTCTGGCGGTCGGCGAACTCGATCGGCGAGACGTCGGCCTGGCTGGCGATCCCGGCGATGCGCTGCAGGTAGGCGTTGTATTCCTTCCAGCGCCAGCGATGGGCCGCGGCCTTGAGCTGGTTGGCCGCCACCCGGCCGCTCGCCATCTGGCCGGCGCCGCTGACGCCACCGCTGTCGGTGAACCAGGGGCGCTGCGCCGGCGAGTTCATCTGGGTACGTACCCAGACGAAAGACTTCGCCGCATCGGTGTTGAGCTGTTCCATCAACTCGCGCGCCTTGCTGGAAAGCGCAGGGCGCGCCGGCGCCTCTTGTGTCTGCGTTGCAACCGCCATGATGTCCTCCTGTCGACAGGGCTCGCCTCGCCCGGTTCTGAAAAGCCGGCCCGTGACGGCCCCCATCGGGCCAATCGGCCTTGGCTATCAGGTATATCGCCCCCGAAAGCTTTGCAATCAGGGCGCCCGCAAGGCACCCGCGCGCCAAGCGCGTGCCCGCCACTTGTCCCGGCCTTGAGCCGGGACCGTTCCAATCTCCGTCGGTGGAACGGTCCCGGGTCAAGGCCGGGACAAATCAAAGCCGGAGCCTGGAACGGTCCCGGGTCAAGCCCGGGACAAGGAGCCCGCCTTAACCCTGGGACAGGAAATGCCGGATGGCGCCCGTGAAGGCGGCCGGCTGCTCGGTGTTGGAGATGTGCCCGGCTCCTTCGAGCTCCACCAGGGCGGCGCCACGGACCGCCTCCTTGATCTGCCGGATGCCTGCCAGGGTCGCGTCCTTGGTGCCGACCACGAGCAGCGTCGGGCGATCGATGCCGGGGAGCGCCGGCCGCAGATCGTAGTTCGACAACGCCTGGGCGCAGCCGGTGAAGCCGGCAATCGGCGTGTTGTGGATCATGTGGCGGACCTTTTCGAGCACCGGGGATTTGGTGGCGACGAAATCCGGCGGGTACCAGCGGGTGAGCGTGGGTTCCGCCAAGGCCGCCATGCCGTCCCGGGCGACCACCGCGATGCGCTCCTGCCACTGCTGCGCCGAGGCCGGCGTGGAGGCGGGCGCGCAATCGCAGGCGATGATGCGATCGAAGCGCTGCGGATGGCGCTGCGCCAGGAACAGGGCCGTCACCCCGCCCATGGAAAGGCCGGCGAAATGCGCGCGCTTGATCGAAAGCGCGTCGAGCAGCGCCACCACGTCGGCGACCAGCAGGTCGAAGCTGTAGGGGCCCTCGGTCGCCTGCGTGCCGCCGTGGCCGCGCTGGTCGTAGCGCAGGATGCGGTACGATTGCTTGAGTTCCGCCACCTGGTCGTCCCACATCGACAGATTGGTCATCAAAGAGTTGGAGAAGACGAGCCAGGGCGCGCCCTCCGGACCATCGATCTGCGCGTTCATGCTGATGCCGTTCGCATTGATCCGCATCGCCGGTTCACCCTTTCGTCTGAGGAATTGTTCGGTTCATGCCGGGAGGAAATCCAAGAGCAGCGCGAGCAGCGCCGCCGGCGCGGTGGTCGGCATGAAATGCCCGGCTGTCTCGATCAGCTCGAAACGGGCGCCGGGAATCTTCTTGGCCAGCTCCTGGGTGCCGGTCGGCGGCCGCACCGTGTCGTGGCGGCCGGCCACCACCATGGTGGGACATTTGATCTGCGGCAGCAGGTGCAGCATGTTGGTGCGCGCCAGCATGCGGTGCCCGAGCCCGAAGCCGACCGGGTCGTTGGCGAGATAACGTCCGCGATAGCTCTCATAGGTGGCGCGGTCCGAAAGCTCCGGCGGATAGGACTTGTCGAGCGTGATCGACAGCACGCCGCGCATGCCGTCGCGCTCGGCCAGGTCGGCGCGCTCGTTGAGCACGCCGGCGCGGCTCGGATCGACGCCCGGCGCCGGATTGCACAGCACGATCGAGGCCACCCGATCGGGATGGCGCTCCATGAAGCGCAGCACCTGGGTGCTGGCGGCCGCCACCGCCACCAGATGATAGGGCGGCGGCAGGTCGAGCACCGCCAGCATGGCCTCCAGGTCGCCCACCGCATCGTCGTTGGAGAACTGCTGGCGCACTTTCTCGGTCAGGCCTTGCCCGCGCTGGTCGTAGCGCAGCACCCGAAAGCGCTCGGCAAGGCCCGGCACGAGCCCATCCCAGCTGTCGAGCGTTCCGCCCAATTCATGCAGCAGCACCACCACCGGGCCGCGCGCGCCGGCCACCTCGTAGTGAATGCTTACGCCGTTTGCTTCTTTCCAAGGCAAGGCTGTCTTCCCGATCTGCCCCGTTCGCTTAGCCAATCCGCCGCCCCGGCGCCAGCGGGATAATGGCCCGCAGAGGTGGGTGACCGCCGCGTATCCGCCATGGTAGAGCTACCGCCCCCACGTGCCCCCCACGGGAGCCGGAGCCCCAATGACTTGGTCCGATACCTTTCTCGCTGCCTTGAAGGACAACGATATCCGTCTCGTCAGCTATGTCCCCGACAACGTGCTCACTCCGCTCATCAAGGGTGTTACGGCCGACAACTACTTCATGCCGGTCAACGCCACCCGCGAGGACGAAGCGATCGGCACTGTGGCGGGCGCCTGGATGGGCGGCATGCGCGGCATCGTGATGATGCAGACCAGCGGCTTTGCGCTGATCGCCAACGCGCTCGCCTCCCTGATCGTGCCCTATCAGATCCCGGCCATCATGGTGGTGTCGGAACGCGGCACCATCGGGGAGTTCAATATCGGGCAGGTGCTGGTCGCCCGCACCATGCGGCCGGTGCTGGATTCGCTCGCGGTCGCGCACCACACGCTCGCCGACGAGCACACGCTGCGCTTCGTGGTCGACCGCTCCATCAAGCAGGCCATGCTGACCCAGAGCCCGGTCGTCTTCATCCTCTCGCCGCTGCTGACCGGCGGCAATCCGGCTGGCCCGAAATAGCGCGCGGTCCTTCGCGCATCCCCCTAGGAGTAACGAGACAATGGCCGCTTCCGGCAATCCGAAAGTGCTCAACCGCGCCGACCTGACCCGGCGGCTGGTGGCGAAGCTCTCCGACCAGGCCGTGGTGGCCGGCATCGGCAATGCCAACTTCGATCTCTTTGCGGCCGGCCATCGGGCGCAGAATTTCTACATGCTGGGCAGCATGGGGCTGGCCTTCCCGATCGCGTTCGGGGTCGCGCTGGCGCAGCCCGAGCGCGGCGTGATCGCGCTCGAAGGCGACGGCTCGCTGCTGATGTCGCTCGGATGTCTCGCCACCATCGCGACCGTCAAGCCGCGCAACCTGACGCTCATCGTCTGGGACAACGGCATCTACCAGATCACCGGCAAGCAGGCGACCGCCACCAGCCATGCGACCGACATCGTGGCGGTGGCGCGCGGCGCCGGCATCCCGGACAGCACCTGGGTGCGCGACGAGGCCCATTTCGAGGAATTGCTCGGCCGCGGCTTCACGCAAGGCGGCCCGATCCTGCTGGCCGCCAAGATCGACGACAAGCCAGGCGAGATCCAGCCGCCCCGCGACCCCGCCCTGGTGCGCAACCGCTTCATGAAGGGCCTCGGCAACGCCAGCGCCGGGATGCTGGATAGGTAGCGGCGCTACGCTCTAACTTGTCCCGGGCTTGACCCGGGACCGTTCCAAACGCCGGAATCTCGAACGGTCCCGGCTCCATAAGCGTGTTTACGCGCGTCTTCGACGCGCTGGTGGCCGGGACCTGTGCTCATTGGCTGCTTCTATGCTGCCATTCCCATCGGCTCACCGGAACAGCTGATTGAACACATCACTCCAGTGATCATACCCCTTTGCCGTGATCGCCGGCGTGATCACGTTGCCGGCGAAGCTGCCGGTCTCCGGGATCAGGTCGGGGATGAGCGGCGGCACGTCGGGACGGGCCGGCAGGTAGTCGGCCTTCTGGAAAATCTGCTGGCCCTCCTTCGAGGTCATGAACTCGACGAACAGCAGGCCGGCATTGGGATGCGAGCTGCCATTGGTCATGCCGACCAGGCCCGGCGAGACGGTGACGGGGTCGAGATGAACCCACTGCACCGGCGCGCCCTTGCGGGCGCTGATGGCGGCGTGATGGTTGAGAATCTGCAGGCTCATCGCATATTCGCCGGCGATGACCTGGTCTAGCACGGCGCGCGCGCTGGCGTTGATGGGCCTAACGCCCTGCTTACTCAGCTTGCGCAGGTAATCCATGCCGCGATCCTCGCCCATGCTGATGAGCACGTTACCGATGAAGCCCGGCGCGCCCGTAAGATCATTGGGCTTCCAGACCATCTTGTCCTTCCAGAACGGCGCCAGCAGATCCTCGTAGCTGTGCGGACGCTGCGCGGCGGGCACCAGATCGGTGTTCAACGCAGGCGTGATGACGAAGAGATGCGAGGACACCCAGTAATGGTCCGGATCACGATAACGCGCCGGCAGCTCCTCGGCGTTGGCGGCGGTGAACTGCCGCGCCGCGCCGGCGGCGATCAGCACCTCGAGCCCGGTATTGAGGCCGAAAATATCGGACATCACCCGGCCGGCCTTCCGCTCGTTGAGAATCTTGAGAATGTTCACCTGGCTGTCGGCACGCGTGTAGCTGACCTTGATGCCGTACTTGGCCTCGAACGCACCCGCCAGCGGCCGCACAATCTGGTCCACGATCAGGTCGGTGTAGTAGACGACCTCACCCTCCTGCTTGGCCTTGGCGATGAGATCGTTGCTGATCTCGGCGGCGGGGGCCGGGGTGCTGATAGAGATCGCCAATCCGGCCACGATGCCGAATTTGTAACGACGGACTTGGCGGGCGATCGAGATCATGTTCATCGACATGCCCCCTCGGCTGCATCAAGCTCAGTTGTCATGCCCCGCGAAGGCGGGGCATCCAGTATCCACCAAATCATGATTTGATGCACCGCCTTGCCTTTGTCCCCGTCCGCTCGTCCCCGCGGACGCGGGGACCCAGCCTTTGCCTCAGTCGAGGTCCGTGGATTTGGCAAAGACTGGATTCCCGCGTCCGCGGGAATGAGCGGAGATTTCCTGGCGGGCTCCTGCGCCGCGACGACAGCCGGGAGTCACTCCCGGAACATCAGCAGCGCATCCAACGCCAGCGCGCCCCGCCCGGCCGGCAGCCCCACGAACGGATTGATGTCGAGGCTCTCGATCCGGTCGCCGAGATCGTGGGCGAGCCGGCCGAGCCCCAGCATCGCGGCCAGCACCGCGTCAATGTCGCCAGGTGGCGCGCCCCGATAGCCCTGCAGCAGCCGGCCGGCGCGCGTTCGCTCCAGCATGGCCTTGGCCTGCCGGAGCGAAAGCGGGACGGCACCGAAGCTCACGTCCGGGCTCAGCTCCAGCAGCACGCCGCCGGTGCCGAACATCAGCACCGGTCCGATCTCGGGGTCGCGCTGCACCCCGAGCACCAGCTCGATGCCGCCGGAAACCTGCTGCGCCAGCAGCACCTGCGCGAGCCGTGCGCCCGGGCGCGCGCGGGCGAGATTGTCCGCGATGCGTTCATGGGCGGCGCGCAGTTCGTCGTCGTTCCTGATGCCGATCACCACGCCG
>DASXXS010000366.1:0-4375 GCA_036502925.1 Xanthobacteraceae bacterium
ATAGTCGAACGCATGATTGTTGGCGCAGCCCACCATGTTGATGCCGAACCATTTGAGATCGTCCAGCAATTCGGGCGGCGTGGTCATATAGGTGCCGCGCGTGATGCCGGGCGCGCCTTCGTGCCAGCGCCGCACCACCGTTTCGAGATTGACGAAACCCGCATCGCAGCCGCGGAACAGCTGCGCCAAGGCCAGGAACGCCGGCTCGTCGTAGACGGCGAGCCGCCGCGTGAGCAGGCAGTCGCCGCCGAGCGCGATGGAAAAATCACCGGCTTCGGACGCGTAGGTCATGGACACAACCTCTCCCGAGTCATGGCCGGGCTTGTCCCTTTCCGAGTCATGGCCGGGCTCGTCCCGGCCATCTACGTCTTTCTTCGGCGAAGCAAGCAAGACGTGGGTGCCCGGCACGAGGCCGGGCATGACTCAGAAAACACACCGGCCGCCGACGGGCAAGACAGGCGCCCATTGTTTTCATTCATGAATTTCGAATTCGTTCTGCCAAAACGGAGGTAGTGAGGTAGTCAAGCCCGCAGCCTCTTCGCTTGCCTCGCCGCTTGGTTGCAGCCCCTTTGGGCGGTCGTTGCTAAAAACAATGAAAAAAACAAGCTCATTCCCGCCCCTGGGTGCCGGCGTGTACCAGCTGCACTGTCTTGGCCGGCTCGGCCCCGCCACGCAACGTCTTTGATCCCGCAAGTGTTTTCAAGTTTCCGCACGAGCTGCGACGCGGCGGAGGCGCGTCTCACGGCGGGCTGAAGGACGCACGCATCGGTTGATTTAACATGGGGAACAATAGAACACCGCCATTCCTGCCGATCGCGCCCGCTGCAGCGCACGAAACCTGGCGCGCAAAAAAGCCGACCTCGGGCAGGCCCAAGATCGGCACCATGATCGGCGCGCAGTTCACGAGTTTCAATTTCCTGGATCGACTGAGTTGCCCGGTCGTGTCAAGCGGTTTCGGGCGCAATAGCCCAAGCGTAGTGCGCCATGAGAACGCGTATTGCACCGCTGAAAACCTCTACTTGACCGTATACCGGTATTAGGTATAATCAACCGGTGATCCGATCCTTTGGCGACAAGCGAACCGAAGCGTTGTTCCACGACGAATTCGTGCGCCAATTCCAAGGCATCGCCCGTCCCGCCAAACGCAAGCTCGAGGCCGTCAACGCGGCAAGCCGGTTGGAGGATTTGATGGTCCCCCCTTCGAACCCGCTTGAGAAGCTGAAGGGCGAGCTGAGGAACTACCACTCGATCCGCATCAACGATCAATGGCGCGTGATTTTCCGGTGGATCGACGGCGAGCCCCACGAGGTTCGGATTGTGGACTACCATTGACAGGAAAAAACGATGGCTGACAACGAGTTTGCCCCAATCACTCCCGGCGAGATGCTGAAGGAGGAGTTCCTGGCCGAGCATCGCCTGTCGCAGAACCGGCTCGCGAAAGCCATCGGCATCTCGCCGAACCGTATCGCCGAGATCGTCAACAATCGGCGCCGCATCACCGCCGACACCGCGCTGCGGCTGGGCTTGTACTTCGGCAACAGCCCGGAATTCTGGATGAACCTGCAGACCCACTACGACCTGAAGATGGCGCGTCGGAACCTGAAGGCCGCCGACGCAAAGCGCATCAAGGCGCGGCGGGCTGCGTGATCGCCAGGACGGAGTGTCGCAGCGCGCGATAGCGCAAGCGCATTGCACCGTTCACGCGTAACCGGCCTCAAGACGGATTCATCTAGGCAGAAGCCCGAAAGATCGACTGTTCCGGTGGCAGCGGAGGACGCTATGCGAAGGCGCGATTTTCTGGTCGGCGGGTTGGCGGCGGCGCAATGGGCGCCGCTTCGTGCCTTTGCCCAAGGGACACTGCAAGGAATCGCGCAAGCCCCCTTCCCCACCCGCCCGATCCACATCATCGTGCCGTCATCGGCCGGCGGGGTGCATGACGTCATTGCGCGCATCTGGGCCGAGCGGGTCAAGACCGCGCTCGGCGCGGTCGTGGTCGAAAATCGCGGCGGCGGCGGGGCCAGCATCGCGCTCAATTACGTGGCTCAATCGCAGCCGGACGGCTACGTGCTGCTGTTGGGGAGCACCAGCACGCTGGTGCTGCGCGAAGGCTCGTCCAACCGCGCCTATGACGCCATCAAGGGCATCGCGCCCGCCACCATCGTGGCCACCACCTCGACCTCGATCGCGGTCACCCCGAAGCTGCCGGTGCGGACCGTGCGGGAGCTGATCGACTATGCCAGGGCCCATCCGGGCGAACTCACCTACGGGTCGGCGGGGGTCGGCGCCATCACCCACGTCACGGTCGAGCAGTTCAAGCAACGCGCCGGCGGCCTCGATATGCTGCATGTGCCCTACAAAGGCGTGGCGCCGGCCCTCAACGACCTCATGAGCGGCGAGATCAGCGTCGTGTTTCCCAACATCACCGCCCAGGTGATCGGGCTCAACCGCAGCGGCAAGCTGCGCCTCCTCGCGGTCAATGCGCCGGCGCGCCTCGAGGCGATCGCGGACATTCCGACCGCGATCGAGGCGGGCCTGCCGGATTTCGTGTCGCAGACGTTCTTCGGCATCTTCGCGCCCGCCGCCACACCGAAACCGGTTCTGCAGAGGATCAACGCGGCGACGCAACAGGAATGGGCGGACGAGCAGTTCCATCGGAAGCTGATGGATGCGGGATTTGAGCCCATGCTCGGATATGGGCCCGGGCAGGCCGAGCAGTATCTTGCCCAGGAGTTCGCCCGCTGGAATCCGGTGGTGCAGTCGCTGGGAACGCAGAATCAATGATGGCCGCGGCGATGTACAGCTTCCCTCGCCCCGCTTGCGGGGAGAGGGCCACATCCAGCGAGCGAAAACCAGATCTCAGCCTGGTGAGGGGGCGCTTCCACGAGCTCAGACTCGCCGGAGCGCCCCCTCATCCCGACCTTCTCCATAGCCCGTCGAAGACGGGCGTAAACGCCCTGATGGCACGCGGGGAGAAGGAGCGCGCCGCAGTCGTGGCGCGCGCATGAGCACCAACAATGCCGCAACCTTCAGCGGCCGGTCGGTGCTGCGGCTCGAGGATGGCAATTTGCTGCGCGGTGCTGGGCGGTTCGTCGATGATCTGGAGCTGCCGGGTCTTCTGCATGCGAGCTTTGTGCGCAGCCCGGTCGCGCACGCGCTGCTGCGCGGTGTCGACGCCGCCAAAGCGCGCGCGCTGGCGGGCGTGCGGGCGGTGCTGACCTACGGGGATCTGCGCCCGCTGCTTGCCTGCGACCGCATCCCGCTCGCCTTGCCGGTGGCGGCCATCCGCTTCCATGTGGATCCCTATGTACTGGCCGCGCGGGAGCTCAGCTACGCGGGCGAGCCGGTCGCGCTGGTGGTGGCGGAGAGCCGCAGCCTGGCCGAGGACGCGGCAAGCCTGGTCGCGCTCGATTTCGAGCCGCTGCCGGCGGTGCTCGATGCGCGCGCCGCTCTCGCGGACGACGCTGCCAAGGCGCGGCTCGATTGCCCGGACAATCTGGTGGCCCATTGGGTCGAGACCTATGGGGACGTGGAGGGGGCATTCGCGGGCGCCGCGCGGCGGATTTCGCAGCGGTTTTGCATTCACAAGGGCGGTGGCCACGCCATAGAGCCGCGCGGAGTGGTGGCGCGGTTCGACGCAATCGAGAATCTGCTCACGGTCTGGGATTCGACCCAGATGCCGCACAAGGCGAAGCGCGTGCTGGTCGAAGCGCTGGGGCTTGCGGAGCATCAGATAAGGGTCATCGCCCCCGACGTGGGCGGCGGTTTCGGGCCCAAGAACCCGTTCTATCCCGAGGAGCTGGCGGTGCCGGCGGCAGCGCTCCTCCTCAAGCGTCCGATCAAATGGATCGAGGATCGGCGCGAGAGCTTCACCGCCACCAATCATGAGCGCCTGCAGGACTGGGACATGGAGGCGGCGTTCGATGCTGACGGCAGGCTTCGCGCCATCCGCGGTCATCTTCGCCACGACCACGGCGCTGCGACGCCGTCCGGGCTGTCGCTGCCGCAGAACGCGGTCACCAATCTCATCGGCCCCTATGTGCTGCCGGCGTTGCGGCTCGAAGTCTCCTGCTGCCTCACCAATATGGTGCCGGCGACCTCGACCCGCGGCGCCGGCCGCCCGCAAGGCACCTTCGTGATGGAGCGCCTGCTCGACCGCATCGCCGACGCGCTCGGCCTGCCGCGCGACGAGGCGCGGCGCCGCAACCTGATCGCGCCGCAGCAGATGCCCTATGTCACGGCGGTCAAGACCCGCGACGGCCTGCCCATGACCTACGACAGCGGCGACTACATCGAATGCCAGCGCCGCGTGCTGGCGGCGGCGGGCTGGACGGAATTTCCGGCGCGGCGTGAAGCCGCGCGGCGCGCCGGCCGGCTA
>DASXXS010000367.1:0-3990 GCA_036502925.1 Xanthobacteraceae bacterium
GAGGAACTCTTCCATGTCGGGGTCGACCCCGCCTTTCCGGATGCCTGGACCAAGCCGCCATTCTTCGCCGCGATCAAGGATTGGGTGCAGGAGGGCGCGGAGCGCGGCCGGTTTGTGGTGGTGCACATCGGCACGCGCTGGGTCGCAATCTTGCCCGATCGCATCGTCGAATTAGGAAATGTCAAAGAGGATTTCATGCTGACGCGCGAGCGCGGCCTCACCGGCAAGACGGTCGATGTGCGTATCGTGCCGCCTTCGCCGCCGAAGCCGACGCCTCCGCCGGTGCATCCGGATTAGAGCGTTTCGGCAAGTCACGCATCATGATTTGTTCAATTTGTGCGCAATAAATCCTGGTAAGCACTGATGCACGATCTGTCGCAAGCGTTCGATCAGGCGTCCGATTTGCATCGCAAAGGCGAGCTTGCCGCCGCTGAAAGCCTGTATCTGCGGCTGCTCAAGGCACGGCCTGATCATTTCGATGGGCTGCAAATGCTCGGCCTGCTGCGCTACCAGCAGGGCCGGTTTCTCGAGGCGCTTGCGCTGATCGGGGCGGCACTGAAGACAAATCCCGATTCTCCCCCCGCGCTTCTGAACTATGCCGTCGTGCTCGATACGCTGCAGCGCCGCGAGGAGGCGCTCGCCTATTACGACAAGGCGCTGGCGATCAAGCCGGATTACGCCGAGGCCCTGTTCAATCGCGGGATCGCGCTGCGATATCTCAAACGACCCGCCGAGGCGCTGGCGAGCTTCGAGAGGGTGCTGGCGCTGCGGCCGGACGACGCCGACGCGCACGACAACCGCGGCAGCGCGCTGCGCGACTTGAAGCGTCCGGCCGAGGCGGTCGCCAGCTACGACCGGGCGCTCGCGCTGCGGCCGCACGATGCCGATGTCCTGAACAATCGGGGGAACGCGCTGCGCGACCTCGATCTCACCGCCGCGGCGCTCGCCAGCTACGATCAGGCGCTGGCGGTGAGGCCGGACCATCTCGAAGCCATCAACAATCGCGCCAGCGCGCTGCGAAGCCTCAAGCGCCCGGCCGAGGCGCTCGCCGGCTACGACAAGGCGCTGGCGATCAAGCCGAACGATCCCGGCGCCTTCTACAATCGCGGCAACGCGCTGCAGGATCTCAAGCGCTCCGCCGAGGCGCTCGCCAGCTACGACCGGGCGCTGGCGATCAGGCCGGGTTACGTCGAAGCCCTCAACAATCGCGGCAGCGCGCTGCAGGAGCTCAAGCGCCCCGCCGAGGCGCTCGCCAGCTTCGAGCGGGCGCTGGCGATCAACCCCGATTACGCCGAAGCCCTCAACAATCGGGGCAACGTTCTCGGACAGATGGGGCGGCACCGGGACGCAATAAATGACTTCGACAGGGCTATCGCACTGCGGCCCGACTTTGCCGCGGCCTTCTCCAACAAGGCGAATTCTCTTTCTCTTTTGGGGCGCTATGACGAAGCCCTTGCCGCCTATGACAAAGTGCTGGCGCTCACGCCGGACAGCGCCGAGGCATGGCTTCGCCGCGGCAACATCCTCAATTATCGCCTCGCCCGTCGTTCCGACGCCCTCGTCGCGTTCGACAAGGCGCTGGCAATTAAGTCCGACTTGGCCGATGCCTGGGGTGGCCGCGGCGAGGCGCTGGCGGAATTGGGACGAGCGCAGGAAGCCGTCGCTGCCTATCGTCAAGCCCTGGCGAGCGGGGGCGATGCCGAGGTCATCCGATACGCGTTGGCATCGCTCGGCGTCGAGGCGGCTCCCGCCACCGCTCCAAAGGAGTACATCACCAAGTTATTTGACCAATATGCCGCCCACTTCGATGAGCACCTAGTCGGCAAGTTGAAATATCGGACGCCGGATTGCTTGTTTGATGCAATAGAACGTTTCGTGCCGACCGGCACCCTGGACATCCTGGACCTGGGTTGCGGCACAGGTCTTGTCGGATCGCGCTTGCGTCCGCGGGCGCGGACGCTGACCGGCATCGATATTTCTTCGAAGATGCTCGAAGTCGCGCGCCAACGTCGAATCTATGACAATCTGGTCTGCAGCGAATTGATCGAATTCCTGCCAACGCAATCCGGTAAGTTCGATCTCGTGGTCGCCGCCGATGTATTCATCTACATCGGCGACTTGTCGGCGGTGTTCCAGGGCGTTCGAGCTGCGCTCAGAGACGGGGGCGTGTTCGGCTTTTCGGTCGAGATAAGCGAAGATCAGGACTTCGTGCTGAGAGCCACGCGTCGCTATGCGCATTCAAAAGCTTATCTCCGCAGGCTTGCGCAAGACCATGGGTTTGCCGTCGAAACGATCGAGCCGCATATCATTCGCCAGCAGAGTGGGATCGATGTGGCCGGCTATCTCGCCGTGCTGCGTTGCTTGCGGCCGGGCTCTGCGCCGGACCTGAAGCGACCGGCCGAAGCAGCCACCGGCCACGATAAGGCGCCGCCCACCCAGCCCGACCACGCCAGGGCGCTCTACAATCGCGCCGGTGCGCTGCGCGACCTGCAGCGCCCCGCCGAGGCGCTCGCCGCCTACGACGAGGCGCTGCTGATCAAGCCGGATCATGCCGAAGCCCTCAACAATCGAGGCCTGGCGCTGCTGGACCTGCAGCGCCCCGCCGAGGCGCTTGCCAGCTTCGAGCGGGCGCTGGCGATCCGGCCGGATTATGCCAGGGCGCTCAACAATCGCGGGAATACGCTGCAAGCCTTGCAGCGGCCCGCCGAGGCGCTCGCCAGCTACGACAGGCTGCTGGCCTTCCAGCCCGCCCACGCCGGGGCGCTCTACAATCGCGGCATTGTGCTGCGCGAGCTGAGGCGGCCCGCCGAAGCGCTGGCAAGTTTCGAGCGGGCGCTGTCGATCGACCCGAACCACGTCGATGCGCTCAACAACCGGGGCATTGTGCTTCGCGACCTCGGCCGGCCCCTCGAGGCACTCGCAAGTTATGACCAGGCGCTGTCGATCGATCCGGACAACGCCGAAACCCATTCGAATCGAGGCTGCCTGCGGCTTCTTCTCGGCGACTTTGGCCGTGGCTGGGAGGAATTCGAGTGGCGCTGGCGGGTCCGGGATTTTGCGCCTTGGCGACGAGAGTTTGCCGAGCCGCTCTGGCTCGGCGACGAGCCGCTCGCAGGAAGGACGATCCTGCTCCATGCCGAGCAGGGGTTCGGCGACGCCATTCACTTCGTGCGATATGCGTCACTCGTGGCGGCCAGGGGTGCCAAGGTGGTTCTCGAAGTGCCGCCGCCACTCACGGCGTTGCTCGCGCGGATCGAGGGCGCCTCACTGGTCGTTGGCCGCGGCGAAAAGCTGCCGCGGTTCGATTGCCATTGCCCGCTGCTCAGCCTGCCGCTCGCGTTCAAGACCGGGCTCGACACGATTCCGGCAGCCGTTCCGTATCTGTCGGCGCCTGAAGACCGGATCATCAAATGGAAGCAACGGCTGCCGCAGACCGGGATGCAGCGGATCGGCATTGCTTGGGCAGGCAACCCGAATTTCAAGGGAGATCAAACCCGCTCGATAGGACTCGCGCGCTTCTCGCCGTTGCTTTCGCTCCCCGGGATCGCGTTCTTGAGCCTGCAAAAAGATCTGCGCGATGGCGATCGCGACATCCTGCGGAACAATTCCCACGTCATCCATCTGGGCGACGCCATCGCGGACTTCGGCGACACGGCGGCCATCATGTCCCTGCTTGATCTCGTTATCACCTCGGATACCTCCGTGGCGCATCTGGCCGGCGCATTGGGCAAGCCGATGTGGGTCCTGCTGCAATACGTCGCGGACTGGCGCTGGTTGCTCGACCGCAGTGACAGTCCCTGGTATCCGACAGCACGGCTGTTCAGGCAGCCGGCCATCGACGACTGGGAGAGCGTGATTGGGCAGGTCAGGGACGCGCTCGCGCGGGCTTGAGCCCGTGCGCGCGGGCGCTCCGCCAAGCTCGCACCCGCGGCTCGGTTCTTCGGGCGCCGGCGGTCGCTGCCGGCCGCATGGCGGCGTGGGCCGTCGGTT
>DASXXS010000368.1:0-3644 GCA_036502925.1 Xanthobacteraceae bacterium
GCTGGCGGCAATTTTTCAGGTTTTGCCCAAGGCCCCCGGGGGTCGGGGCCTAACCGCTTGTGTTGACAATACGGACGTTCGCCCCCAGGGTTTCTCTACGGCGCCAAGCCCAACCCCTTGCGCACTTCCGTCTTGGTAGCCTCGAAATCCGCCCTGAACTCCGGCTTCTGCAGCATAAGCGTCACCATCACGGTGGCTCCGATATGGCCGCCTTCCCAGTCGGACGGATAGGCGACGCCGCTCATGATGCGCTGCTCGCCATATTGCCAGCCGCGGGCGAACAGTTCCGTCCTCTTCTCCGGCACCATCATGGAGAGGAGGATTGCGACCTCCGCCCCGAAGGTGCCGTGCCCGCTCGGATAGGTCGGCCCCTGCGACGCCGCCGCGATGTTGGGCGGCGACTGCACCTCCTTGTTGGTCTGGAACGGGCGCAGCCGCTTGTACTTCTGCTTGATCGAACGGACGCCGACGCTTGAATCCTTGTTGACCTTGTCGAAGAACGCCCCGGCCAGCGGGAAGCGATCCTTGGTGAAGCTCGGCCCCAGGACCTCGCCGGTAACCCGATAGACCGACTGCTCCGTATCGGCCTGGATTTGTTCCAGCCGCTCGGGCGTGAGGGTCTTCTGCAAGGCGAGCAGCGCCTGCATGTCGTTCTTGTCGCGCTCCGAGCCGTCCGCCGGCGGCGGTGGCAGCAGATTGGCGAAATCCGCATCGCTCTCGGCGAGATAGGGCTTGTCCGACAGCGACAGCGCCGGCGTCGCGCCCAGCATCAGCAGCACGACGGAACAGAGAGCCAGGTTGCGCATGATCCCCCCTGAAAATTCGATCGGGCTTCTAAGGTTTGATGACCTGCCGGGCGCGTTCGACGATGGCCTTGGGCGTCGCATAGAGCTTCTGCACGATCTCCTGCACCTTGGCGCCGGACAAGGGCGTGATGGCGATGCGCACGGTCTCGGCATCGGCCAGGAACTGCGGATCGCTCATGGTGGCATCGAAGGCCGCGCGCAGCGTCTTGATCTGCTCGGCCGGCGTGGCCGGCGGCGCGATGTAGGAACGCTGGAAGATCTGCTGGCTCACCACCAGCTCGGCGACCTTGCGGTCGTCATCGTTGTTGATGAATTTCCACAGTTCCGGCACGCCCATCGCGGTCAGCTCCGGATTGGGATCGAGCCCGACCTGGACCAGGATGTTGACCTTGTGGTCGCGCAGCCAGTCCGCCTTCTGCGATTTGAGGCTGGACCAGTCCCAGCCGCACATGCCGTCGACCTCGCCCCGCTCCATGGCGAGCGTGATATCGGCAGTGCCCTTGTAGCCGGCGACGACGTCGAACTTGGTGCCCGCGGTGTGATTGTGCAGATAGCCGTAATCGCGGGTCGCGCCGCCGGCCGCGGTGGCGCCGAGGATGGTCTTCTGCTTGCGGGCATCCTCGAAGGTCTTGATCTTGGAGGCCTGGAAGGTCGCGCAGACCCGCGTGCCGGCATCGGCGGAGCCGATATAGATCACCTTGGTCGGATCGAATTGCGTTTCCGTCTTGTCGTCGAGCAACGGTCCGATGATGGCGCCCGGCATCAGCGCCCCGAGCGTGGCGCCGTCCTTGGGCGCGACGTTGCTGATGAAGAGCGCGGTGCGGCCGCTGCCGGCGCCCGGCATGTTCTTGACCACGATGGTCGGATTGCCCGGGATATGCCGGCCCATATGGCGGGCGACGGTGCGGGCATAGATGTCGTAGCCGCCCCCCACATCCGCCCCGACCTCGAAATCGATGGTCTTGCCGGCATAGAAATCGGCTGCCGCGGCCGGCGTCAGCCCCGCCACGAGCCCGAAGAGCAGCCCGCATGCCAGCGCTGCGCATGCCGCGGCCACCCGTCCGGCGCGCCAGGCCCGATTTCTCAACGTCATCGCCATCTCCCGCAGTCGTCCTCTCAAACGAGAGGAGCAAGAAGTATCACGCCGCCGCACTCTTGCGCGACGTGTTGATCGCGACCGTGGCGATCGAGGCCAGCGCGCAGCCGGCCACGCAGAAGAATATCGCGCGCGGGTAGCCCTGGTCCAGGAGCTGGCCGAAGATCAGCGGCGACACGATGCCGCCGATATTGAAGCCGGTGGAGACGAAGCCGAACACCCGGCCATAGGCGCCGGGCGGGGTCACGGCGCGTACGATCATGTCGCGCGACGGCATGGTGAGGCCGGAAAAGAAACCGGCGATCGACATCAGGCCGACCAGCGCCGCGGCGGCGAAATCGAACAGCCCGACCAGCGTGGTGACCGCCGCCGTCACGATCAGGCCGCAGGTGGCGACCAGTCCGTGATGGGAGGTGCGCCCGGCAAGCCAGCCGCCGGCCAGCACGCCGATGGGGCTGAGCAGGAGCAGGCCGGTCAGCGCCGCGTTGCCGATCGTGACCGGCGTCCCGTAGAGCGCGCCCAGCGCGGGGACAAGGAAATTGTAGAGCGCGCCGCTCGACATCGCGAGCATGATGAAGAATGCGAGATTGAGCAGGATCGCGGGCGCGACCAGAAGGCGCCAGCCGACCGCCGCGGTGTCGGTCTGCAGGCCGCCGGCTTGCTTGGCGCCGCGCCCCTCGATCCTGCCGGGGGTCGACGCGGGCTCCGGCGCCTCGCCCGCAACCGCCATCACCAGGGCGGCCACCAGTCCGAGCGCGGCGGCGCCCAGGAAGGCGCCGCGCCATCCGACGAAGCTCTGCAGGAACAACAAGCTCGGAGGCGCGGCTGCATTGCCGAGCATGCCGGCGAAGGTGTGCAGCGAGAACGCGCGGCCGGCGCGCGCGGCCGGCACGTGGCGCGAGAGCAGCGCGTAATCGGCCGGGTGATAGACCGTGTTGCCGAGACCGGCCAGCGCGAACATGGCCACGAACACCCAGAACGAATTGACCAAAGCCGCTACCGTGAACGCGGTTGCGCCCACCAGCAGCCCGGCGACGAGCAGCAGGCGCGCGCTCACCCGGTCGACCAGGAATCCGGTCGGCGTCTGCAGCGCGGTCGAGATCACATTGAAGGCGGTGAAGGCGAGCCCGAGCTCCGTATAGCTCACGCCGTAGTCCGCGCGCACGAACAGGAACAGCGGCGCCAGCAAGGTGATGTAATAATGACTGGCGAAATGCACGAAGCATACGGTTCCGACGAATTTCGTCTCGGCCGCGCGCGCCGCCGGGAGAGGCAGATCGATCGCCTGGGTCATCGTTTCCCGTTCATGGCGGCTTGCCCGGCGATTTCGCTGCCGCGCCGGGCCCGTGGATCGCCTGCCAGACCCGGAATGGGGTCGCCGGCATGTCGATATGCTTGATGCCGTATTCCGACAAGGCGTCGACCACGGCATTCATCACCGAGGTCAAGGCGCCGGCACAGCCCGCCTCGCCGCAGCCCTTGACGCCCAGCGGATTGGTGGTGGCGGGCACCGGATGACTGGCGACCGTGAACGAGGGCACGTCGCCGGCGCGCGGCAGCGCATAATCCATGTAGGAGCCGGTCAGGAGCTGACCTTCGGAATCGAAGACCGTCATCTCCATCAGCGCCTGGCCGATGCCCTGCACGGCGCCGCCATGAAGCTGGCCCTCGACGATCATCGGATTGATAACGGTGCCGAAATCGTTGACGCAGGAATATCTGGCCACCGCGATCACGCCGGT
>DASXXS010000369.1:0-21376 GCA_036502925.1 Xanthobacteraceae bacterium
GAGATAATCAAGAAGCTGGCGACGCTGAGACACGAGCTTGAGCAATCCACGCCGGGAATGGTTGTCCTTGACGTGGGTCTTGAAGTGCTCCGTCAGGTTGTTGATGCGTTCCGAAAGGACCGCTACCTGAACTTCCGGCGAACCGGTGTCGCCGGATTTGGTCGCATAGGTCTTGATGACGTCCGCCTTGCGGTCGGGAGTAATCGACATCGGGTCTCCTATCTGTCGACGACAAAAGCTGCCACGGCAGCCGGGCCGGGATGTCGTCCAGCGCGGTTGCCCACAAGCGGTACGCGCCGGCAAGGACCGGCGCGACCGCGGCGCAATATAGTCCAAAATTCGCCCGATACCAGCGGAATTTACGCCGCCGTAATAGGCGTCGTAGGGGCGCCCCGCGTGGGCGGGCGCGCCCGGCCAGAAGGCGGCCACAAGGGCCGCCCCCTACAGGCGCGCCAGATTGAAGATGCGCCGGGGGCGCAATTCGCCCTTCTCCATCTCGGCCAGCGCCACCAGCGAGCCTTGCGCGGAGACCGCCACATAGCCTTCCATCAGCGGGGCGTCGCGTCCGCGCAGCAGTACCGCCTGGCCGCGGGCGAGCCGTCCGGCATCGGCGCGGCTCACCGCCAGGGCCGGCAGCGCCGCAAGGCCGGCGGCGACCGGCAGGAGCGCCGACTCGGGCACGACCTCAGCTGGCGGCGAAATCGCCGCCTGCAGGGCATCCAGGGTGACGGCGCAATCTTGGCCGAACGGCCCGACCGCGGTCCGCCGCAGCGCGACCACATGCCCGAGGCAGCCGAGCTCGCGGCCCAGATCCCGGGCCAGCGCCCGCACATAGGTGCCCTTGCCGCATTCGGCGGCGAGCACCGTATGCTCGGCGTCGGGCATCGCCACCAATTCGAGGCGATGAATATCCACCGGGCGCGCCGCCAGCTCCACCGCCCTGCCCTCGCGGGCGAGGTCGTAGGCGCGCTCGCCCTCGATCTTGAGGGCGGAGAAACGCGGCGGCACCTGCGCGATGGTTCCGGTGAAACGCGGCAGCAGCGCGCGGATCGCCTCGGGGGCGGGCCGCGCCGGGTTCGTCGCCACGACGCGGCCTTCGGCATCGTCGGTGTCGCGCTCCTCGCCCCACTGCACGGTGAAATGATAGGTCTTGCGCCCGTCCATGACGAACGGAACGGTCTTGGTCGCCTCCCCGAGCGCGATCGGCAGGCAGCCGGAGGCCAGCGGATCGAGCGTGCCGGCATGGCCGGCGCGCTTGGCCGCGAACAGCCGCTTGATCACGCTGACCGCATGGGTCGAGGTCATGCCGACCGGCTTGTCGAGCACCAGCCAGCCGTTCACGTCCCGCTTCTGACGTTTAGTTGGTTGCGTTTGTTGATTCACGTCGGCACCGTTCGGCCGATCTCCAGGTTTCAGGCATGCAAACAGCAGCGCGGACCGCAGGGGTGCTCACGATTCCTCCTCGTCGCGTTCGCGGTCGGGCGGCTCGAGATCGCGCCGCACCTGCGGGGTTCGCAGAAGCTTCTCGATTCGTTCCGCCTCCTCGAATCGCTCGTCGATCTGGAAGCGGATATCGGGTGCGAATTTCAGGTTGACGCGGTGGGCGATCTCGCCGCGCAGATAACGCTTGTGGCGCGCGAGCGCGGCCAGCACCTCGTCCTGGTCGCGCCCGCCGAGCGGCATGACGTAGATGGTGGCAAGCCGCAAGTCCGGCGTCATGCGCACTTCCGGAACGGTAACCAGATGGCCTTCGAGCACCGGGTCGTGCACGTCGCCGCGGATCAGCATTTCCGACACGGCATGGCGAACGAGCTCGCCGACGCGCAGCTGCCGTTGCGACGGTTCGACTCGACCTCGCTGGTTGGGGCGCCTCATGGTGCAGCTCTCTTATCGTGATCCCGGGCGGCCGAAGCACCGACCTTGCCGCGGACATAGCGCGCGAAGTCCGCAAAGGCATCGGTCGAGGGCAGGGCGCGCCTGGGAACCCCAAGCAACTCGGCGCGGCTGAGCGCCAGGAAAAGACCATCCCGGGTCTCGATGATCCGCACGAAGGAGCTCCAGGACATTCGTCCCTCGTTCCCGCCGGTCTTTGATCGGATGCCCTGTTCGCCGAGCTCCAGCGTCACGTCCTTGTTGGCGATGCTATAGCGCGGGAACACCCACCGCGCCATCAGCCGCTCGCCCAGATACTCGCCGACGCGCGCCACCAAGGTCACCATGACGAATACAATCGCGGCCACGGTGAGCAGCAGCCGGGGGGCGCCCCATAGCGAGTCATAGCTGAAGGCGATCACCAGCCCAGCGATCAGCAGCCCGAACAGCGCCGCCCGCCCCCAGCGGCCGAGGCGTCCGAGCGGGCGGATCGACCGGCTCGCGCGGATGAGCGCGATGTAGTCGTGCGGTCCGAACCGATAGGTGATCGTGTAGTCCATGGCCGCGCGCGCGTTATCCCGCCCGACGGCGGCATCGGCGCTCACAGCGTACGCTGGATCGTCTCGACCCGGTAGCATTCGATCACATCGCCGACCTTCATGTCGTGATAGTTCTCGAACGCCATGCCGCATTCCTGCCCGGCCACCACCTCTTTGACATCGTCCTTGAAGCGCTTGAGCTGCGAGAGCTTGCCTTCGTGGACCACCACATTGTCGCGGATGAGGCGCACATTGGCGCCGCGCTCCACCGTGCCGTCGGTGACCCGGCAGCCCGCCACATTGCCCACCTTGGAGACCTTGAAGACCTCCAGCACAGTGGCATTGCCCAGCATGGTCTCGCGCAGCGTCGGCGCGAGCAGGCCCGACATGGCCTTCTTAACGTCGTCGACCAGATCGTAGATGATGTTGTAGTAGCGGATTTCGACGCCGGCCCGCTCGGCGGCCTCGCGCGCCTCCTTGTGGGCGCGCACGTTGAAGCCGATGATCGCGGCGCCGGCCGCCTCCGCCAGGGTCACGTCGGATTCCGTGATCCCGCCGGCGCCCGCATACAGGATGCGGGCTCCGACCTCGCTGGTGCCGAGCTTCTCGAGCGCGCCGGTGATGGCCTCGATCGAGCCTTGGACATCGCCCTTGATGACCAGCGGGAAATCCTTGCGGCCGGCGGTCTTGAGCTGGCTCATCATCTGCTCGAGCGAGCCGCGTAGCCCGGTCGCCCGCGCCGCCACCTTTTCGCGCTTCTGCCGTGCCCGGTAGTCGGTGACCTCGCGGGCGCGCGATTCGCTGTCGACCACGGCCAGCCGGTCGCCGGCATCGGGGGTGCCGTTGAAGCCGAGCACCTCGACCGGCATGGACGGTCCGGCCGCCGCGAGCGGCTTGCCGGTATCCGAGATGAGCGCCCGCACGCGGCCCCATTCGGCTCCCGCCACCACGATGTCTCCGGGCTTGAGGGTGCCGCGTTGCACCAGCACGCTTGCGACCGGTCCGCGGCCGCGGTCGAGCTTGGCCTCGATCACGGTGCCCTCGGCCGGCCGGTTCGGATCGGCCTTGAGATCGAGCAGCTCCGCCTGCAGGGCCAGCGTCTCCAGCAGCTTGTCGAGATTGAGCTTCTTGGTCGCCGACACTTCCACGTCGAGCACGTCGCCGCCGAGCGATTCGACCTGCACCTCGTGCTGCAGCAGCTCGGTGCGCACGCGCTCCGGCTTGGCGTCCGGCTTGTCGATCTTGTTGATGGCGACGATCATCGGCACCTTGGCGGCCTTGGCGTGATGGATCGCCTCGACGGTCTGCGGCATCACGCCGTCGTCGGCGGCCACCACCAGCACGACCACGTCGGTCACCTTGGCGCCGCGCGCCCGCATGGCGGTGAAAGCGGCGTGGCCTGGCGTATCGATAAAGGTGATCTTCTGGCCCGAGGGCGCCGTCACCTGATAGGCCCCGATATGCTGGGTGATGCCGCCGGCCTCGCCGGCCGCCACCTCGGTCGAGCGGATGGCGTCGAGCAGCGACGTCTTGCCATGGTCGACATGGCCCATGATGGTGACCACCGGCGGACGCGGCACCAGCGCGGCCTGGTCATCGCTGGCGTCGAACAGGCCCTCTTCCACGTCGGATTCCGCCACCCGCTTGACGGTGTGGCCCATTTCCTCGGCCAGGAGCTGCGCCGTGTCGGCGTCGATCACGTCGGTGATCTTCACCATCTGGCCCTGCCGCATCAGCAGGCGGATGACGTCGACGCCGCGCTCCGCCATGCGGTTGGCGAGCTCCTGAATGGTGATGGTTTCCGGAATGATCACTTCGCGGAGCAGCTTTTCTTTGGGCTCGGCGTCGCGATGGCCGGCCATGCGCTGGACGCGGCGGCGAAACGAAGCGACCGAACGTTCGCGCACCTCGTCGGCGCTCAGCGCGGTCACCACGGTGAGGCGGCCACGGCGCTTCTCGCCCGTGCTTTTCGCCGGCTTGGGGGCCGGCGCCGCGCGCGCCACGCCGCCGCGACGGGTGCGCGGAGCTTCCTCCTCGTCGGCCTCCAGAACCGGACGCGCGGCCGGCCGTGCGGCCGTGGCATCCTCGCCGAAGCGCTTCTTGGCCTCGAGCTCGGCCTTGCGCTTGGTTTCCTCGTCGTGCCGCCGGCGATCTTCTTCGCCGCGCTTGCGCGCCTCGGCGGCTTCGCGCTCGGTGCGCTCGGCGGCCTCGCGCGCGAACCGGACGTGAGCCTCCTCCTCGGCGATCTTGCGTTCCTCGGCCTCGCGCAGGCGGGCGTCGGCCAGCGCGTGCACGCGCGCCTTCTGCTCGTCCTCGGTCAGCGTGCGCAGCACCACACCGGAGGGCTTCGGGGGCGTGACGGCGGGCGACTGGGCCGGCACGGTGGCGGGAGCCGCCGCCTGCGGCACCACGGCGGGGCGGGCGGTGGCGGACCGCTTGGCGGTCAATCCGTCCATGCCGGCGGCCGGCGTTTCCGCCTTGACGGGGCCGCCGACGCGGCGTTTCACCTTTTCCACGACGACCGCTTTGGTGCGGCCATGGCTGAAACTCTGGCGCACGACTCCCTGCTCGACGCCCCGCGGCTTGAGGGTCAAGGTCTTGGTGGGAGTGACGCTGAGCGTCTTGTCGCCCGGGCTTTTCGTCGTTTCAACCATTCCGATCCTGCTTTTCACTCTTTCGCTGCTGGCTTTGGCTCGTTCCGATCGCCCAAACCTCCGGTTCGGAAGCGATCCAGGAGCCCGGCGCGTGCCATGAATGTGTCGCTTTCGCGACCGGCAAGCAGGGCTGCATGTATCACATTTGACCGCCCCAAAGCCAAATCCAATTGCGCCGAGGTAAACGTATCGATGACGGTGATCTTTTCGGCCTCCGGGTCGAGCCGCCGGCGCAAGGCGGCATCGAGCTTCCGGGCCCCGTCGGGCGCCGCGTCGGCGGCATGAATGAGAGCCACGATCCGGCCCCGGCCAAAGGCCGCCTCCGCCTTGGCAAACCCGATCGCGACCCTGCCGGCCTTGTGGGCGATCGCGAGCGCCGCCAGGGCGCCCTGTTCCATCAACCGCTCGGTCGCCTCGATCATGTCGGGCGCGAGCCGCACATCCCGCTTGAAGCCACGCCCAAACACCTTGCGAGCAATGGCCGTGCGCAACGCCTGCCGGGTCGCCGTAATCCAGATGCCCCGCCCCGGCAAGCGGCGCTTGAGATCCGCGACCGCCTGGCCGTCCGGCGCCACGACGAAGCGGATCATCTCGGCCACCGGGCGCACGGTGCTGGTCGCCGCACAGAAGCGCTCCGCGCCGGGCGCGGCCTTGCGCGGCCCGGTGTCGAGCTCGTCATGCTCCGTGGCGGCGAGCTTCATAGGCGCGTGATCCATATCTGCGAGCATCCGTCCCGCCATCCAATGTTCGTTCAGGCCTCGGCCTCGACCTCGCCGGCCGCGGCCGGCTCCGCCGGCGGCGGCGCCAGATCCTCCTCCTTGATCCAGCCCATCTTGACGCGGGCCTGCATGATCAGCGCGTCAACCTCTTCGCGCGACAATCCCTCGAGTACGCCGGCATGCTTGGTGGTTTCGCCGTCCTTGCGCTCGCTCCAGCCGGCGAGGTCGTCGGTCGCGCAGTCGGCCAGATCCTCCATGGTCTTGATGCCGTTCTCGCCGAATTCCACCAGCATGGCGGTGGTGACGCCGGGAATCTCCTTGAGCGCGTCCTCCACCCCGAGCTCCACGCGCTTGGCGTCCAGCTCGGCATCGAGCTTGGCGAGATATTCGGCCGCCCGCGCCTGCAGCTCGCGCGCGGTGTCGGCGTCGAAGCCCTCGATACCCGCAATCTCCTTTTCGTCCACCAGCGCGAGCTCCTCCACCGAGTTGAAGCCTTCGGAGGCGAGCAGCTGGCCCACCACCTCGTCGACATTGAGCGCATCGATGAACAATTTGGTGCGCTTCTCGAACTCGGCCTGGCGGTGCTCCGACTCTTCCTGCTCGGTCACGATATCGATGTCCCAGCCGGTGAGCTGGGAGGCGAGCCGCACGTTCTGGCCGCGCCGCCCGATGGCGAGCGAGAGTTGCTGATCCGGCACCACCACCTCCATCCGCTGGCGATCCTCGTCGAGCACCACCTTGGCGACTTCGGCGGGGGCCAGCGCATTGACGACGAAATTGGCCGGGTCGGAGGTCCACGGGATGATGTCGATCTTCTCGCCCTGCAGCTCGTTGACCACCGCCTGCACGCGCGAGCCGCGCATGCCGACGCAGGCGCCGACCGGATCGACCGAGGAATCCCGCGAGATCACCGCGATCTTGGCGCGCGAGCCGGGATCGCGGGCCACCGCCTTGACCTCGACGATGCCGTCGTAGATCTCCGGCACCTCCTGGGCGAACAGCTTCGACATGAACTGGGGATGCGTGCGCGACAGGAAGATCTGCGGGCCGCGCGGCTCGCGCCGCACGTCGTAGATATAGGCGCGAATGCGGTCGCCGTTGCGGAAGACCTCGCGCGGCAGCAGCTCGTCGCGCCGCACGATCGCTTCGCCGCGGCCGAGATCGACCACCACGTTGCCATACTCGACCCGCTTGACGATGCCGTTGACGATGTCGCCGATGCGGTCCTTGTACTCCTGGTACTGGCGGTCGCGCTCGGCCTCGCGCACCTTTTGCACGATCACCTGCTTGGCGGATTGGGCGGCGATGCGCCCGTATTCCAACGGCGGCAGCGCCTCGGCGATGAAGTCGCCCACCTGGGCGGCCGGATTGCGGCGCTTGGCATCCGCCAGCGCAATCTGGGTCGAGTCGTTCTCGACCTGATCGACCACGAGCAGCAGCCGCGACAGCCGCATCTCGCCGGTCTTCGGATTGATCTCGGCGCGGACCTCGGTCTCGCTGCCGTAGCGCGAGCGCGCCGCCTTTTGGATCGCATCCTCCATGGCGGCGATCACGATCCCGCGGTCGATCGCCTTTTCGCGGGCGACGGCGTCGGCGATCTGCAGTAGTTCGAGCCGGTTGGCGCTGACAGCCATCGGTCACTCTCCTTCGTGCTGGGCCACGCGCCGCCTTTGTGCCGGCGCGGGCTGAAAATCTCCGGACGGGCGCGACCCAGGCGCGGCCGCGCCGCGTCCCTGGTCCGGGCGATGCGTCTGGTCCGCAAGCTGCGCTTCGCCCTCCGGCGCGAACCGGTCGCTCGGCTGACGCGGGTTCCGCTTCGCTGCTTTTCCGCGCCGCAGCGATTCGGCCACCAGGGCATCGGTGAGCACCAGCCGGGCTTCCGCGATGTCTCCCATCGGCAGCAGCACCTCGGCGGGTTCGCCCGCCGCGGCATCATCGCGCCGGATATGGGCGGCATCGCCTTGCGCGCCGAGAAGCACGCCGCGGAAGCGCCGGCGGCCCTCCATCGGGATCGCCATTTCCACCTTGATCTGGTGGCCGGCAAAGCGCTCGAAATCCGACCGGCGCACCAGCGGGCGGTCGATCCCTGGTGATGAAACCTCCAGCCGGTAGGCCGCATCGATCGGATCGGCGACGTCGAGGACCGGTGACAAGGCGCGCGAGATCGCCTCGCAGTCGTCGATGGTGATGGTCCCGTCCGCCCGCTCTGCCATAATCTGTATGGTGCAGCCGGAAAGCCCCGAAATCCGCACCCGCACCAGCCGGAAGCCCAGGCCAGCCAGTACCGGCTCCGCGATCGCGGCCACGCGCGCCGCGACGCCCTGCTCCGCGATCAGGCGCGGCTCGGAAACTGCTTGCCGGTCAGGGAATTCGGTCATCCGTTTGGTGGTCCGTCACTGCTGCCTTTGGCTGCCTTTGGTTTGGTCGTTCGTTCCCGGGCCTGCGATCGGCCGCTGGCGGCGGGTCGCGGTAACAAAAAAGAGCGGGCCCCGGGAGGAACCCACTCTCAAAAACCGACCGGATCAAATCCGATCGTTATGAGATGTCCGTTAGGACAAGACGTCCATGACAGACCCGGCGAATATAGCGATTTTATGCGCGCGCGCAAGCCGGTCGACGGCCGGTCCGGCCTGCTGCCGGGGCGATCGCAGCGGCGCCTCCGAAGCGCCCCGCGCGGGCGCCGGCCACCGACAGGGCTGCCCCTGCGCCCATATGCACCGCCGCTCAGTCCCGACTAACCGTTCCTTCAGATTCCTTAACTAGGGTTCAAGGCTCGTTGAAGAAGCTCCGTTCAGCGTTGTGCGTGTAGGTTTGCATATGCCGGCTGCTGCATCGCTCATTCCGGAATTGGAAGATATCGTCCGGCATGGCTCACCGCGGCGGCGCGCCCGGGCGCTGCGGCGCATCACCACCTTGTTTCTCGAAGGCGCGAGCCTGTTCAACGCGGAGCATGTGCGGCTGTTCGACGACGTCTTCAACCGGCTGATCGACAAGATCGAATCGAAGGCGCGCGCGGAGCTGTCGCATCGCCTGGCGCCGATCGGCAATGCGCCCGGAGAATTGATCGGCCGGCTCGCCCGCGACGACGATATTTCGGTTGCCGGCCCGGTCCTGCGGCAGTCGCGCCGCCTGGCCGAGATCGACCTGATGGAAATCGCCGAGGCCGGGAGCCAGGCGCATCTGCTCGCCGTCTCAAGCCGCGCCGGCATCGACGAGACGGTGACCGATGTGCTGGTGCGGCGGGGCGATCGCGAGGTTGCCCGAAGCGTTGCCGAGAACTGCGGCGCCGTCATCTCCGACGCCGGCTTCACGGCCCTGGTGGCGAGGTCGGCGGGCGACGACGGGCTTGCCGAAAGCGTCGGGCGCCG
The DNA here is from genome assembly GCA_036502925.1 of Xanthobacteraceae bacterium. GTDB lineage: Bacteria > Pseudomonadota > Alphaproteobacteria > Rhizobiales > Xanthobacteraceae > VAZQ01. The sequence continues at coordinate 9,153 of DASXXS010000369.1, forward strand.
GCGCGATATTCCGCCGCCATTGTTACGCGCGCTGTTGCTCAAGGCGCCGGCGGCGGTGCAACAGCGGCTGCTTCCGTCGGCAACGCCGGAGATCCGGGCGGAAATCCGCGGCCTGCCGGCACGCGTATCGAACGCGGTCGGCGCCAAGCCGGCACCACGCGACTATTGCGAGGCGCAGCGCACTGTTGCGGCGCTCCGGCTGCGCGGCCAGCTCAATGAAAGTCGAATCCTCGATTTTGCCAAAGGCGGCAATTACGAGGAGATGGTCGCCGGGCTTGCCGATCTTTGCGCGGTCCCCATCGACGTGGTGGACCGGCTGATGCAAGGCGAGCGGCCCGATCCGATCCTCATCCTGTGCAGGTCCAAAGGCTGGGGGTGGCCCACCGCCCGCGCCATCATCGGGGCTCGCCTCGGCCGCAAAGCCAATTCCAGCCACGGGCTTGACGCCGCCTATTCCAATTTCGAGCGGTTGACGGCGGCGACCGCCGGGCGCGTGATCCGGTTCTGGCAAATGCGGCCGTTGAGTTCGCGCAAAGCCGAGCCCACGCTGCCGATGCCGCACGCCGCAGGGTGAACGGCCTCGCATCGGCCGCGGGTCAGCGGCGCCGAAAGATCAGATAGCACGGGCAGCGGCCTTCGCCCTTCGCCTTGGCCTCATAGCGCGTACCGGTAAAGCCCCGCCACGGCAGACGCCAATCGTCGGCGCGCTCGGCGGTCCAAACGAGATCGGGCGATCGCAGCCCGCGCTCGAGCGTCCAGGACGCATAGTCGGGAATGTCGGTCACGAAGCGGAATTCTCCCCCCGGCCGCAACACGCGTGCGAGCTCGGCCAGGCTTGCGTCCTGCACGAACCGGCGCTTCCAGTGCCGCCGCTTGGGCCACGGATCCGGATAGACGAGATCCACGCAGGCGAGCCCAGCCGGGGGCAGCCACCCGATGACATCGGCGGCGTCGCCGTGATGCAGCCGGATGTTTTCGAGCCCGCGCGCTGCGATCGCGGAGAGGGCCTTGGCCATGCCGTTGACGAATGGCTCGATGCCGATGAAGCCGGTCCGCGGTTGCTGCTGGGCCTCGGCCAGAAGGTATTCGCCACCTCCGAAACCGATCTCGAGCCGGACCGAATCGACCGGAGCGGAGAACAGGTGCGACAGATCGCCCGGCGGCGTCGCCAGATCGAGCGCCAGACGCGGCAACAGGGTTTCGAACAATCCGGCTTGGCGCGGGCTGAGCTTGTGGCCTTGCCGCCGGCCGAAGAAGGCACCGCGCCTGCCGCGGCCGTCATCCATCGCGGCCGCCAGAGGGGTTTCACACCGGCCGGAAACAGGAACCGCTCCAGCATTTTGGCGTTGGCGCATTTTCGGACGGAAAACCGGCTGCCGCCTTTCCTGCAAATGCTCTATTTCAAGGCGCGGCGAAGCGCGTCGGCAAGATCGGTCCGCTCCCACGAGAAGCCGCCGTCCTTCTCGGGCGCACGGCCGAAATGCCCGTAGGCGGCGGTCCGTCGATAGATCGGCCGGCTCAGCTTGAGGGCGCGGCGAATGCTGGTCGGCCGCAGCGGAAAGATTTCCGGCAACGCCTTCTGCAGCTTGGATTCGTCGACCTTGCCGGTTCCGTGGGTGTCGACCAGCAGCGACATCGGGTCGGCAACCCCGATCGCATAGGCGATCTGGATGGTGCAGCGCTCGGCCAGCCCCGCCGCCACGACATTCTTGGCCAGATAGCGCGCCGCATAGGCGGCCGAGCGATCGACCTTGGTCGGATCCTTGCCCGAGAAGGCGCCGCCGCCGTGCGGCGCATAGCCCCCGTAGGTATCGACGATGATCTTGCGGCCGGTCAGCCCGCAGTCGCCGTCCGGGCCGCCGACGACGAAATTGCCGGTCGGATTGACCAGGAAGTCGGAAGCCTTTTTCGGCATCCAGCCCTCCGGCAAAGCCTGCTCCACGGTGTCGGAGATCAGTTCCTTGACCATGCCGGGGGTGTATTTCTTGCCGTTGCGGGTTTGCGCATTGTGCTGCGTCGAGACCACGACCTTGGTGCAGCCGATCGGCTGGCCTTTGACGTACTGCACCGTCACCTGGCTCTTGGCATCGGGCTGCAGGTCGAACAGCTGGCCGGAACGCCGTTTCTCCGACAGCATCTTCAGGATCCGGTGGGCAAAAAAGATCGGCGCCGGCATGAACGAGTTTTTCTCGTAGACCTCGCTCTCGGTGCAGGCGAATCCGAACATCATCCCCTGATCGCCGGCGCCTTCATGGTCGCCGTCCTTCTTCGTCTTGGCATCGACCCCCATGGCGATGTCGGGCGACTGGCCGTGCAGCAGGATCTCGATCTCAGCGCCGTGATAGGAAAATCCTTCCTGGTTGTAGCCGATCTCCTTCACGACATTGCGCGCGATCTGCGAGATCAGCTCGCGATTGACCACCGCGTGGCTGCCGAATTTGTTGAACAACGGAGCTTGCCCGCGGCCTTCGCCGGCAATCACGATCTTGTTGGTGGTGGCGAGCGTCTCGCAGCCCAATCGGGTATTCGCCTTGCTGTCGTCGGCAATGCCAAGCCTGATGTCGTTCTCGAGAAATGCATCGAGAATGGCGTCCGAAATCTGGTCGCAGACCTTGTCGGGATGACCCTCGGAAACGGATTCGCTGGTAAACAGATAATTCGCGCGTGACACTTTGGAACACTCCCCGTTGCCCGAGCACGCCGGGATTCCGAGCACGCCAAGCTCAGCTTGCGCAGCAGACCGGCCGGGCTCATCCCAGGTCGTGTTTCTTGCAGCGTCCCCGGGCGCGGTCAAGGTGCGAGAGATGGGGCGGCGCGTGCCAACAAGTGGATCGCGGCCTGTCCCGAAAAATGCAAACCCCGATGTCAGTCCTGCCGCCCGGCGATCTCCTCGACTAGATCGACGATGCGGCGCCTGAGCTTGGCCTCCTTGATCTCCATGAACGCCTTGGTGAGCGCAAGTCCATCCGAGGTGGCGAGGAAGTCCGACACATAAGTCGGGGAGGGGGCCTCGCCCACGCCGTCGCTCTGCGGGTGGAAGTTGGGCGCGCCCTCGAAGAAGAATGCAACCGGGACCTGCAGGATATTGGAAATCTGCTGCAACCGGCTGGCGCCGATTCGGTTGGTTCCCTTCTCGTATTTCTGCACCTGCTGGAACGTGAGCCCCAGTGCACCACCAAGCTTCTCTTGGCTCATCGACAGCATCATCCGGCGCATGCGCACGCGGCTGCCGACGTGCTTGTCGATGGGGTTAGGGGCCTTCTTCACCATAATAGTCTCCTATGGGACATCGACTAATCGTAATGGGTCCACCCAATATTTAATGTCAAGTGCGGAAGGCCTTGGGTATGTGGCATTTTGGCGACCGCTCTCAGCTGCAAATCCACATGCGATTGGGGCGGGTTCGCGGACGTCGGGTGCGCGATCTAATGGCCCTCGCGTCGGCCCGGTGCTGGAACAGCTCACAGAATTTTTTTATCCTGGACGCGAATTAAAGAGAATTTATGGTTAAGAGAGAGTCCGCCTAGCCCTTCGGCCGCCGACGGTTCCGCATCGCCACGGCTGCTGCCAGGGCGAGGACGAGGCCGGTTGGGAGATCGCTGGTGCGTGCATAGGGGGTGAGGCCGACTGGCCGCGGCAGCGCTTCGTCAAGCACGCCCTCGGTTCCCAGCGGCAGCGAGCCGATGATGCGGCCGAGCGGATCGATCACCGCTGAAATTCCCGTATTGGCGGCGCGCACCACGGGAAGGCCCTGTTCAATGGCGCGAATGCGCGCCTGCTGGAGATGCTGGTAGGGACCCGAACTGGCCCCGAACCATCCGTCATTGGTGAGATTGACCATCCAGCCGGGTCGCTCGCCCGGCGGTATCGCTTGCGGGAAAATGATCTCGTAGCAGATGAGCGGAAGAACATCGGGAGCCCGCGGCACCTTCAGGATGCGGCGCCGGTCACCCGGGATGAACCCGCCCCGCATGTTGGTGATCTGCTTGAGACCGAGCTCTTCGAGAAAGTCCTGAAACGGCAGGTATTCGCCGAACGGGACCAGGTGGACCTTGTCGTAGACCGACAGGATCGAGCCGGCATGATCGATGATGTAAATCGAGTTGTAGGCGCGGGTGACGGCAGCGTCGGGGACGCCATCGGGCGCCCGCACCGCGCCGGTGATCAGCACGCTGCCGGCCGGCAGCAGCGCGGCGATCTGGCCGAGCGCCTCGGCATCGCGGGTCAGAAAGAACGGGAACGCCGATTCCGGCCAGATCAGATGGGTGACGTCGTCGATGCCGTTTGATCGTGGCCCGCTGGCGCGCTTCGAGAGCGCCAGATACCGGTTCATCACCTGCTGCCGCTGGGAATAGTTGAACTTCTCGTCCTGCTGCAGATTGGGCTGCATGATGCGAAGCCGCACGCCGTCCACATAGGACGTGGGGTTCGCCTGCAGCCGGACCGTGCCATAGGCGGCGACGCCGGCCAGGAGGGCGAGGCTCAGCGCCGGCGCGACCCAAGGTCTCCTGGTATCGGCACGCGCGTCGGCCAGCACGGCAGGACTCGCATAGACCGCGACCGCCAGAAAGGTCAGGCCCCAAATTCCGACCAGCGCGGCGCCCTGCGCGAGCGGCAGCGGCGACGCCAGCGCATAGCCGAACAGGTTCCAGGGAAATCCGGTGAGCACATGTCCGCGCAGCCATTCCGCCGTGGTGAGCCCCACCGCGAGCGCCAGCACGCGAGCGGGCCCGCGCCCCCACAGCAAGCGCGCCAGCCCAACCCCCAGGGCGGTAAACAAGGCGAGCCCGGCCGGCAGCGCGACGACGGCGAACGGTAATAGCCAGCCGAACGTCCTGGCATCGACCAGCACGGCGTTGCCGATCCAATAGAGGCCGGCGACGAAATAGCCGAAGCCGAACCACCAGCCGGTGCCCGCTGCCGCCGGCACGCCACCTGCCCGGCCGCCGCCCGACCCATCCACCAGCCAGACCAGGATCGGGAACGTCAAGAACGGTGCCGGCCAGAAGTTCAGGGGGGCGAGCGCCAGGGTTGAGACGGCGCCGGCCAGGAATGCCACCAGGACGCGCCGCCATCCCCACGCCAGCGTGATCCAATGGGCCAGGGGCGTCAGCGTCACGGTTGCGGCGGCGTCTTCGGGCTTGTCGTGTCGGGCGACGGCTTGACCGACGCATCGCGGGCGGGCGGCAAGTCGGGATGCGGCGACGGCGAGGTCGGTTGTGCCGGCCCTGGCGGAGCGTCGGCCGGCCGCCGCGGGGCTTCGCTTCTGTGGCCGTTGCGGCGGTCCGCCGAGCGATAGATTCTGAGCTTCTTGACGCGGCGGGGATCGGCGTCGAGCACCTCGATCTCGAACGGGCCGGGGCCCGGCACCAGCTCGCCGCGCACCGGCACGCGCCCGATGCGGGTGGCGATGTAGCCGGCGAGCGTGTCCACCTCGTTGGCAATCTCGCCGACGTCGAAATCCGCCCCCACCGTGGCGGTGACGTCCTCGAGCTTGGCGCGCGCGTCGGCCAGGAAGGAAGCGTCGGCCTGGCGCACCACATTGGGCGGGATATCCTCGTCGTGCTCGTCCTCGATCTCGCCGACGATCTCCTCCACGATATCCTCGATCGAGACCACGCCGTCGGCGCCGCCATATTCGTCGACCACCAGCGCGAGATGGATGCGGCTCGTCTGCATGCGCGCCAGCAGGTCCATCGCCGGCATCGAGGGCGGCACGAACAGCATCTCGCGAATGAGCTTGGCGGCCGACAGCGGCATCGACAGATCGACCGCCCTGAGGTCGAGGCCGGCGTGCGGCAGCTTCTTGCGCCGGGGATTCGCGCTGGGGCGCACCTCCGCGCGGGCCGTCATGAACGCCACGAGATCGCGGATGTGCACCATTCCGACGGCGTCGTCGAGCATTTCATCGTAGACCACAAGTCGCGAATGGCCGGCGCTGGCAAACACTTTCATCAGCTCGCCGAGCGCGATCTCCTGCTTGACCGCGATGATGTCGGCGCGCGGAACCATGACATCCGCGACCCGCCGCTCGCGCAGGCCGAGGAGGTTCTGCAGCATGACGCTTTCTTTCGGCGAGAAACCGGTCTCGCCTGCGCCCGCCTTGAGGACATCCGTGAGGTTGGCGCGGATGGACCCGGCCTTCCAGCCGAAGAGCATGCGCAGCGCCCACACCAGCCAGCCCTCGGGACGCTCGTGCGGCACCAGGCTGCTCCGCGGTATCGGCACCGGAAGATTGCGCGTCTCGGGTGGCGGACCGGGCGGCTCGGACGAGCTCGATGGGTCTTGCTCAGGCATTGGGTCCAGCAATCTGGCGGTCAGCAATCAGCCCCCCTCCGTTCCCTTTCCCGCAACCGGGGGAGGGAAGGGGTGGGGGTCAGGTAGGGATTGGGCACGTCGAGCCGCGCCAGCACGGCGACTTCCAGCGCCTCCATGGCATCGGCCTCCGCCTCCGCGGCGTGATCGTGACCCACGAGATGGAGAAATCCGTGCACCGCGAGATGGGCCAAGTGATGCCGAAACGGCTTGTGCGCGGCGACCGCCTCGCGCGCCATCGTCTCATAGGCGATCACGATATCACCGAGCAGGCGCACCCGGCCGCGACGCTCGCCTGTGCGCCGGGAATGTGAGGGGGCCTTGGCCGGAAAGGACAGCACATTGGTCGGCTGGTCCTTGCCGCGCCAGTCGCGGTTGAGCGCGCGGATCGCCGAATCATCGGTAAGCACGATAGCAAGCTCGCCGCCGTTTGTAGCCGCCAAGGCGGCGGCTTCGCCGATCGCCCGCTGCAGCACCGCCTTGACGCCGCGTTGTGCCTTCCACAGCGGCGAATCGACCATGATGTCGATGGCGGGTGCCGCCGGTCGCTGCGGGCGCGGGCGCAGGCTGCGCGGGCCGGATTTCATATCCCTCCCCCGCCGGCGCCGGAGATGATCCCAAGCAGACGGCTCATTGCTCGGTCTCGCGCCGGCGATTGGCGGCGAGCGCCGCCGCGTCATAGGCCGCGACGATGCGGGCCACCAGCTCGTGGCGGATGACGTCCTCGGCGGTGAACGCCACCTGGGCGATGCCTTCGACGCCGGCGAGCAGCTTGCTGGCTTCGGCCAGCCCGGAGGTCTGGCCGTGCGGCAAGTCGACCTGGCTTGGATCGCCGGTGACGATCATGCGGCTGTTCTCGCCGAGCCGCGTCAGGAACATCTTCATCTGCATGGCGGTCGAGTTCTGCGCCTCGTCGAGGATGACCGCCGCATTGGACAGGGTGCGCCCGCGCATGAAGGCGAGCGGAGCGATCTCGATCTCGCCGGACTGCATGGCGCGTTCGACGATGCGAGCGTCCATCAGATCGTACAGCGCGTCGTAGATCGGTCGCAGATAAGGATCGACCTTCTCGCGCATGTCGCCGGGCAGGAAGCCCAATCGCTCACCCGCTTCGACGGCCGGGCGCGAAAGGATGATGCGGTCGACCTCCTTGCGCTCGAACAATTGCACCGCGCGGGCGACCGCAAGCCAGGTCTTTCCGGTGCCGGCTGGGCCGGTCCCGAACACCAGCGCATGGCGCTTGAGCGCCCGGATATAGCTGTCCTGCGCCCCCGTCTGGGCGCGCACCGGACGCTTGCGCAGATTGATCTCCTCGAAGCTCGGCCGCGCGCCGGCCGGATCGAAGTCGAACAGGGAGCCTTGCGCGATGGCGAGCCGGATCGCGCCCTCGACGTCGCCGGAGGCCAATTCATCGCCGCGCTTCAATCGCTCATAGAGGCCCTCCAGCACCCGCCTGGCCTGGTCGCAGGCGTCGCGCGATCCCGCGATGGCGACATGGTTGCCGCGCTGGTCGGCCACCACCCCCAATCGCCGTTCGATCAAGGCGAGATTCTGTCCGTATTGGCCCAAGAGCAGCGAGGCGAGCCGGTTGTCGTCGAAGGCCAGGGTGATCTGCGCCGCCGCGGCATCCGCCACAGCATTCGCCGGCTGAATGAATGTTCCATTGTTCGATCGTGTCGTGCGCAACGGTTCTAGCCTCCTGGTTCCGCCAGTCTCCGCACCCCCGCGCGTCCCTCCTCCGCTTGCCGGCGAGAGTCAGGGAGGGAATGCGGCTCGCTGGTCAGCGTCCCGAACAGGCTGTTTGCGCTCAGTTGCGTGATGGTCACCGTGGCCAAGTCCCCGATCGCGATGGCGGAGCCGGACGCGTGCCCGCCAGGGACTTGTGCGCTCCGGTCTTGCGCGTTCTGGACTTGCACCGTCTGGACTTGCACCGTCTGGAGATATGGCGATCGGCCCACGATCTGGCCAGGATAGCGCCCGGCCCGCTCGAACAGGACCTCGAAGCGTCGTCCAAGGCAGTTCGCGTTGAAGGCGGCCTGCTGCCGCTCGAGGGCGCGCTGCAGGCGCTGCAGCCGTTCGTGCTTGACGTCTTCCGGCACCTGCGTGGCGCTCTCGGCGGCCGGGGTCCCGGGCCGCGCCGAATACTTGAACGAAAAGGCGGCGGCAAATCCCACCTCGTCCACCAGCGAAAGGGTGGCGCGGAAATCCTCTTCGGTCTCGGTCGGGAAGCCGACGATGAAGTCGGACGAGAACGCCATGTCGGGCCGCGCCCGCCGCAGGCGCGCGATGGTGCCAAGATAGTGGGCGCGCGTGTGCCGCCGGTTCATGGCCGCCAGGATGCGGTCCGCGCCCGATTGCACCGGCAGATGGAGGTGCGGCATCAGGCTCTCAAGATCGCGATGGGCCGCGATCAGGCTGTCCTCCATGTCGCCCGGATGGCTGGTGGTGTAGCGCAGGCGCGCGATGCCCGGCACTTGCGCGACGCGCGCCAGCAGCTGGCCGAGCCGCCACGGCGTTCCGCCGGGCCCGGCCCCATGATAGGCATTGACGTTCTGGCCGATCAGCGTGACCTCGCGCACGCCGGCCTGCGCCAGCCGCTCGACCTCGGCGACGATCTTGACGGCCGGCCGCGACAGCTCGGCGCCGCGCGTGTAAGGCACGACGCAGAACGTGCAGAACTTGTCGCAGCCCTCCTGGACGGTGACGAAGGCCGAAACACCGCGCGCGCGCGTGGCCTGCGGGCTCGGCGGCGGCAGGCTGTCGAACTTGTCCTCGACCGGGAACTCGGTATCGACCACGGCGGTCCCGCGGCCGACGCGCCGCAGGAGCGCCGGCAGGCGCTGATAATTCTGCGGGCCGACCACCAGATCGACCGCGCCCGCGCGGCGGATGATCTCCGCGCCCTCGGCCTGCGCGACGCAGCCGGCGACCGCGACCACGACCGCGCGGCCGTCGCGGGCGGCCGCCTGCTTGAGCCGGCCGACGCGCCCGAGCTCGGAATAGACCTTCTCGGCGGCCTTCTCGCGGATGTGGCAGGTGTTCAGGATGATGAGATCGGCCTCGCCTGCGGTCGCGGTCTCGGCGTAGCCCTCGGCTGCGAGCGTGTCCGCCATACGATGGGAATCGTAGACGTTCATCTGGCAGCCGAACGATCTGATATAGACTTTGCGCGCTCCGCTCATGCCGGTTCGGCGATGTCAGCCCTTTGCAGGATTTGAGATTTTTGCTTCTCCGCGGGATGCTCCGCGGGGCCCGCCTGTCTTAGCCGCTTTTGCCCCAAAAAGGAATGGCGGCCTCGCCCGCCTGATATCAGGGAAGCTCGCAGCGCAGCACCAGCGCCGCCGAGCTGCTCGGCTGGCCCGGAAAATCGCCGCCGCGCTTCTTGTCGGTTCGGTCCGGATAATAGCCCTCGCGGCGGCCGACGGTGCGGAAGCCGGCGCGCCGATAAAGCCGATTTGCCGCCGCATTGCCCTCACCGACCTCGAGAAAGACCGTGCGGGTGCCGAGCCCGGCGAGCCGGCGCAGATGCAGGTTAAGCATTTGTCGCGCCAGGCCCTTCCCGCGCCGCGAGGAGGCGACCGCGACCGACAGAATCTCCGCTTCGCCCGCGATAATGCGCGAGATGATGAATCCAACCAGCCGGCGGCCGATCATGACACGGTGAGCGACGATCGCGCGGTCGAGCAGCAGGCGCTCGAATTCGTCCTCGCTCCAACCGCGGTGGAAGGACGCGCCGTGCAGCGCCGCCAGGTCGGCGGCATCGCCCGGCGTTGCTTCCGACACGCTGGGCTGCGGGCGTGCGAACAGGTTGGCGATGAAATCCATCATCGGCGCGGCAGCCTGGCGGCGGCTTGCGGCTGCGCGTCGGGGGCGCGCAAATAAAGCGGTCGCGGCGGGCCCTCGGCATCCAAGGCGGCGGCGCCCAGGCGCGCGATCCAGGCGATGTCGGGTGCCCCGCGGGGGTCGACCAGCGCCGGCGGCGGCTCACCCTTCGGCCACGACCGCGCCACCAGAGCGGCCGCCGAGCCGACGATCCGCGCGGCGCCGCTGGTGGCGGCGGCCCGCACCGCCTCGCGCAGCGGCGCGATGCGCGGCGCCAGCAAGGTACGCCCGCCCGCACCGAACACCTGCAGATAGACGTGGTCATGCCGCGCATCGATCGCCGCCACCACCGGGGCGGTGTCGTCATCCGCGATATGGGGAGCCGCCAGGCCGGCCAGCGTCGTCAGGCCGATGGCGGGTTTGGCCGCCGCCAAGGCGATGCCGCGCGCGGCCGAAATACCGACCCGCAGACCGGTGAAGCTGCCGGGTCCCACGGTAACCGCGATGCGGCCGAGCTCCTTGAACTCGACCGCGGCGTTGTCCATCACCCGTGCGATCAACGGCATCAAGGCTTCGGCATGGCCGCGCGTCATGATGCGGGTCTCGCTGGCGATAATGGCGCCGCGATCGCTGTCGAGCACGGCGGCCGCGCAGGCGTCGAGCGCGCAGTCAATGGCAAGGACACGCATGAGGATCAGAAATCAGAGACCAGAGATCAGATGTCAGAAGAAGGGCGATTGATTCACCTGTCGTCTGACACCTGACCTCTGTCATCTGACATCTACATGGGCCGGACTTCCACCACATCCGGAACGTAGTGACGCAGCAGGTTCTGGATGCCATGCCGCAGCGTTGCGGTGGACGAGGGGCAACCCGAGCAGGCGCCCTTCATGTCCAGATAGACGATACCGTCCTTGAAGCCGCGGAACGTGATGTCGCCGCCGTCATTGGCGACCGCCGGCCGCACGCGCGTCTCGATCAGATCCTTGATGATGCCGACCGTTTCGGAATCCTCCGGGGCGAAGAACTCGTCTTGCGCGCTCTCGCCCGCGGCCGCCTGCTCCTCGGCGCGCACGACCGCTGCGCCGGACATGAAGTGCTCCATGATGGCGCCCAGGATCGCGGGCTTGAGCTGCTGCCATTCGCCGGCCGTCTTGGTGACCGAGATGAAATCGGAACCGAAGAAGACGCCGCTCACGCCGTCGATCCCGAACAATCGCTCCGCCAGCGGGGACTGGTGGGCCGCGGCCTTGTCGCGCATTTCCAGCGTCCCGTGCGCCAGGACGGCGCGCCCGGGGAGGAACTTGAGCGTCGCCGGATTGGGGGTTGGCTCGGTCTGAATGAACATCGCTGTCTCCTTCACCTGCGCGGCCGAGGATAAAGGGCTCCGCCAATACAGACTATTGATTTATCAGCCATTCTAATAGGTGGCGGTGCTGGACGGAAGTTCAAGCCGTCACGACATCGAATCGAGGTCCTCGTCACTGAGATGGCCGGGCACGATCGCGACCGGGATGGGAAACGTTCCGGCCGTCTTGGCCAGGCTAGAGACCAGCGGGCCGGGTCCTTCCGTGCCGCTGCTGGCGGCGAGGATCAGAGCCGCGATATCCTCGTCCTCCTCGATCAGCTTGAGCATCTCCGCGGCCGTCTCGCCTTCCCGGATCACCCGTTGCGGCAAGACGCCGGTGATGCTGTTGGCGCGCGCGCCGGCGCGGTCGAGCGCCGCGTTCGCCTCTTCGTGGGCCTCCGCCCGCATGATGTCGGCGACGCCGAGCCATTGCTGGTTGCGGTCATGCATCTCGATCACGCGCAGCATGGTGACGCTGGCGCCGATGCGCAGCGCGCGCCGGCTGGCATAGTAGAGAGCGCGGTCGCATTCCGGCGTGTCGTCGATCACGACCAGGAATTTCGGCGAGTGGCCGGGCTCGTAGCTGCGCCGCCTCAGGCTCATCGGCCCTCCCCCGGCGGCCGCCCGACCTCGATCGCCGACGGCGCCGCCTGCCGGCGAATCCTGCCATGACGCCCGGTGCCCGGACAAGGCCGCGATGGCGCTGCCCCGCTTGTCCCGGCCTTGAGCCGGGACCGTT
>DASXXS010000370.1:0-3082 GCA_036502925.1 Xanthobacteraceae bacterium
CCGAGAAAATGCCCATCGGGATCGAGCGCCAGCCGCGCCCGGGTGATGTTGTCGCGGCCCTGCGCGTCGGCGAGAAAATGCTCGTTGCGATCCGCGATCCACCTGACGGGTCGCGCGAGCCGCTGCGCCGCCACGGCGGCCAGCGCGTATTCGCGGTAGCAGAACAGCTTGCTGCCGAAGCCGCCGCCCACGTCGGGCGTCACCACCCGCATCCTGTCGGTCGCAATCCCCAGCACGTCGTTGCACAGGATGTCGCGGATGGCGTGGCTGCCCTGGCTGCCGAGCGTGAGCGTCAGCCGCTGCGTGCCCGGATCGAATTCGGCGATGACGGCGCGGGTATCGAGATAATTGGCGGCCAGCCGCTGATTGACCAGGTCGAGCGTGACCGTGCGCGCCGCCCGCGCGAAGGCCCGCGCGGTCGCGGCGGCATCGCCGAGGCTGGTCTCGAAGGCGAGACTGCCGTGCCGCGGCCAGACCACGGGAGCGCCCGGCGCGAGCGCCGCCGCGGCGCCGATCACGTGGGGCAGCGGCTCCCAGTCGACCGCGATCGCCTCGGCCGCGTCCTTGGCGCGCGCCGGCGAATCCGCGACCACGAAGGCGACGGCATCGCCCACATGACGGACTTCATCACGCGGCAGCACCGGATAGGGCGGCACCGCGATCGTGATGTCGGGGATCAGGCCTTGGCACGGCAAGTTGCCGAGCTTGGCGGTGTCGGCGCCGGTCAGCACCAGGGCTACGCCCGGCATCGCGCGGGCCTTTGCCACATCGGTGATCGCAAAGCGCGCGCGCGGATGCGGCGAGCGCAGCACCACCGCATCGAGCAATCCGGCCGGCGCGTGGTCGGCCACATAGCGGCCGGCGCCGCGCAGCAGGCTCGCATCCTCCAGCCGCCTGACCGCCTGGCCGACGCCGAACTTGATTGGCTGCATGCCGAACGCGCCTCCGCTCACGCGTGTCCCGGATGCGGTGCAGCGCGTAGCTCTTGCGGAGCGGTGCACCGCTGGTCCGGGACCATTCCAAATGCCGGAGTCTGGAACGCTCCCGGCTCGAAGGCCGGGACAAATCCAGCTATTCCGCCGGCGCGGTCACGCTCGGTTCCGGCCTCGCGCGGCTTGCCCGTTGGGCGATCCAGCGGGCAATCACATAGAAGGCCGGCGTGAACACGAGCCCGAACAGGGTCACGCCGATCATGCCGGAAAACACCGTGGTGCCGAGCGCCTGCCGCAATTCCGAGCCGGCCCCCGTCGCCCAGACCAGCGGTGTGACGCCGAAGATGAAGGCGAACGAGGTCATCAGGATCGGGCGCAGCCGCAGCCGCGCCGCTTCGACCGCCGCCGCATGGCGCTCGCGCCCGCGATCCTCGAGCTGCTTGGCGAACTCGACGATCAGGATGGCGTTCTTGGCGGCGAGACCGATCAGCACGATGAACCCGACCTGGGTCAAGATGTTGTTGTCCAGGCCGCGCGTGATCAAGCCGGTGATCGAGGCGACCAGGCACATCGGCACGATCAGGATCACGGCCAGCGGCAGCGTCAAGCTTTCGTACTGGGCCGCCAGCACCAGGAACACGAACACGACGCCGAGCGCGAAAGCGAAGATCGAGGTATTGCCGGCCCTGATCTGCTGAAAAGCGAGCTGCGTCCATTCGAATCCGAAGCCGTCGGGCAGCAGCTCGGCGGCGACGCCCTGCATGGTCTCGATCGCCTGGCCTTGCGAGAAGCCGGGCGCCGCGGCGCCGTCGAGCTCGGCGGCCGGGTAGATGTTGTAGCGCGGCACCCGATAAGGACCGGCGATATCGCGCACGGTGCTGAAGGAGGCGAGCGGCACGGTCTCGCCGCTGGAGTTGCGCACGCGCAGGCTCAACACGTCCTTCGGCCGCAACCGATAGCGGCTGTCGGCTTCCGCCTGGACCCGGAAGGTACGGCCAAACAGGTTGAAATCGTTGACATAGGACTGGCCGAGATAGACCTGGAGAGAGTTGAAGATGTCCGGCACGTTGATGCCCAGCAACTGCGCCTTGGTGCGGTCGATGTCGAGATAAAGCTGCGGCGTGGAAGTCTCGAACTGCGAGAACACCTGCACCAGGCCGGGCGTCTGGTTGGCGCGGGTCGCGATGGCGGAGACAGCGGCCTGCAGCGCGGGCGAGCCGCGGCCGCTGCGATCCTCGATCATCAGCCGAAAGCCACCCGCATTGCCGATGCCGGCCACCGGCGGCGGCGCCACCACGACCATGAAGGCTTCTTTGATGGCTGCATATTTGGCAAACAGCGCGCCCTGGATGGCGGCGGCGGAAAGCTTGGGATTGCCGGCACGCTTCTCGAACGGATCGAGAATCACGAAGATTGCGCCGGCATTGGGAGCGTTGGTGAAAGTGGCGGCGGAGAAGCCCACGAGCGAGAACGCGTGCCCGACGCCCGGCGTGTCGAGCGCAATGTCGATGGCGTGGCGGATCAGCTCGTCGGTGCGCGCGAGCGAGGCGCCGGGCGGCAGCTGCGCCACCACGATCAGATAGGTACGGTCCTGCTGCGGGATGAAGCCTTGCGGCGTCTTGCGGAATTCGTTGAGGCCGAGCGCGATCACGCCGGCATAGAGCACCAGCATGATCACCGCAAAGCGCGCCGCCACCCCGGCCAGGCGGCCGTAACCGCGCGCCACCGCGTCAAAGGCGCGGTTGAACACGCGGAAGAAGCCGTGCACCGGCCGCAGCAGCAGGCTCGACCGGCGATCGGGTTGGTGCGGCTTGAGCACCAGCGCGCACATCGCCGGCGACAGCGTCAGCGACACGATCAGGGAGATCACGGTCGAGCCCGCGATGGTCAGCGCGAACTGGCGATAGAACTGCCCGGTGATGCCGCTGATGAAGGCGGAGGGAATGAACACCGCGCACAGCACCAGCGCGATCGCGATCAGCGCGCCGCCGACCTCGTCCATGCTGCGAATCGCCGCCTCGCGCGGCGGCAGGCCGGCCGCGATGTTGCGCTCGACGTTCTCCACCACCACGATGGCGTCGTCGACCACGATGCCGATCGCCAGCACCAGGCCGAACAGCGAGAGGTTATTGAGCGTGAACCCGAAAATA
>DASXXS010000371.1:0-3030 GCA_036502925.1 Xanthobacteraceae bacterium
CAATATCTACGGCGGCTACACCAACACGCCCAACTTCACCAAAGGCGGTCCCCCGGAGGTCAACTTCCGCCGCTGGGTGAAGAAAGGCCCCGGTCTCTAAGGACAGAGGCGGCGGCTTCGGCAAGTGCCGGGGCCGCCGCCCGCTCCTGTTCCATGATCAACACGTTGAGGGATTGATGCTGAAGATGTGGCTGCGATTTCTGCTGGCCGGCGTTTTCCTGCTTCCGCCACTGGCCGCGGCTGTCGGCCAGTCGCCGCCGGCGGTGCTCGGAACCTGGACCGGCAAGGTGGCGCAGAACAACGGCTCGACCGGTTACTCCGTGGTCATGACTATCTCGGCCAACGCGGCCGAGACCGGCTATCCCGAGCTCAAGTGCGGCGGCAAGCTCACGCGCGTCGGCGCGGCCAACGGCTATGTCTTCTTCACCGAGACCATCACGCGCGGGGGCAAGAGCAGCGGCGGCGATTGCATCGACGGCACCATCACGGTGGCGCCGGCCGCCGACAAGCTCATCTGGGGATGGATCGGGGGCTACAAGAACGAAACTCTCGTGGCTTGGGGCACGCTTGCCCGAAAATAAGCTGGAGACTGGAGAATAGGTATGGGAATCGAAATAATCGATCCGAAAGCGATCGCGCTGCGCGAGAAGAAGCGCACCGTGGTGATGAACACCCGCAAGCTGCATGCCTGGGTGCACTATTATCCCAATCCCGGCGATCATGACGAGCTGCATTGCCACAACGAGGACCAGGTCTTCACCTGCTTTCAGGGCGAATGCACCATGCGGTTCCCGGACGGCGGTTCGGCCGTGCTCAAGCCCGGCATGGCGGCGCTCATCACCGGCGGATCGTTCTACCAGCTCGTCAATTCGGGCGACGGTCCCATGATCATGATGGGCCACCGCTCCGGCAGCCAGGATAACGTGATGATCATTGACCACGTGACGCGCCAGGACATCCGCAAGAGCGGCCCGAAAGTGCGCCGCGACGAGGCGGCGGAGCAAAAGCCGGCGTAAGGGACCCCGTGCCCGTCTTCTCGTAGCCCGGACGGAGCGCTTGCGAAATCCGGGACCCAGAGCTCCCGCATTTCGCGGAGTCTATCATCGGGCGGCGCTTCGCGCCGACCCGGTGGCTTCATGCCGGCTACGGGTGACCAACTACTCGCGCAGGCCGAAGACAATCTCGCGATGGGGAAAGAAGCGCCGGCCGGGACTGACATAGCGGCCGAGCAGCCGCCGCTCGCCGTCGTCATGACAGACCAGATAGAACACGTAGGGCTCGCCGTCCTGCCCGGTGATCGGGTCCATGAGAATCCAGAAATGGTCCCCCGGCTGTTGATCGGGAAGTTCGAGCCAAAGGCGCGCCGCCGCCTCGGCCGGCAGTTTCTCCGCGCCGAGCTTCGCGGCTGCCTTGAGGATGTCGCTCCACGCCACCCAGTCCGTGAAGCCGAGCGTGCGCAATTGGGCGCGCGCGAGCTTGATGGTGCGGGGACTTTCCGCGGTGGCGAAGCTCGCCCGTGCGATCATCTCCCGCGCGCAATGCCCGATATAGCAGCCGTCCTTCTCGAGCGCCTGTACCAGCGCACGCTTCGATCCGCCGCCGATCTTAAGCTCCAGATACGCTGGAAAGCGGCGTGAGCCGGCCGTTGCCGGCGTGGTGGCGGGCTTCCTTCTCGGCATTTCCGCTCGCCCTCGGCGTTGCGACATCGTTCTCCCATACGGGAGAACTCGTGTCTTATCTATCCGGTCACAGGCATTAGACGCCACCGCGCAGATGGTCGACGAGGGCGCGCGGATCCGCGGGTGGCGCATTGGAGCGCCACGCGACGTGCCCGTCGGGCCGCACCAGGACCAGGCGACGCTCGTAAAGCGCCCCGATCGCCGGATCCGTGATCGGCATGATGGCCAGCGGCACACCCCGCTCGCCGAAGGCCCGCTCGATCGCGCCCGGGTCGGCGTCACCGAAGCGCAACAGGATAAAGCCGCGGCCGAAGGCGTCGATGGTCGAGCGCCCTGCGGCGAGCCAGGCATGCGGCGCCCGGCTGCCCGGATACGATGTCGGGCGATATTCGCTGATCGTCAGCGGCGGGGCCGGGTCTGGGTCCGGCCAGCAGATCGGCGACGGATCGTAGCGGTAGCCGAGCGCGATCCCGTCGGTGATGAATTTGCGCGTCTGCGTGCGCACGATCGCCTCGCCCATGGCGCGACGCGCCTTGGCGCCCGCGGCGGTGTCCAGCGCGATTTCGGGATGCGGCTGTTGGGTCCGGTCGGTGTCGTAGGTCATGCTGGCATGGCCGACATTGCGCACGCCCACCGGATGGCGCTCGATCTCGTAGGAGTCGAGCAGGCGCCCGCCCGCCCAGCCCGCCAGCGCAGCTTCGAGCTTCCAGGCCAGATCGACCGCGTCGCCGAGACCGGTATTGAGCCCGAGTCCCGAAGCCGGGTGATTGAGATGGGCGGCATCGCCGGCGAGGAAGACCCGCCCCTCGCGATAGCGGTCGGAAACCACGTTGCGGGCGGTCCAGCGGCGGATCGAGATCACCTCGTGCGGCACCGGCTTGCCGACCACTTCTTCGAACAGGCGGTCGGCATCCACCGCCGCGGGCGCGTCAAAGAATTGCTTGCCCTGCACGCCGAAACGGTAGAGTTCGCGACCGTCCAGGATCACCAGATTGCGCCACAGCCCGGCCGGCTCGACGAAGCTGATCAGCGCGGCCTTGCCCATGGGATGGTGCTTCCACAGCTCGGGTACGCGCACGAAGATGCTCAGGTTGTGTCCCAGATAGGACGAGCCGCCCATGCCGATGCCGAAGGCGCGGCGGATGGGGCTGTGTCCGCCGCTGCAGTCGACCACGTATCGGGCGGCGACCTTGAGGGGCTGGTCGCGGGCCAGATCGTGCAGGCTCGCGATGACGCCGTCGCCTTCCTGCGCCAGCGCCTCGAACCGGCAGCGGTAGCGCAGCTCCACGCCGGGCAGGCTCATGGCGCGATCGCGCAGGATCGGATCGAGCCAGAGCTGATTGCAGCGCTG
>DASXXS010000372.1:0-13532 GCA_036502925.1 Xanthobacteraceae bacterium
CGCCAGAAATACGATGTCGCGGACAATGGCGAATACGATCCGGCGGCCGACCGCTGGCGCGCGCGGGCGCCGATGCCGCAGGGGCTCAATCACGTGGGCGCCGCCGCCCTCAACGGCAAGATCTACGTCGTCGGCGGCTTCACCGGCTCCAACCACAAGCAAGTCAATGACGGCGCCTTCGAATACGATCCGGCCGCGGATACCTGGCGGGCGCTGCCGCCGCTCGCCACTCCGCGCGGCTCGGTCGCGGTCGCCGCGGTTGCCGGCAAACTCCATGCGCTCGGCGGGCGCCGCAACGAGAACGACGTGGTCACGGCCCATCAGGTCTATGATCCCGCGACCGGCAAATGGAGCGAGGCGGCGCCGCTGCCCAAGGGACGCGACCACATGGCGGCCGTGACGGTCGAGGGAAAAATCCATCTGGTGGGCGGACGCTTCGGCGCCAACGAGGACATGACCGGCCTGCACGATATCTACGATCCGGCGAGCAATGCCTGGACCTCGGCGCCGCCGGTTCCGACCGCGCGCGGCGGCGGGGCCGGGACGCTGTTCCAGGGCATGATCGTCTTTCTCGGCGGCGAGGACGACAAGCGGACCTATGACGAGAACGAAGGCTTCGACCTGAACAGCAATCGCTGGGTCAAGCTCGCGCCGATGCCTACCGGCCGGCATGGCTTCGGCGCGGCGGCGCTGGGAAAGTATCTCTATATCGCCAGCGGCGCGAGGGGCGCGGGAGCCGGCGATCCCACCAATGAGCTCCTGGTTTTCAGCCTGCCGTAGCAGGCGCAGCGCATGGGCCACACGGCGCCAAGCTTCGCTCCCCGGGCGACGGCACTTGCCTGCAGTGTCATTTGTCGGACAGGATAGCCTGACGCGGCATCCCGCCGATCGCGACACCCTGTTGGCGCTCGTCACATTCAATCGTGATGCCGGAGATGTCGGCGCCGCGCTCGACCATGCCGAACGGCTGGCCCGGATTGAGCCAACCAACCGCGAGTTGGCTGACCTCGTCCAGGATCTCCGGCGTCAGGCGAGCGAGCCGGGCGTACGGTGAGGCTTCAATTAGTCTCAATTCAGATCGCTTCATGGCTGCCCTGTAATGAAGATTGCGCAAATATTTTCAATCATGATCGAGGCTCTTGATCTGCCGGTGCAGCCCGTAACCGGTCGGTCCAGCCGCTCGCATTTGGCGGACAGCTTGCGCGCCAGCTTCGCAGTTGCCGCGGCGATATTCTCGATCTCGCCGAGAAACCGCGCTTCCCCCGTCCGACCGTTATCCGCAATTGCAACGGCGTGACGCAACTTCGACGTATCGATTCCTACGAAAGCTTCGCTAAAATGGACCATGACTCGCCCTCCTTGCTTGAGGCTCTGCCCGGCCTATCCGGGCAACCTTCGCACAGGGATCGAGGGTGAGTCGCCTCTTCACCGGAAGGGGACATACGGTCTGCGGCTCTTGCGGAGGACTGCATGAGGCGGCGCGAGTTCATCACCCTTCTCGGCGGCGCGGCGGCGGCATGGCCGCTCGCGGCCCGCGCGCAGCAGCCGAAGATGCCAGTGATTGGATTCCTCAGCCCCACATCGTCCAACTCGAACCCGGAGCGCCTGGGTGCATTTCGCCAAGGCCTGAAGGACGCCGGCTCCGTCGACGGCGAAAACGCGGCGATCATATACCGCTGGGCGGAGAATCAGATCGATCGGCTGCCGGCACTCGCGGCCGATCTGGTGCACCGAAAGGTCGCCGTGATCGTCGCGATTCAAGGTACTGCTTCGGTGTTGGCGGCCAAGGCCGCGACCACGACGATCCCGATCGTCTTCGCGGTTACCGAGGACCCGGTCAGGCTGGGTCTTGTTGCCAGCCTTGCCCGGCCAGCCGGCAACCTGACGGGTATCAATTTTTTCAATACCGAGCTGACGGCAAAGCGGTTGGAGCTTCTGCGCGAGGTGGTGCCCAAAGCGACGCGTATGGCTGCGCTCATCAACCCCGCCAACCCCAATGCCGGGTCCACCGTGCGGGAGTTGGAGGGGGCCGCTGGCGCCATGGGACTCCAAATCCAGATCCTCAACGCCAGCACCAGCCGGGAGATCGATACGGCCTTCGCGGCCTTTGTGCACGAGCGGCCCGACGCTCTCTTCGTCAGCGGCGATCCTTTCTTCAACAGCCGGCGTTTGCAATTGGCCCTCCTGGCGGCGCGCCACGCGGTCCCCGCGTCATATTCGTCGCGCGACTATCCCGAATACGGCGGGCTGATGAGCTATGGAACCAACACCACGGATGCGTTTCGTCAGGTCGGCGTCTATGCCGGTCGCATCCTCAAGGGCACCAAGCTCGCGGACCTGCCGGTGGTGCAGTCGAGCAAGTTCGAGCTGGTCATCAATGCCCAGACGGCCAGGATGCTCGACCTCGCCCTACCGCCCACGCTGCTGGCGACCGCCGACGAGGTGATTGAATGATGGTGCCGTTTGTGGCGGCGCATGAGTCAGAGCAAGATGCCCGCAATGGAAGGGATTGTGTTACAAAACTCCATGCTGCGCCGCGAAGGCGCCCTAACCGCGACGCCGCATTCGGTCAACGCATCTGCGTAGATCGTTGGCCGGATCCCTGCGGGCTTCGACCCGGATACCGAGGCCTGCTTCACGCGCAACTGCGCCGTCGCCTGGGCCATGCTGCCTGATTGCACCACATCAAGAAATACATGGAGGTCGCGTTCAATGGCGCACATGTCGCTTGGCGGTGGTATGGTGGGCGTGCGTGAAACGGGGCCGCGAAATCATGGCTGAGAGCACACTCCCGCATTGGACGATCGGCGCCGCGTTGGCGCTCGCTGCCACCGCCGTCGCCGCCGAGCCAATGGGTGAAGCGATGCGTTACGTTAGTACGGTGGGAGGCCGCGAGCGAACTTTCATCGAATATGTTCCTAAGTCCTTGAAGCCCGGCGCACCGTTATTGTTCGTGCTGCATCCTTCAGGGGGCGATGCCGCGAGTATGCGCCAATATTCCAATTACGAATTCGACGAGCTGGCGGACAAACACGGATTTCTGGTCGTGTATCCGGATGGGTTCGACAACACCTGGAACGATTGCCGCGGCGGCTCGCCATTTTCCTCCAAGCGCCTGAAGATCGACGACGCCGGTTTCATCAAAAGCCTTCTCAACCATGAGGCAACGGCGCACGCGGTCGACAGGAAGCGCGTCTTCGCCGCCGGCTGGTCCAATGGCGCACAGCTCGCCTACCGCCTGGCGCTGGAATATCCCGAGGATTTCGCCGGCGTCGCCGCGATCTCGGCAAGCGTGCCCGTGAAGGAAAATCTCGATTGCGGCCAAGCCGACAAGCC
Source organism: Xanthobacteraceae bacterium (assembly GCA_036502925.1). Classification (GTDB taxonomy): domain Bacteria; phylum Pseudomonadota; class Alphaproteobacteria; order Rhizobiales; family Xanthobacteraceae; genus VAZQ01. The sequence continues at coordinate 3,337 of DASXXS010000372.1, forward strand.
GATTCCGGTGATGATTGTCAACGGCACCGCCGACCCGATCAATCCCTTTCGCGGCGGCATGGTGAATCTGGGCGCCACAAAGCTCGGCAACGTGCTCTCCAGCGAAGACACCGCGAAATATTGGGCAAAGCTGTTGGGCGTAACGGCCCCGCCGCAGATTGCGACGCTGCCGCATAAAGGCGGGCGTACCTCGGTCGACAGCATGACCTGGGTGAAAGGCGGTACCCCCGTGGTCATTTTGTATTCGGTGCAGAACGGCGGGCACGCCATGCCGCTCGACGGCGAGGACTTGGATTCGCCCGTCGTGATCTGGGATTTCTTCTCCAAATTGCCGAGCCGCTGACGTCCCGCGATCGCGGTTTCAGCTTCGGCCGAACCGCTTTCAGAACAGCCGCGGCTGCTCCCCGAGATAGAACTTGCGCATCTCCGGCCGATAGCGGTCCATCATCGCCTTGTTCAGATCGAGCGGCGGCTTGGCGTCGGGCGGCAGCACGGCGAAATAGGGAGATTGCCTGAGCTGCGCATCGAACTCCGCCCGCGCCCTTTGCAGAACGTCGGGCCGGGTGAGAAGGTCAAGGATCGACGCGGCCAGCACCTTGGCGCCCGCCACCATGCCCTTGTGCGCAATCGTGCTGGTCGGCGTGATGGCGGCATGCCACTCGTGGATGGTGATGCCGGGGACGATCGAGGGAAACGCCAGCAATCCGGCAGGCACTGTCCAGGACACATCGCCGTTGTCGTTCGAAGCATAGCCTTGCTGGCGGCCGCCAAAGGGGGTGACGGCGGTCTTGAGCCCCACCTCCGGCCGGCCGGCGGATCTCTGGAACTCGCGGGCGAAGCGCTGCTCGTCATCGCTCCAGCGCGGCATGCCGACCTTGTCGATGTTGCCCTGCACCGCCTCGGCGATCGCCTTCATGCCGAGTTGCGGCCAGCCGGCCGCGATGATCTGGTACTCCTGGCTGGTTCCGGTCATCAGCGCCGCGCCCTTGGCGACATTGACCAGCTTCTCGAAGGTTTGCACGGCGTCGGGCATGTTGGCGTCGCGCACCCACCACCAGGTCTGCGCCAGATCGGGGATCACGTTGGGCTGAATGCCGCCATTGGTGACGACGCGGTGAATCCGGTAGGTCGGATGCAGCTGCTGGCGCAGATAGGCGACGCCGACATCCATCAGCTGGTTGGCGTCGAGCGCGTCCTTGGCGTCCCAGGGATCGACCGCGGCATGCGCGGTCTTGCCGTGGAAGGTGAAGTTGGCGCTGATCGAGGCGTAATTGGCCAGGCCGTAGCCGGTGGCCATCTGATCGCCGATATGCAGATAGATGATGGCATCGACGTCCTTGAAATAGCCGGCGCGAACGATGTAGGGCCGGCTGATCAGCTGCTCCTCGGCGGGGCCGAGCGAAACGATGACGCTGCCGGGGATGCCGTAGCGCATCATCGTCTCCTTCACGGCGAAGGCGGCGGCGGCCGAAAGCCCGCCATGGGTGTTGTGCCCCTCCATGTGGCCGGGAGCGCCGGGCACCAGCGGCTTGCGCGCGAGCTCCATGGGAGTCTGCGAGCCTTCCGGCAGCGCATCGATCTCGCTGACGATGGCGATCGCCGGGTGCCCGTTGCCCCACCGCGCCCACAGGTTGGTCGGCATGCCGGCGGCGCCGAGCTGAACCGTGAACCCGCCGGCTTCGAGCACGTCCTTCATGAGCCTGGTGCTTTCGAACTCCTGCATGCCAAGCTCGGCGAAATAGTAGATCGAATCGCCGATCTTCGCCATCGGCACGGCGTTGCGCTCGATGACGCCGAAGGCGAATTCCTTCTGCTCGTCGCTTGCCGCCTGGCAGGTCAGCGGCACGAGCAACCCAAGCAATGAAAAAAGTGCGAGCTTACCGGTCAGGCGCATGGCACCGCTCCCATGGTGATCGTAGGCGGAGCGTACCATAGTTCGGGCAAGGAACACCTGCTTGACCTTTTGTAGCCCATAGACTACATTGCGGCAGTCATGGTCGAGGTGCGTCAGACGAAGGAATTTTCTGCCTGGCTGCACCGTCTCAGGGGATGCCAATGCTGTCGCGCGCGTGTTCGCCGCATGGAGCAGGAAGATCCCGGAGACACCAGAAGCGTCGGTAAGGGCATCGTGGAAATGCGTATCGCCTACGGACCTGGCTATCGCATCTACTACTTGCCCCGCGGGGCGCAGATTGTGATCCTGTTGTGTGGAGGCGACAAGCGTACGCAACGGCAGGATATCGAGCAGGCTCAGATTCTGGCGGAGACATTGTGATGCGCAAGACGACACGTTTTGATGCCGTTGACTATCTCGACACAGAAGAACGCCAGGTAGCCTATATTGCCGCGGCGCTCGAAATCGGTGACGCGGATTTCGTGCGCGACGCGCTTGGCCTCGTCGCACGCGCACGCGGCATGGGTGAGATTGCGAAGAATGCCGGCTTGAACCGCGAGAGCTTGTATAAGGCACTTGGGGAAACCGGCAATCCCGAATTCAGTACCGTCATGCGCATCGTCCGTGCCCTGGGTCTGACGCTTTCTGCGCGTCGCGCGGCGACCGGACGAACATCCAAGCGGCGCCGGGTAGCCTGAGCAGAAGTCTCGGTCCGCGAGCGTGCTTGCCCGATGGGGCCGCCAACCCTTCAAGAAATCCGTCAAACTCGGCATCGTCTAGGCAGGCCCCTGGGCGCCGGCGACCCAGGTCGCAAGCACGTTGATACTGCTTGGCTCGAATGCCACCATGTCGGCGCGATAGCCGGGCGCCAGCCGGCCGAGCGCGTGGCCAAGACCGATGAAGCTTGCCGGATTGGTCGACGCCAAGCGCAACGCTTCCGGCAGGGACAGCCCGAGCAGCTTGACGCAATTGCAGACCGCTCCGGCCATGGTCAGGACGCTGCCGGCAAGCGTTCCATTGGCGCTGACGCAGCGCCCGCCATCGCTCGTGATCTGCCGATCGTGCAGCATGAAAGTTGATTGCCCGCCCCCGACCGGGGGCATCGCATCCGTGACGAGCATCGGATGGCCGGCGCCGCGCAGAGCCAGACGCAGCATTGCCGGATCGACGTGCACGCCGTCGACGATCAGGCCGTACCAGGCGTCGGGCGATTCGAGCGCCGCGGCGATCGGACCCGGTTCGCGGCTTGCGAGCGGGCGCATCGCATTGAACAAGTGGGTAAAGCCTGAAACTCCCTCGGCCATGGCTTGCCGGGTCTGGGCGTAGGTCGCCATGGAATGGCCAAGCGATAAACGAATACCGGTCTGCGCCAGTCGTCCAAGAAAACCGGGCGGCACTTCTTCCGGCGCCAATGTCACGAGCATTTCGCCCTTTCGCGGCAGCGCGAGAATTTCCAGGTCCATGGGCGTCGGCGCGCGAATGGCGCGGACATCGTGGATGCCGGGCTTGCCGGGCGACAGGAACGGCCCTTCGAAGTGAATGCCCAGCACGCTCGGCTCGCCAGCGATCGATGCCTCCATGGCGGCCAGCGCGGCTTTCATCTTGGCGGGCGAATCGCTGATGAGCGTCGGAAGAAACCCAGTCGTTCCAAACTTGCGATGGGCAGCCGCGATGGCGGAAATGGTCGCGACGGTCGGGCTGTCGTTGAAGAGGAGATCGGCGCCGCCGTTGACTTGAAGATCGATGAAGCCGGGCGCAAGCCAGGCCGCTGGCGGCAGAGTGCAAACCTGGATGTCTGCGGGCAGTTCGGGCTGCGGCACGACTGCGCGGATGCTGGAGCGCTCGATCACGACAGCGGCTTTGGCATGCAGGCTCACGCCATCGAAAACATGCTCTGCCGCCACCGCATAGGGTCTGGGATCGCTCATCTTGTCCGGGTGACCTTGCGCAGATGGCGCGGCGCACGAATGTCCGTGCCGCGGCGCTTGGCGAGACGGCCCAGGACGCCATAGAAGCTTTGCACCAGACAGGCGGCGTCCGTCCCGGGATGATCGGCCGGCAATGCGGGCAGCCCGAGGGCACCGCCACCGCCGGTACGCAGCACCGTGGCTCCCTTGCGGTCGAGATTTGCAGCGAGCTCTTGCAAGCCGGCGGCGGCCGCATCGGTGGGCGCGAACATGAGAACCGGATAGCCTGGCGACACCATCGCAATGGGCCCGTGGAGAAATTCAGCGCCGCTAAAGGCTTCCGCGTGGAGGTTGCAGCCTTCCTTGAGCTTCAATGCGGCTTCGCATGCGATGGCGAGCGTCGGTCCGCGGCCGAGGATCGCGATGCTGGAGGCGCCCGTCAGAACCGGCAGGGCCGCTCGCCAGTCGAGCTCGGATGCGGCAGCCAGGCGTCCAGGCAGGCGTTCGATCGCGGCTGCGAGCGCGGGATCCTCGGCCCAGGCTGCGAGGAGGCGCAACAGCACGGCGAGCGTGGCCACGAAGGTCTTGGTCGCGGCCACTTCGGTCTCGGGTCCGGCACCCATCGGCAGCACGATATCGCAGGCGGCCGCGAGCGGACTGTCGACGTCGTTGACGATTGCGGCGGCGAGCGCGCCCGCCGTCCTGGCCATCACGGCTGATTCGATGAGATCATCGCTTTGCCCGGATTGCGAAATTGCCAGGAACAGCTGGCCGCTGAGCGAAAGCTGCTTGCGGTAGACGCTGGCGGTACTCGGAGCGATGCTCGCCACCGGGATGCCGAGGTCGTTTTCGATCAGATGCTTGCCGAAAGCAGCCGCGTTGGCCGAGCTGCCGCGCGCGCAGGTGACGATGACACCGGGCCTCCTTTGCCTGAGATGGTGCACAAGCGCGGCCAGCGGCACTGAAAGGGCTTCGGCCTGCCGCAGCACGATCCCGGGCACTTCGCGAAATTCGGTCCACATCTGCGCATCGCCGCTCATCGGCCGCGCTCCACACGCGGAGCGTGACCGCACAAGCGCTCGACCGCGGCACCGGCCAGCCGCAAAGCGCCGTCGAGCGCATCGCCGGCGGGTTGCACCAGATGGCGTTTCGTCTCGTCTGCAAGCCAAGGCTCGATGGGGCCGGCCAGTCCGCCGACCAGGCAAAGCCGATCTGCTCCAATGGAGATGAGGCGCGCCGCCAACGCATCGACATGCCGGGCCGCGCGCCGCATGAGCTCGACCGCCACCGGATCGTTCGCCGCGAGGTGATCCACGATCGCAGGCGCCAGCGAGCCCAGGTCCTTGGGCGCGGCGTTGGCGCTCCACCGAACGATCGCGTGCGGATCCGAATGGAACCTTTCGAACAAGGCGGACAGCAAGCCGGTCCAGGGGATGCGGCCGTCGTGCGCCCACAGCAGCCGGCGCAGCGCTTCGCGTCCGAGCCAGGCTCCGCTGCCCTCGTCCGAAACCGCCAATCCCCATCCGCCGAACCGGAACTGCCGTCCCGCGACCTCGGCCCAGCCGATGCTGCCGGTTCCGACCACGATGACGGCGCCATCGCGGCCCGCATGCGCTCCCACGCAGGCCGCCTGGGCGTCGGTGGTCACGACCATGTCATGATAGGGATGCCGATGCCGTTGTGCAGCGGCCCGGCAGCTCGGCTCGCTCGCCCCGGCGACGCCCAGGCAAGCAACAATCCTGCAAGAATCGCGGGTGGAGAGCCCGGCCTGGCGCAAGCATTGAGCCCCGGCCTGGAACACGGCTGCGAAGCTTTCCTCCATGTCCGAACGGATATTCGCCGGACCGGCGACAGCCTCCGCCAGGGTCGTACCGCCCGTGGTCGCGAGGCGCGCGCGACATCGGGTCCCGCCCCCGTCGACACCGAGCAGGAGCAAGCCGGACCCTGGAAAGACTTCGTTTTCGATAACCATTCAGGCCATTAACACCATAGAACCATTCTGGATCGAACGCGTTTCAATTATAAAGCATTTGCAATAGGATGTAGCTACGCGCATGGACACGGAACGCCCCAGTCCCCGGTATTCAGGCATCGACCTCTGGGAACCTGCCGACATCCTGGATGCGATGATCGAGGGACAATTTGCCGCCGTCTCCGCGGCACGCGAAGCGCGCTTCGAGCTGGAGCGCGCCGCCGCCGCCGTCGAAGCGCGCCTCAAGCATGCCGGCCGCCTGGTTTATGTCGGCGCCGGCACGTCCGGACGGCTGGCCGTTCAGGATGGCGCCGAGCTGGTCCCGACCTTCAATTGGCCGCAAGACCGTCTGCTGCTGCTGATCGCGGGCGGCCGCGATGCGCTGCTTCGGTCGGTTGAAGGCGCGGAGGACGAGGTCGAGCATGGCGCGCGCATCGTGCGCCAGCACGCAATCGACCAACGCGATGCGCTGATCGCCGTGGCCGCGAGCGGTACCACGCCCTTTACGCTGGCCTGCCTGCGGGAGGCGAAGCGACGCGGCGCATTGACCGTCGGCATCGCCAACAACCGCGACACACCGATCTTGAACGAAGCCGACCACGCCATCTTTCTCGATACCGGTCCCGAGCCCATCGCCGGCTCGACGCGCATGAAGGCCGGCACAGCGCAACGCATCGCCCTCAACATGCTTTCCTCGCTGCTGATGATCCGGCTCGGCCGGGTCTATGAAGGCCTGATGGTGGACGTGCTGGCGGTGAATCAGAAGCTCATGCGGCGCAGCGAGGAAATGCTGCTCAAGCTGACCGCCGCAAGCCTCGAGGATGTGCGCCAGGCGCTGCAACAGGCCAACGGCAACGTAAAGCTGGCGGTTCTGCTGCTGCGGGGCTGTACCATGGAAAAAGCCCAGGCGCTGCTCGATCGCGCGCACGGAGAGCTGCGGGCAGCGTTGCAGCTGCTGGAGCTGCGCGGCTCCGACGCGGCTTGAAGAGTCGTCCCCCCTTTCGGTTGAGCCGGCAAACGGTGTAGGTTTGTCCGCAGGGCTGCTGACGGGGCGTGCCGGCGTCGCGGCAGGCGAGCGTTGCGAAAATCACATCACTCCGGATTTCCAAGGTCGCCAATTGGAGGGATCAGTCATGACACGACTCGTTGTTGTGATCCTTGCTTCTCTGCTGCTGCTTGGTTCCCGCGCCGGCGCGCAAGAACGATCGGAGCCGGCGGCAAAGGACGCAACGGTCTTCGGCTACCGGCTGCACTACCTTGAAGCGGGACGCGGCGAGCCGGTCATTTTGCTGCATGGGACCGGCGGGGAGGCCGCCCGCTGGATGCCGACGATCCAGGGCCTCGCCGCCAATTTCCGCGTCATCGCGCTCGATCAGATCGGCTTCGGGCAGTCGGACAAGCCGCTCACGCTTTATCACAGCGGGGTATTCGCCGGGTTTCTCGCGCAATTCATGAAAACGATCGGCGTGCCGAAGGCGGCCGTCATGGGTCAATCCATGGGGGCCGGAGTCGCCCTCTACCTCACGGTGCACCATCCCGAGATGGTCGACCGGCTGGTGCTGGTCGACGGCGGCGGCTACCGCGCGGCCTCCGATGCGCCGGCGGCTGCGCCCAACTGGCATAATCGGCAAATTGCCAATGCCGGGACGCTCGAGGAGAGCCGCGAATATTTGGAGAAGCTCTACTATGACCACAGCTTCGTGACCGACAAGCTGGTGGAGCAGAACCTCATCCTGCGTCTGCGTTCCGCCTATACGGCTGAAAGCATGCAGACGGCGAGTGAAAGAGGGCTGGGCGGGGTCACCGAGAACGAGGTGCGCGCGATCAAGGCGCCGACGCTTCTGATCTGGGGAATGAATGACCCGCTGTCCTCGGTCGCCAACGCCGACAAGCTCAACAGTGCCATCAAGAATTCCCGCAAGATCCTGTTCGAAAAGGCGGGCCACTATCCGTTCCTGGAGCACGCGGACAAATTCAACCAAGCGGTGCTGGAGTTCCTGAAGTCGCAGTCTTGAAATTGCCCGGTGCACTGTCGGGCCGGTCGGCGCCGGCAAGCCGAGAGATCATTTTCCAAGTCGCGGCCACGCACTTGAACGGGAGACGATCCATGACACGCCAGGGGTTCGGTCTATGCCTCGGTGCAGCCGTCATCTGTGCGGCCGCGCAGGCGCAAGCCGCCGACAAAATCTATGAGCTGAAGCCGTCGGCATCGACCGTGCATCGCGGCTTCTTTGACGCCTCGCTCAAGCCGGTGTTGACGATCGACACGGGCGATATCGTGCGGCTGTGGACCGCCACCGGCAATCCCCGCTACTTCGAGAGTCTCGGCGTGGCCAAGGAAAAGATCCCGCCGGAGCTCTACGCCGCCTACGAAGGAGCGCCGGGCGAAGCGCGCGACGACCACAATCTCGACGGACCGATCGCCGTGCGCGGCGCCGAACCAGGCGATACGGTGGAAATCAGAATTCGAGCCGTCGACCTCTGGCTGCCGATCGCGGCGATGAGCTTCCGGGCGAACAAAGGTTCGCTGCCGGAAGACTTTCCCTATTCGCGCGACCGCGTGTTTTTCATCGATCCCGCCAAGCGGGTGATCGAGTTTGCTCCGGGGGTCAGCGTTCCGGTGAAGCCGTTCTGGGGCGTCATCGGCGTGGCGCCGCCGCGCTCGATGGGCCGGGTGCCGAGCGGACCGCCGAACGTGTTCGGGGGCAACATGGACAATCACGACCTGCAGCCCGGAACCAGCCTGTTTCTGCCGGTTCACGTACCGGGCGCATTGATTTCGATCGGCGATGGACACGCGGTGCAGGGCGACGGAGAGGTCGGAATGTCCGCCGTCGAGACGTCGCTCAGGGGAGAGATCCAGGTGGTGTTGCACAAGGGAATGCAAATCACCTGGCCGCGAGCGGAAACACCGACGCATTACATGACGATGGGCCTGCACGAGGACCTCAACCAGGCCGCCAAGATCGCAACCCGCGAAATGCTCAATTTTATCGTGGAGACCAAGGGTCTGCACCGCGACGACGCGCTCATGCTGCTGAGCGCCGCCATGGACCTGCGCGTGACGCAGATTGTCGACGGCACGAAGGGCGTCCATGCGCTCTTGCCGAAAGCGATTTTCCACAAATAGGCCGGCCGCGGCAGCTCGCCGCGAATTAGCCCAAAAGATTCATCGCAAAGCCGGCCCGGCGCATGACGGCGTCGCGCGCGTCCTCCACCAGGCGCAGCACGCGCGGCACATCGACGCCCACCAGGTTGCCGCGCCACTTCTTGACCTTCCCGGCAATGAAGACGGTATCGACGTTGCCGGGATTCATCAGGTTTACGACCACGCCGGGCGCGTTGTTGAGCGGCCAGATATTGAGCCGGTCGGCCGTCAGCAGCAGGATGTCGGCCTCCTTGCCGGGCGTCAGCGTGCCGACCTTGCTGTCGATGTTGGCGCAGCGGGCGCCCTCGATCGTGGCGAACTCGAGCAAATCCCGGCAGCTCAGCAGCGGCGGCAGATTCTGCTCGCCGTTGCGGGCGCGCTGGAAGAGCTGGTTGCGCTGAAACGTAAAGGTCGACCGCATGATGGTGAAGAAGTCCTGCGCGATCTCCACGCCGTGATCGGAGCTCAGGCTGGGACGCAGGCCATGATCAAGCGCGTCCTGGATGGTCGGCGTCCCATGGCCCATGGCCATGTCGATCTGGGTGCAGAGCGAGACGCGCCCGCCGGTATCCTTGATCAGCCGCCACGCCGCGTCGTTGAGGCCGAGGCAATGGATGTATTCATCGCCCGGGCGCAGCAGCCCGGCGCGTCCCAGCTCCAGCAAGGGTTCACCCAGATCCTGGCCGACGAGATGCAGAACCGCCGGTACGCCGACCTCGCGCGCCAACGCATAGAGCTTGGCGTCGAGGCCGGTGGTCAGGGCCAGCGTCAGCAACTGGTCCTTTGAGCTGAAGTAGGTCCGCTGCAGCCGCATGATGTCCTGCGGATAGCGGGCGCGCGGCCCGGCGCCGCGGTGGTAGGAAAAGACGGCGCGAATTCCTGCGTCCTGCAGCGCGCGAATACAGGCATTGCTATGCTCCGGTGAATGAGACACCTGCGAAATGTCCACCATCGCGGTCGTGCCCATGTCGATCATGCCGAGCGCGGTGATCAGCTCGCCCGCATAGGCATCCTCGGGCTCATAGACCGGGGTCAAGGTCCGCTGGACGTCCCGGTTGTAGTCGGGATTGAGCAGGCCGTTGGGCATGATGTTGCGCAGCAGGCCCTGATAGGAATGGCTGTGGGTGTCGATGAAGCCCGGGATGACGATCCGGTTCGCGGCGTCGATCACCGCCGCCGCCTCGGCCGATACCGCGATGTTGGGACGGACTTCGCGAATCTTGCCGTCCTCGATCAGCACGTCCGCCTGCGCGAAGTCGCCGATCCTTCGATCCA
>DASXXS010000373.1:0-9684 GCA_036502925.1 Xanthobacteraceae bacterium
CCCTCGCCAGGGCGGTCTACGGTTCATCCAGGCCCGCGATGGCACCTGGCACGCGATACCCAATTGTCCCCTGTACAATTGAAGCTACAATTGAAGCGAATTCGGTTTCACTAATTGAACCGAAATCGATTTCGACGGGGAACATTTCGCCCGCGTTCGGGTTCTGCTGGTCAGGTAAAACCCCGGCACGGGAGAGCCCATGGATCCGTCAGAGAAGTTCTTGAGATTTGCCGCCGAATGCGAGCTCATGGCCAAGTCCGCGCGCAGCCGGGAAAACAAGACCGTGTGGACGGGGTTGGCGGAACGATGGATCCGCTTCGCCCGCCTGTATGACAGCAAGAACGCGATGCTGCACGCGAGCGGTTCCGCGCGGCGACATCGAACGCCCGTGCACGGCTCGGCCCATTAGGGCCCATTTCCGCGAGCCACGCCCGGATGCGCCCCATGAACAGGGGGCGTTCTTAGCTGCCCGGAATCTGGAACGGTCCCGGCTCGAGGCCGGGACGAGGTGCGTCGTTTGCCGCGCGGCGGCAGTATTTCGCGATGCAATGTGTGCAGCGCACAAAAATGCTTGACTCCCGGCCAAATGCCTCCAAAAATCGCCATGTTTCGCGTTTGGAGGGCTTGGATGCGCCAGCAGCGGGTTGCATCTTCTCAGTTGCCGTCCTTGATCATGCCTTGCCCGGTCTGTACCGGACGGCTGGTCTTTCGCACCGTCGCGCCCACCAAGCCGCCCTCCGATCTGGAGGACTCTACTTATGCGTGCGAGCGTTGCGAAACGCAGGTCATCCGCACCACCTTTCGCAAGGCGACAAAGATCGAGGCGGCCTGAGGCTTCGGAGCGCTACCCTTCAAGCGGCCGCCGATTTGCGCGGCGCGCCCCGGCCGCCATCGAGTATCTGGGTGCGGATGGCGTGCTCGATGCGCCTGAGCGCCTTCTCGGCCTCGGCAGCGCGCGTTTCGGCGGCGTGCGCCCGCGGCTCGGCCTCCGACAGCTGCGCTTCAAGGGCGGCAATCCGGGAAAGCGCGCGCTGCAGGGCCGTCTCCGTCGCCTGAATGCGGGCGCTGGCCTCGTTCATTCCCGCCTCGGCGGCCCGCTGCTCGACCTCGGCGGAGCGGATCCGGTTCTCCGCGATCTGCAGCTTCTCGATCGCGAGCTTGACCAGATCCTCGGCGCGCGCCTCGATCTGGGCGGCGCGATCCTGTGCGCCCCGCACCGCGTCGGCCGCCTGATAGACGAGCGCGACCGCGTCGCCGTCCCGATGCTTGCCCGGCTCGGGCGCAGCGCGCCGGAAATTCAGCACCTCCTCGCCCGGTTCGATCGAAGGCCCGCCGCTGATGTGATTTCGCATGTGTTCCCGGAGCCACTGCATATGGTTCTCCGCCCTTGGCCGACAGACTTGCCAAATCGTTAAGCTGATACTGCCCGGCACATGGTAAACAAGTTCTTAAAGCGAGCGCCCGCGGCGCCGACTCCAAGGAGTCAAAAAGGGGCCCCGGAAGCCATAAGAAAACCCGCCCGGCATTGCTGCCGGGCGGGGTTGGTTTCTTGCTTGAAACGCGATCGGGCGGCGATCAGTCCGCCAGCGGATCGGGCCGCACCTGGAAGTGCACGACCTTGGGCAGGCTGCCCTTGCCGCCTTCGACGTGGAACGGCGTGCGGTTGCCGGCCGTGGTCCAGATGCCGCGGCCTTTCCAGCCGCCGTTAGGATCATCGATGCGGCCATCCATGCCCTTGGCGTAGAAGCTCTCCGGATATGGGACCCGCAGCATGACGAACTTGCCGTTCACCAGTGCCATCAACGCGTCGTTCTCGTTGCCGGTGGAGATCGGCACGTCCTTGCCGAGGCCCAGCGTATCATGCTGGTCGACCCAGGTGGCGTAGCTCGCCTCGGCGCTGCCCGGATCGGTCACATTCGCGAAATTAGGTCCGGGATACGGATAGAGCGTCCAGCCTTCCGGGCAATGGTTGCCGGTCGCGGTCGGGCCGTTCAAGACCTTGCACTTGCGGCGGTCGAAGCTCGCCAGATGGCCGCTGGCGAGCGAGGTCCAGACCACACCCTGCGTGTCGATATTCATGACGCGCGGCGAGTAGCCGGGCTCCGGCACATTGTAGATTTCCGCGAGCGCGGTCGCGGGCGGGTTCGCGCCCGGATCGAGCCGGACCATGCCGCCGGGATAGCCGAGCGTGGAGCCCCACACGGAATTGTCGGCCGGGCTCGGCGATACGCCGTAGAACGCCGCATTGATGCGGTGCTGCTTGGTGGGATCGACCGGCTGGTTGGGCTCGGTGTATTCGCCCTCGCGCTTGCCCTTGCCGTTGGTGTCGATGATCAGCGCCGTCCAACCCTGCGACTTCTGCTCGTCGCCGGTCTCGCGGAACATCTTGGTGTTGAGCCAGCCGACCACATTGGCCTGCGGGCCGCCGGCACTGGTCCACAGCGTGTCGTTCTTGTCGTAGCCGAACTCCAGGTGATGGGTCGGGAAGCAGGTATTGATCAGCGTGAACTTGCCCGTCTTGGGGTCGAGCATCGCCAGCTGGCGGCCCGACGTGGCGAGCGGGAAGAGCTTCGCCGATTCCAGGTCCGAGCCCTTCTTGCAGAAGTCCGGGTTGGCGGCTGGACGGATGCGGGCGGTGACCCACAGGTTCCCCAGCTCGTCATACATCGGATTGTGGACGACGGCCTGGCTGTCCCAGATCGGATCGGGCCCGTTATAGGGCGACGCCGCCAGCATCGGGTCGTCCTTGGTGCTCGGCGTCTTGGGGTCGCGCACCGGGATCTTGACCTGAGTGACCGTGTTCTTGGCTGGATTGAACTCGGGCAGATTGTCGGTCGAGTTCTCGGTCGCGCCGAACAGCGGCCCATTGGCGTTGAGGGTGGGATTGCGCCGGTCGGTCGAGATCGAATCGTGCAGATAGGCGGTGGGGCTCGACCAGTCCCACACGGTCACCACGACATTGCGCTCGACGCCCTGCGGCCGCTGCGGCTTGGAGGCCGGCAATTCGCCGGCGGCGATCCGGTCGGTCCAGTCGCTGAACATCTTCAGGGCCGCGTTGGTCCCCATGCGATCGAGGTTATTGATCATGTTGGTGGCGGCCTGGCCGGATTGGATGCGACGCGTCCACGCCTCGAAGCCGGTCTTGAACTCGCCGAGCTCCTTCGGGATCTCGCGCGTCGCCTTGTTGCCGAGCTGATGGCAGGTGACGCAGCCGTCGGTCCTGACCAGGTCGAGGAATTCGCCCTGGTTCTTCATGCCCGTGCTGATGCCGTTGCCGTTCGGCCCGGTGCCGGGGAACTGGCTCTTCTCCGGAATCTTCATCATCGCGAACCAGTAGATCGCCGGATAGTATTGCGCCGCCGCCTTCTCGTCGGGCGCCTTGACGGCGGTCAGGTTGAGCGTCTTGCCGGGCTCGCTCTGCACCTTGGCCGAATCCACCAGGCCATAGCCGCGCACCCAGATGCTGTATTTGGCCTTGGGAAGATCGGGCATCACGTAGCGGCCCTGATCGTCGGTGACCACCATCTTGGCCATCTTGGTCCCGAGCTCGGTCGTCTCCGCGATCACCCAGACGCCGGCCTCCGGCCCGCCCGGCCCGGTGACCACGCCGCCGATATCGTTGGCGCCGACATGGATCGCCGGATTGGCGGCCTGCTGGGCGCGAAGCTGTGCGGACGGCGCACTCATGAATGCCGCGACGGCGATCGCCGCCACGCTCAAGCACAATCGATTTTTGGTCTTCATCTCATGCTCCTGTGGTCTCTTCCCAATTTGAGGCTGTGTTCTGCTCGCTTCATTCAACCGAGCTGGTTGATGACAGAGTAGCTCATGGGACTAGCTCATTGACAGAGTAGCCCATTGACAGAGTAGCTCATTGACAGAGTAGCTCATGGCAAGTGGCTCATGGCAGAGGGGCTCATGACAGGCGCGCTCACGACGGGTTTGTTCCTTGACCGGCGTTCACGATCAGGAGCCGGACCCTACACCTTGCCCGAAAGCCCGGCCGGTCCAACCATCCCGATCCAACCCGATGCGATGTCGTGCCAGGCGGCATTGTGCCCGGTCAGGGCCGCCGCCGCAATGCCGACATTGCCGAATTGCCAAATCCCGCCGGCGTGCGCTGTTTCCCTCCCCCTGTAAGGGGGAGGGTGGCGCCGCAGGCGCCGGGTGGGGGTCCCGCTTCCATTCAGAACTCGGTGCTTGTTGCTTGGCGTGACCCCCACCCGACCCGCTTCGCGGGTCGCCCTCCCCCTTGCAGGGGGAGGTAAGCAGGAGAGCACGGTGGCTTGGTCAGATGCGATCTTGCGCGAGCGCGTCGGCCGCCATTGTGCCGGCGCCGGCCTCGCCGGTGAACGCGCCGTCCGGCCCGAAGGCCTCAGCCATTTGCCCGGGATGGCTTGCCCACTGCGCCAGCGCGGCCGGACCCGCCACCAGCATGAGATAGTCGTAGTGCGCCCGCTGATCGCCGCTCATGATGAACTGATAGTGGCGCCGGAACGGGCTCCATTTCAGCCGGGCGTAGGATTTCGGCGACAACATCTCCTTGATCGACACCGACCAGATCAGCGGGTTGTGACGCGCCGCAAGCTTCACGCCGACGTCTTCAACCGGATCGATCTGCCAAAAATTCAGGTGATCCTTCTTCGACCGACAATCGATCCATGTCAGCGACGGCTCGGCGGCGATGCGCCTGACCATGTCCCGCAATCTCCCCGCAGCGGGATCAAGCGCGGCCGCGGGCATCACCGATCCCAGCGTCAACAGAACCACGCGTGATCCGTGCCGGCCCAGATTCGGATCGAGCTCGAGCGCGCGTGCAGCCACCGCAAGCGAGGTGATGCCGCCGGCGCTGTGGCCGACGACGACGATCTCATCGGCTTGATTGGCGCGCGCGGCGTCAACGATCCGCGCCGCGTAGGAATCGATCGGTGCATCGAAAGCGGTAGGCAGGCCCCGCGCCAGCCGGCGCAGATACGGCCAGCAACTGTTGATCTGCAGCACCTGCCAGCGGTCGGCGAGCGGCCGCAGCAACCAGAAGCAGGCGATCCCGCTGCCGCCGCCGACGGCGAGCGCCGCGCCCGCGGGCAGGCCGCCAAACCGCGCGGCGGCGAGCCCCGCCAGCCAACCGGCGGCGAGAGCCAGCGCGAGCCATAGCCACAGCAACAGCTGAAAATAGAGCAGGTGGAGGCAAAACCGCCACGACGCCCGGTAGATGCGTGCCGTGGTACCGGTGACCAGATCGTTGGCCGCCCAGGCGATGGCGCGCGGCACCTGCCGCCACAGCGGCTGCGCCATGTTGGCGCCGATGATGGCCTCCAGCCGCAGGAATTCGTAACGCGTGGCCACCCGCCAGTTCGGACCCGCGGCCTCGATGTCCCAATGCGCGATCAAATCCGAGTCGAGCTCGAGCTCTCCGAGCGTGCCGGCGAAATGCCAGACGCCGCGGCAGCGCTTCCACGAGCGCCGGAACAGGTCGTAGTAGCCCGCCGCGCCACGCGGATCGTAGCCCGCCACATAGAAGACATGCCGCCGCCGAATCACCGAGACGCTCGCTGTCAAAAAAACCTCCGGCCAGCCCCATGCAGACCGCAAAGTCATTGTCACAACAACGCCGTGGCGGCAATTGCAATGCCGCTCCGCCCGATCGGCGCCGGCGGCCGCCGCCGCGGCGCGTCACCGCGGCGGGATTTGCAGCGGCTTGCGGCGGCGCCAGCCCTCGCGCGTAACCCAATCGACCAGGCCTGGCGAGAGCCGCGCCAGCCGCCACAGCACGCTCGCCAGCGGGTGCATCACCACCAGTCCCTCGTTCTTGCGGATGGCGAGGATCGCCCGCGCCGCCACCTTGTCCGCATCCATGCTCGCCCAGCGCGGTATCGCATGCCGCTTGTCCTCGCCGCTGCCCATGGCATAGGTCTCCAGCATCGGCGTGCGGACAAAGCCCGGACAAAGCGCGGTCACGCCGAAGCTGCGCCGGCCGTATTCGGCGCGCAGCGCCGCGGAAAATCCTACCAGGCCGAATTTGCTCGTTTGATAGGCGGCGCCCTTGCGCATCGGCACGAGGCCGAAAATGCTGGAGACGTTGAGGATGTGCGCCTCCTCCTCGGCCGCCAGCAGCGGCAGCAGCTCGTGCACCAGCTGGATCGGCGCCAGCAGATTGACGGACAGGAGCCGGTTCCACTGTTGCGTGGTCATCTGGTGGGTCGGCCCGTAATAGGCGATGCTGGCGCTGTTCACCAGGATATTGAGCCGGCCCCAGCCCGCGATGAGCGCACCGACCGCGGCGCTGATCCGCGCGGGCTGCGCCAGGTCGCAGGCGACGGTTGCAACCGAGACGCCCAGCCGGTCCGCCGCGCGCGCGGTCAGCGCAAGATTTTCTTCGTCGATATCGAGGAGGTAGAGGTCGGCGCCCTCGCGGCCGAGCGCCAGCGCAATGGCGCGGCCGATACCCGATGCGGCGCCGGTCACCAAGGCTCGTTTTCCCCGCAGGACCTGCATCATGCGCTACCCGTCGCGGAACCGCGCGTTGTCATCCCGGGACTGCCGATGAGCCGCCGGTGTTGCGATCATGCGCCGGGAGACAGCCGATAGTGGCTCGGCGAGAGCCGGCGCGTCAGCAGCCAGTAGCGCGCCGTCGACCCCGGCCACAAGGTGACAATCTTGCCGGCGGCGTCGAGATACCAGCTCTTGCATCCGGAAGCCCACACGCTGCCTTGCATCCGCCCCTGCAGATCGCGATTGAACCGCGCTTGCACCTCGGGCCGCGGATCCATGCTCGAGCCAACGCGCCGGCGCAGCCATTTCAGGCACTGCACGATGTAATGTACCTGCGCCTCGATCATGAAGATCATGGAGTTGTGTCCCAACAGCGTATTGGGTCCGACCAGCATGAACAGGTTCGGGAAGCCCGCCATCGTCACGCCGCGGAAAGCCTCGGCGCCCTCGCGCCAGGCCGTCCCCAGATCGGCGCCGTCCCGACCGATGATGCGCAGCGGCGTAAGCAGGTCGCTGGCGCGGAAGCCGGTGGCAAAGACGATGACGTCGAACGGACGGTCGGTGCCATCGCGCGTGACGATGCTCCAGTCGCGGATCTCGGCAATGCCGTCGGTGACCAGCTCGACGTTCGGGCGAGCGAGCGCCGAATAGTAATCGTTGGAAAGCAGAATTCGCTTGCAGCCGATCGTATAGCTCGGCGTCAGCGCCTGACGCAGCAAGGGATCGGCGATGTTGCGGGCAAGATGCGCGAGAGCGAATCCCCGCATCGGCCGCAGCAGCTTCGGGTTGAGCAATCCCAGCGCCAGCGATTCGTGCAGCCAGTAGAGCAGCGAACGAAACAGCCGCATGGAGCCCGGCACGCGCCTGAAGATGAGGCGCGGCCGATCGCTGATCCGCCCGTCCCACTTGGGGACTATCCACGGCGGCGTGCGCTGGAAGACCGCGAGCTTCTCCACCTGCGGCGCGATCTGCGGAACGATCTGGATCGCGCTGGCGCCGGCACCGATGACGGCGACCCTTTTGCCCGCGAGGTTGAGCCCGTGGTCCCACGCCGAGGAATGAAACGCCCTGCCCTTGAAGCGCTCGCGGCCCGGGATCGCCGGCAGGGCCGGCCGGCTGAGGGGGCCCATTGCGGACACCAGAACGCCGGCGGAGAACACCTCCCCTCGCTGCGTCTGAACGCGCCAGAGGCGGGCGCGCTCGTCGAAGACGGCTTCGCGGACCTCGGAGTCGAGCAGGATGTTGTCGGCAAGCCGGTATTTGTCGACGCAGCGGTGGAGATAAGCCAAAATCTCCGGTTGGCTCGGATAGATGCGGCTCCAATTCAGATTGGGCTCGAAAGAGAACGAATACAGGTGCGAGGGGATGTCGCAGGCGCAGCCCGGATAGGTGTTGTCCCGCCACGTGCCGCCGATATCGGACGCGCGCTCCAGAATGAGGAACCGCAGGCCCAGCCGGCGCAGATGCACGCCCATGCAGATGCCGGCAAAGCCGCTGCCGACGACGAGCACGTCGAAGCTTGATCGGCTTCCCGCCGAACGGGGATCGGGCCGGCCGGAAAGGTCGCGCGCGCTCGCGGTCACCGCCGCTCCACCCGGATGCCGGTTGCGCCTGCGGTCGCGCCATGCAGAAAGTCCGCGGCAAGTGCCAGCGACCGCCGTCCCTCGGGGATCAGGCGATGAAACAGCGGCCAGACGTGGGGGACCGCGGGCCAGATCGAAAGCTCGACGCGCACGCCCGCCGCGCGCGCGCGCTCGGCGATGCACCTGGAATCGTCGAGCAGGGTCTCCTCGGCACCGACATGAACGAGCAGCGGCGGCAGCCCGGCGAAATCGCCCAGCGCGGGCGAGGCCAGCGGAAGGCGGGGATCGGCGCCCGCGAGATACAGGTCGGCCAGGCGCGCGATGCCGCGGCCGTGAAACATGGCGCATCGCCGGTCGTTGAACAGGCGCGAGCCGCCCATTTCGACCAGATCGCCAAGCGGGGAAAACAACGCCGCTGCGGCAGGCAAATCGCCGCCGGCGTCGCGCAATGCCAGCATCGCCGCCAGCGCAAGACCGGCGCCCGCGGAATCTCCGGCAATGACCGGCGCGGCGCTTGCCGGCGCCGTTGCGCGAAGAGCCCGGTAGGCAGCGATCACGTCGCTCAATCCGGCCGGAAACGGATGCTCCGGCGCCAACCGGTAATCGGGCGCGAAGACGCGAAATCCGCGTTGGGCGAAGGCGCAGGTGAACGGCCGGTGCGTTCGCGCCGAGCAGGCGACGTAACCTCCGCCGTGCACGTACAGAAGCGCCGCCCCGGCCGGTCCGGTGCGCGATTCCACCCATTCACCGGGAACCTCGCCCAGCGTCGCCGCGGTGATCCTGACATCGGCGGGGAGCCGAAAGCCGATACGGGCACTCGTCGCGGCACGTATATCCGTGACGGTTACCGCCCTGGCCAATCGCGGCTTGAACGTGTGACGCAGCACGAGGCTGGCGAGGCGGGCCTGCCAACTGGGTATCGATTCGCGCTGCATCAGCTCGCTTCCCATCGAGCGATAACGGGCATGCGTCCGGGTTGCCGTCATCGGAGCGGAATTCGCATCTGCTCGAGCACGGCGCGGCCGAGCAGGCCGTAGGGATTGGCCAGCGTCTCCAGCATCTCGAAGTGATTGTAGCCCCCGCCGACCAGGAGCCGGACCGGCTTGCCGGCGGCCTGCAAGGCGGCGGCAAAGTCGCGCGCCTGGCGCTGGAATTCGGGCGTCTCGTAGGTGCCGTAGCCCACGATCAGCGGGCAGGCGATCCGGTCGAGATGGCGCAGCGCGCTGAGCTCCTGCTCGATCGCGTCGGTGAACCTGACGTAATTGGAGCGAGCCGAGAGCCGCACCGGCTTGAGGTCGTACATGCCGGAGCACAACAGGGCGCCCTTCACCAGGTCGCCGGGCAGGTCGAAATCCCTGCGCCAGTCGGCGGCCACCACCGTGCCGCCGAGATGGCCGCCGGAGGAATGGCCGCTGACATAGAGCCGGTCGGGATCGCCGCCGAAGCTTGCCGCGTTCTTGTAGACGAAGGCGACCGCGCTGCGGACCTGGCTGGCCATGGTCATCAGGTTGCCGCCGGCATCGTCGATGTTGGTGAAATCGAGAATGACGCTGTGGGCGCCGGCCTGCACGAAGATTTCCGCCAGATAGGCAAAGTCGGCGGCGCGGCC